>DASUSZ010000356.1:0-6641 GCA_036374815.1 Vicinamibacterales bacterium | reverse complement strand
TCGCTGAAGATCGCGAACGTCGACTCGAAGCCCGAAAACGCCAGCGTCACGAGAAAGAACAGCGCCAGCAGCAGCAACAGGGTCGGATTCCTCGCCGCGTGACGGAACGCTTCGAGGCGGCCAAGGTTCCTGGTGACCGCGTTGGCCGAGCGCGATTCCGGCAGCAGGAACCACGCCGCGATGAAATTGGCGAGACACAGCGCCGACGCAAACCACATCGGCGTCTGCGGGCTGATCGTCGTCAGGATGCCGCCGAGGGCGGGACCGAAAATGAAACCCAGCCCGAACGCGGCGCCGACCATCCCCATGCCGCGCGCCCGATTTTCCGGCGTCGTCACATCGGCGATGTAGGCCTGGGCGGTTGGAATGTTGGCGCCGGCAATGCCGCCGATGATGCGGGCAATGAACAGCAGCGCCAGCGAGTTGGAGAGCGCAAGCATCATGTAGGAAAGGCATGAGCCCATCAGGCCGACGAGGATGATCGGCTTGCGCCCGACCTTGTCCGACCAGCGCCCCCAGATCGGGGAGAACAGGAACTGCATCAGCGAGAAGCTGGTGCCGAGCAGCCCGATCGTGAATGCCGACGCGCCGAACGATTCCGCGTAGAACGGCAGCAGCGGGATGATGATGCCGAAGCCGAGCAGGTCGATGAAGACCGTAACGAAGATGATGACGAGCGGCGACACTATGCTTCCGGGCCGCCCGCCTGGCGGGCGCCGCGCTCCCGGCCGTGGAGCCACAGCGACAGCGCCACGTACCAGACGGGAAACACGAACGACAGCGCCGTCCACGGCCCGCCGGTGTCAGGCAGCCGGAAGATCATCCACGCGAAGATCGCGGCCCACGTCGCGCCGAGAAACAACGTCACGTTCTGGAACGTCCTGGTCCGCGACGGATAGACGTAGCGGATCGGCACGAACACCAGCAGTGCCAGCACCACCAGGATGATCGCGCTCACGATCGGCCGCGGCTGCAGGATATAGAGATAGACGACAACGATGTTCCAGTAGGACGGGAAGCCGGTGAAGAAGTGATCGCCTTCCTCGATCTTGGCGGCGGCATGGGCGAATCCGTAGGCGCTCGACATCAGCATCGCGGCACATACCGGGAACGCGAGCGACGCGCCGACCAGGTCCGCGCGCCAGACGATCAGCGCCGGAATGAACACGAACGTCATGTAGTCGATGATGTTGTCGAGCAGCGCGCCGTCGAAATGCGGGATGCGCTCCTTGACCTTGAAGGCGCGCGCCAGCACGCCGTCGGTCGAATCAACGAACGTGGCGATGACGAGGAAGATGAAGGCGGCGCGGAAGTCGTGCGAGAAGGTCATCGCCGTGGCGAGAAACGCCCACACCGTGCCGGTTGCCGTGTAAGCGTGCGCTATCCACGGCAAGAGGGCAGCCACGTTAGAGGCGGCGCTCGGCGTTCGGGAACGAGTTCCAGACCGGCACGCCGCAGAAGTGCGAGCCTTCGGTGCAGCGCGGCGACACGATCTTGTTGCGCAGCACGCACGGCGGCCCGAGATGGCGGCCGAGCTGCGGATGGATCGCGCGGACCTGCGCGATCTCGTCCATCGACGCCAGGTAGATCTCTTCCTGCGCGTTGAAGCAGGTGCGCAGGGTCCACTTGTGCTGCAGCGCGATGAACGATCCGGACTCCACCAGGCGCAGCGCCTTGGCGTTCGGCAGGATGTAGAGCGCGTGCTCGAGCGGCACGCCGAGCGCGAGCAGCCGGTTCTTCGCCGACCACGCGTCGATCATCGCCTGCTCGTAGACGGCCTGGGCGGCGGCATTCTGCCGGATCAGGCGCGGCGTGATGTAGTCGGGCGCGGTGGTATCGGCAAGCGTCATCATCGGCCGCGACGCCGGCACCATGCGATGGCGCTGATCCTGCGAATCGGCGGTGTGGCTCAAGCGCTTCTCGAACACGTAGCTCGCGTGATTGAGCGCGCGCATCATCGGCGAGTGGTAGGCGACGTCGAGCATGTCGACGCGGTACTTGTTCTTCGCCGGGTTCATCACCCGATCGATCGCCTCTTCATCCGACATCGCCGCGGTGGTGATGCCGAACGTCGAGCGCACCGCATCGGCGACGACGCGCTCGGCGCCGGCCGACCAGTCGCGCAGCCGCGACACGCGGTTGCCGAGACGGCGATCGAACTCGGCGGCAAACGCATCGCCGGACAAGGTGGCCGCGGGGAAGCCCATCTCCGGCAGCGTGTCGCGCTCGAAGGTGTCGAAGCCGATCTTCTCGAAGAACATCGGGTCGACTTCCTTGACGAGGTCGACCATCGCGCCGATCACCATCGCCGCTTCGTACGGCACGTCGCCGGCGTTGAGCATGCGATGCAGGCGGTGCAGCACGATTCCCGACACGGTGTGCACCATCGAGGTGAACGCGCCGATCGGAATCACGTAGCGCGCGGTCTCGATCGCCTTCTTCTCGGCTTCGCGCTCGACCGCTTTCAATCGCGCCGGCGTGTTGGTGTCGCGGACGTAGCGCAGCTCCTTGAGAATCGCCCACGCATCGTCTTTGAGCAGCGCCGACAGTTGCGAGTACGCGTCCCACGCCCGCAGCACCGCCTGCTCGTAGACGTCGAGCGCCTCGCCGGAGAGCGGCGGCACGAAGGCGCGCGGCTCATTGAGCTTGACGTAGCGCTGGCTCGACTGCTCGGAATTGTAAAAGGGGTACGAGTGCAGGACGCTCCATACGAGCTGCCGCGAAATGTTCTCGAGGCCGAACTCGAAATGCGCGTGCTGAAAGACCGTGTGGTGGCCGCCGTCGAACGTCAGCGGGCCTATCGAATCCCGCTGTTTATCGGTGACTTCGCTTCTCTCGATGACGCGAGGCGAGTAACACGTCCGGGCCGCCGCGATTGCGCCGTCGTACGGAACCGCGGGCGACGATCGCAAAGTGATCTTCGGTGGTGCAGTGGCGAGCGCGAGAGCGGGCATGGAATGCACGCAATTATACGCTCCATCGCGGTGTTTCTAATGACTCGACAGTAGTGTAGAATCCGTTGCCGCGCCGGATAGACCGGCCCTAAACAAGGACAATTCACATGGCACGTTTTCTCGGGGCAGTTGCGCTCGCACTCGCGCTCTCGGTCAATCTCGCCGCGCAACTGAGCGTTGCCGATGCCGGCGCGTTCATGGGCTCGTGGACGTTGACGCTGGATTCGCCGCAGGGCCCATTCGAGCAGTCGATGGTGCTCAAGGACGAGGGCGGCAAGGCCGTCGCCGAGCTCTCGAACCAGATGCAGCCCGATGTGCAGAAGGTCACCGACGTCACCAGGAAGGGCAACGACCTGGTGCTGAAGTTCGCCGGCAACTTCCAGGGCAACCCGTTCGACGCGGAGATCACGCTCGTTCCGGACGGCACCGACAAGGTCAAGGTGACGTTCGACATCAACGGCGGCCAGTTCACGATGAGCGGCTCCGGCGTGAAGAAGTAGTCGCTGTCAGCAACCAGCAATCAGCAATCAGCAACCAGCAATCAGCAACCAGGGGCCGGCGCTTTCGCGCCGGCCTTTCGTTTTTCAGAATAGGAATGCCGATGAGGCAAGATTCTTCGCGAGCGTCGATCCCTTCGGCGCCGCCGCGATCGCCTTCGCGCGATGCGCCGACGCGATCGAGCCTTGCGTCATCAGCGACGCGGCAAATTCCATCTCGGCGCTCCCACCTTCGCCAAGGCTGCGGTGGGTAGACGGCGCGCTCATCGCCATTGCCTTCTTGACCCAGTTGTAGCCGTCGACGCGGATGGTTTCGTCGACCGCGGCCCAGGCGCGGAGCTCCGGCTTGCGATCCTCGCGCAGGTGCGCGGCCTGCTTATAGGACTCGATCAGGTAGCCGGCATCGAACCAGGCGGTGCCGTTGTTGCTGGTGGCGAGCGCGCGCGCCATCACGGTCTTCAGCAGCTCGTGCGCCACCACCGGATCGCGCATCGCGTAAATCGTGGCCCGGCGCATGTTCTCCATGCGCGTCAGGATTGGCGCATCCTCCGTCAGCACCGCGCCGGTGTCGGCGACGAGCTTCCTGACGTCATACGAACGGTCGGGCGTGTTCCAACCAGGTCCAGCGCCCCACGCGATCAACTTGCCGCTCGAGGTTTCGAACGGATGGCAGATGAGCGGTGGGCCGGCGAGCGCGGGAGCGGCGAAGAAAACGACTGCAGCGATGGTGACGAACGAGCGAATCAGCGTGGTCATGGCGATTGCCTCCTGGGTCGTGGGACGAGACCCACGCCGCCAGTGTTGGCCGCTAAGCCGCTGAATTGAAGTAACTTACCGTTGCTGCAACGGTTACACCAGCTGCGAGCCGCAGCTTTTCATGCCGTCCGTGGCCCATACTGATCGAGTGACCGCGATACCCGAGACAGAGATCAGAACCGAGCTTGATCGCATCCTCGCCTCGAAGGGTTTCGCGAACGCCGGCCGCGTCAGCAAACTGCTCCGTTACGTCGTCGACAAGACGCTGGCGGGCGAGACCGATCAGCTGAAGGAGTATTCCGTCGGCGTCGAGGTGTTCGAGCGCGATGAGAAATACGATCCGCGCCTCGACTCGATCGTCCGCGTCGAAGCGGGACGACTCCGGACAAAGCTCGATGAGTATTACAACGGCGACGGCGCGGCATCGGGGGTACGCATCGGGCTGCCGAGAGGCGGCTATTCCGCCACCTTCGAGCGCTCGGCCGCTCCGGCGCCGGCCGTAATCGCCCCAGCGCAGGCAGCGCCGCGACAACACCGATCGCGCGCGGTCGTTCCGCTCGCGGCAGTGCTTCTCATCGCGATCACCGCGCTGGTGTTCTGGCTTGGCCGCGATCGCCGCGTTCCGCCCGACCTGCGGCCGACGGCGGCGGTGCTGCCGTTCGAGGCGAACATGATCGGCGGCGACAACAGCAACTATTCGGCTCTCATCACGGAGGCGGTGACGAGCGAGCTGGCCCGGCTTGGCACCATCAGCGTGGCGTCGTACACCAGCGCCATGCAGTTCGAAGGCCAGCGGCGCCCGATGAGCGAAATCGCGGCGGCGCTGAAGTCGGCATACGTGCTCGAAGCATCCGTCGACGATGAGGCCAGCGAGATCCTGGTGGTGGCGCGACTGGTCGACGCGAATACCGATCGCAAGATCTGGGTGTCTGACTATCGCGGCGCTCGAGACGACGTCCGCGGCATCGGCGCCCGGATCGCCTTCGACGTCAGCACAGCGATTCTGGAACGGGAGCGTTAGGCCATCGTTTGACCGCCGCAGATGTTGTAGGTCTGCCCGGTGATCGCCGACGCCTCCGCACTGCACAGGAACTTCACCAACGCGGCAACCTCGGCGGGATCGATGATGCGCTTGATCGGCACGGCCGACAGCTGCTGCTCCCTGAATTCGTCGTAGGTCACCTTCGCGTACTTGGCTCCCTGGTTCATGCCGAGCGCGGCCATGTCGGTCTCGACCCATCCCGGAGCAATCGCATTCACGGTGATCGTCCGCTTCACCACTTCGAGCGCCAGCGCGCGCGTGAAGCCGATCACGCCGTGCTTGGACGCGCAATACGCGGTGTAGCCAGGCACGCCGAAGCGTCCGAGTACCGACGACAGGTTGATGATGCGGCCGCCGTCGGCCATCAGGGGAAGGATCTGCCGCGTCACCAGGTACATCCCGAACAGATTGGTATCGAGGGTCTGCTTCCAGCGTGCGACATCGGATCCCTGGACGACTTCTCCACCGCCGACGCCGGCGTTGTTGATCAGCACGTTGACGTTCTTCACGACGCCGTGGAGCGTCCCGAACCCGTGCGCGACGCTCGCTTCGTCCGACACGTCCATTGGAATGGCGGTGGCGTGCGCGCCCTTGGCCTGGATGTCCGCGGCTGTTTGCTGGAGCTGCGATTCGGTGCGCGAGGTGATGACAATGTGCGCGCCAGGCTCGGCAAACGCCAGCGCGATCGCCCGCCCGATGCCGCGGCCGCCGCCGGTGACGACGACCGTCCTACTCATCGGCTTCGTCTTCGTCACCGTGGCGCGTGTGGTAGCGCGAGAACTCCTCGAGATAGGTCAGCGACTCGAAGCTCTTCATGCGATCGAAGAACAGCACGCCGTCGAGATGGTCGGTCTCGTGCTGGACGACGCGCGCGGGAAAATCCTTCAACTCGAGATCGAAGCGCTTGCCGTGACGGTCGAGCGCCGACACCTTGATGTGCTGCGCGCGAGGCACGCGGCCGCGGATTTCGGGGATGCTGAGGCAGCCTTCCCACCCTTCAACCGTCTGATCGCCGACCGTCGTGATCTCGGGATTCACGAACGTCACCGCATCGCCTTCGCCGCGGCCGTCGGGATCGAGCATCGCGACGAACACGCGCAGGCCTTCGTGCACCTGCGGCGCGGCCAGGCCGACGCCCGAATACTCGTACATGGTGTCGATCATGCTGTCGACGAAGTGCTGGAACACCGGGTTCTTCAGCTCGGCTTTGTCCACCGTGCGCGCCTTCGCGCGCAGCACGGGATGGCCCATGCGGGCCACTTTCAATATCGACATCCCTGTAATTCTATACTGTGGGGATGCACTCGCACGACGACACGCCGTCGTACAGGTTCTGTCCGGTCTGCGGCAGTCCGCTCGAGCCGCGCGTGCTGAAGATCGCCGAACCGAAGC
>DASUSZ010000355.1:0-3213 GCA_036374815.1 Vicinamibacterales bacterium | reverse complement strand
CCGCCGGGCGCGGTCGTGATCCGCAGCGACGTCATTCGCAAGCAGATATGCGGCGTGACGCCGCTGACGCGCCTTGGTCCCGAAGGCTATACCGCCGAGGTGTCGCGGCAGGTCTATGCCGCAGTCATGGCACGCGCGAATCAGGTCGTACGCAGCGGCCATGCCGCGATTGCCGATGCCGTGTTTGCCGACGCGTCAGACCGCACCGCGATCGAACACGTGGCCCACGCGGCCGGAGTGCCGTTCCTCGGCCTGTGGCTCGAAACGTCGGTACCGGAAATGATGTCGCGAGTTGAGCGACGGTCAGGTGACGCCTCGGATGCGGGCGTCGAGGTGATCCTGCAGCAGCTCGCTGAGCGATCGGATTCGGTCTGCTGGCATCGGCTCGATGCTTCCGGCGCGCGCCAACACGTCTGCGACCGCGCCCGCGACGTCGTCGCGAATGGCAGCACAGCCGGTCACACGCTCGATCGCGCCGGCTAGAGCCGGCCGGATTTCAGGATGCCGATCGCCAGCCCGATGCCAAGCCAGCCGGCCGTAAGGAATCCGACCAACCCCAATAGCGGATAGCCCCAGACAACCGGGCCGACCGCGGCGTGGACCACGATCGCCGATGCGACCACGATCGCCGCGATCACGACGGAGAAGCTGAGTCGATTGCTCGAGCGATCCATTTCGCGGATGAAATGATCGAGGTTGCTGTGCACGAACTCGACGCGGAGTCCGTCGCGGCGTGCCTTCGCCACAATCTCAGCGACGTTGGCAGGCACGGCGGCCAGCGCCTTGGCCGCTTCGTGGCTGGAGGTCGCGACCCGGCGCGCGAGCGCGCGCGGGCGCCGCTTGGCAGCCAGCATTGCTTCGACGTGCGGCGTCGCGTACTCGACGACGCGAAACGTTGGATCGAGGCGGCAGCCGACGCTTTCGATCGTGCTGACGGCCTTGATCAGCAGCATGACGTCGGTCGGCAGCCGCAGGCGATGCCGCGCCATCGTGTCGGTAATCGATCGGAACACGTCGCGCAGCGACAGCTCGCCGAGCGGCACGCTCGCATACAGGTCGAGCATCTCGGCGACATCCGCGGTCAGCAGATTGATGTCGACGGGCCGCAGCGGCGTCGTGATCTCATTGACGATTACCGCGAGCCGCTCCGCATCCTGGCGGCCAATCGCCAGCACCACGCGCGCCAGCCGATCGCGCATCGAGCGGTTGACCCTGCCGACGATCCCAAAATCGACGAACGCGACGACGTTGCCCGGAAGTACGAGGATGTTGCCGGGGTGCGGATCGGCGTGGAACAGCCCGTGCACGAGGATCTGCCGGAACACGAAATCCGCTCCGGCCTTGGCCACGGCTACCGGGTCGAGATCTGGGGCCGATGCGGTACCGACGGCGGAAACTTTCACGCCGTCGAGGTATTCCATCGTGAGCACTTCGCGCCTCGTCAACGGCCAGTGGATGCGAGGAAATCGCAACCGCGGATCGTCGCTGAACTGGCTGGCGACGCGCTCGACCAGCCGGCCCTCGCGCGCGAGATCGAGCTCACGGCGAATCGTTCTCGCAAATTCGTCGACGAGCGCCGTCAGGCTGTAGAGCGTCGCGTCGGGGATATAGCGCTCGGCCAGCCGCGCGAGATCGGCAAGCACCGCCAGGTCAGCTTCGATCGTTTTCTCGATCCCGGGGCGCCGCACCTTCACCGCAACGGTCTCTCCATTCGGAAGCGTGGCGGCGTGAACCTGCGCGATCGATGCGGCCGCCAGCGGCACGCCATCAAACGAGGCAAACAGTGTCGAGAGCGGCTGGCCGAACGCTTCTCCGATAACCCGTTCGGACGTTCCCTCCGGCAGCGGGGCAACGTCGTCCTGCAGCCGCGTGAGCTCGGTGATGACATCGGCCGGCAGCAGATCCGTCCGGATGCTGAGTGCCTGGCCGAACTTGATGAAGGTCGGACCGAGCGCCTCGAGGGCGAGACGAAATCGTTCGGCCTTGTTGGCGTCGAGCGAAGTTGGTGTGCCCGCAGCCGCCAGCATGCGTCGACCGGCATTCAGGTACGGCGTCAGACGCAGCCTGCGCACCACGTCGACGAAACCGTACCTGACGAGGACGGTGACGATTTCCGCGTAGCGGCGCGCGTGAGACATGCGACCGGCTCCGTTCCGGCGGACGCCGATCAGGCGGCGCCGATCCGCAGCGCCGGCCGATGGTGCTCGCAAATCGACTGCATCGTGTCGATCACGCCGGCGGCGAGCGGCGACTTCTTCGCTTTGCCGGCGGCGAGGATGATGTCGTTCATCGAGACGATGCCGAGGACCGTGCCGCCGAATCCTGCAACCGGCACGCGGCGAATGGCGTGCGTCTTCATGAGCTCGAGCGCCACCTCGACGTCGTCTTCCGGGCTGCAGCTGAACACCGGCTGATGCAGGACATCCGCCACGGCAATCGCCGACGGCCGCTGGTCGCGCGTGCCGAGCGCGATGAACAGATCACGATCCGTCACGACGCCGCGCAGCTTGCCGTCCTCGACCACCGGCAGGATGCCGCAGTCGGCCCGCAACATCAGCGCCGCGGCCTCCGCGAGGTTCGTGGCCGGCACGCAGGTCACCGGGTCAGGTGTCATCAATTCAGAGATCTTCATGGTTGCTCCTCAGGCGACACGTGCGCGCGCCTTCCGTCTGTCGAAGGCAATCGGCGTACCTGCGCTCAGCCCCGCGGGTTGCAGGGACTTGAAACGCGCGGTGCGTCGCGGCTGGGGAAGGTTGCGTGGCCGGCGCGAACTCTTTCCCAATGCGGCCTCGGCAAGCGCAGGCTGGCGGCGCGAGTTGCCTTGCCGGCGATGCGGCATTGGTGGCGCGGCTCTTGCTCAAAGGTCGGCATGGCAACCTCGCTGCGCCGCCAACTGGTGGCGCTCGCCGCGCTGATCGTGGCCGCGGCAGCGGCCGCGAGCGGGCAGGCTCCAACGGCGCCGCGTCTGTACGACGGCGGCGTTGCGGCGAACATACCCCGCGCGCACGGTGGCGGCGAAGTCGTTCTGGAGTTGACGATCGATTCCGCAGGCGCGGTGTCGCAGGTCAACCGCGTTCGGCTGACGCCGCCCTATCTCGATTTCGTTGTCACAACGGTCGAACGCTGGCGATTCACGCCGGCAACCGCCACCGCCGATGGACGCGTCGGCGCCGTTGCCGCACCGGTGCTGGTCGTCGCGGTGTTCCGGCCGCC
>DASUSZ010000354.1:0-2769 GCA_036374815.1 Vicinamibacterales bacterium | reverse complement strand
GCCGTCGAAGATGTTCAGTTCGGCGCCCGCGTATTCGGCGGCGAGCGCCGTCTGTTCGGCGGCGGAAAATACGGCATCCCGATCGCCGCCGATCACCAGCACCGGCCTCTTCGGCCGTGGCAGGGCCGGCTTGAACTCGATCAAGCCGCGCATGGCCAGTTGCCAGATCGCCGCCGGCATCTTCCGGCTGTTGGCGACGGCCGCGTCCATGAACGCTTCGGGCACCGGCTGCGCGATGGTGCTGTATTGAAACGCGCGCACGAACTCGAGGTCGACCGGGTCGGTCAGGCGATTCACTTCCTTCTGCAGTTCGAACATGCCGGGGTTCGCCGGCACGGGCGCTGAGCCAAGCAGCACCAGGCCGGACACGCGTTCCGGGGCGCGCTCCGCGATCGATTGCGCCACGAAGCTGCCCATCGAGTGGCCGACGATCGTGGCGCGCGGCACGCGCAGCGCATCCATCATCTGGACGACGTCGGCGGCGAAATCATCGATGCGGTAACCGCTCGCCGGCCGATCGGACGTGCCGTGCCCGCGCAGGTCGGGTGCGATCGCCCGAATCGAAGACGGCAACAGCGGCATGATCCGGCTGAATGAGAACGCCGAATCCGAATACCCGTGCAGCAGGAAGACGGCGTCGCCGTGCTTCGGGCCGTACTGCGTGTAACTGAGCCGGACGCCGTTGGGCAGCGTCACGTCGCTGACCGTCAGGATGGGCGCCATGGGCGCGGCGGTGAAGTGCACCATGACTATTCCCGGATCGACGTCGACAACGCCGCATCCGCTCCCTGCCATGACTTCGCGAACCGCGCATCGACGAGCGCCGCGTCCTCGAGCTTGTTCTGCTTCTTCAGCGCTTTCGACAGCAGCGCGAGATTCCATCCGTGCTCCGGGTTGCGCTTGAGGTCTTCCCACAGCACCGTTTCCGCTTCGCCGGCGCGATCGGCCGCCAGCAGCGCCGCCGCGAGATTCTGCCGGACCGGCACGTGCCAGTCGGGCGGCTCCTGATACACCAGCGCATCCTCGTAGCGCACCGCGCGATCGAACCGCTGAATCGCTTCATCGAGGTTGCCGCGGCGGCGCGCGATCTCACCCGCCACCACTTCGACGGCGATGCGCAAGATCGACACGCCGGTGTTCGGAGAGAACGTCGTCTGTCCGGCGACCGACGGATCGGCCGCATCCGACCGCAGTCCTGCGAGCTCGCGCTCCGCAGCTTCGACGCGGTCCCGGTTCACGAGCGCCATCGCGCGCGCGTAGCGATAGATGCCGCGCGTGAAGGCGGTCTCGTGATGCGGCGCCGGCTCGGCGAGGATCGCATCCCACTCGCTGAAGCGGACCATCGCGTAGTACGGCACCACCAGGAAGCCCTGGAGGATCGGGGCCGACGCGAGCGCGTCGTGCGGCACGGCCGCGGCCAGCTTGCGGGCCGATTCGATCGCCAGCGTCTTCTGACCGCTGGCCGATGCACCCATCCAGATGAAGTGGAGGTTGTGCGGATAGTAGGCGAGCGGATAGATCCCCTGCGCGCGGCACTGCGCGATGTAGTCTTCGTCGGCCTTCGCGGCGAGCAGGTTGACTCGCACGACGTCGGCGTGACGCCCGACCCGCTGATAGATGTGCGCGGGCATGTGCACCATGTGGCCGGCGCCGGGCATCAACGGCACGAGGCGATCCGCTTCCGCTTCCGCGCGCTTCGGATCGGCCGCCTCCCACAGATGAATCCACAGGTGAAGCGCTCCGGGGTGATTCGGGTGTTTCGCGATCGCGAACTCGAGCGTCGACTGCACTTCGAGCGTCTCGTCGTGCGGACGGCCGTCGCGTGTCCAGTATCCCCACGGACGCAGGTCCATCAACGACTCCGCATACAGCGTGCGCGCATCGAGGTCGGCGGGGAACTGTTCGACGAGGCCGCGCATCGCGGTGGCGTAAGCGCGATCCGCAGCGCGGCGATCTTCGGCGCGTCCGGTGTAGCGCGCGGCGAGGGCCTTGATGTAGGCGCGCTCGCGCGGCGTCGCCTTCAGCGCCATCGCCTTCTGCACCAGCTCCAACGCCTTCGGCTCGTTGGCCGCGTCCATCGCGGCATTGATGTTGGGACCGAGCACGAGCGCCTGGCCCCAGTAGGCCATCGCCAGCGCCGGATCGAGTCGCGCCGCTTCGGCAAACGCGCGTCCGGCCTCCGCGTGATTGAACCCGTAGGTCAGGTTCAAGCCCTGGTTCATGAACAGCTGGGCGCGCGGGTTCTTCGTGCTGACCGGGAACGTGTGCACGCCCAGGTTCTGCAGCCGCGGCGCCAGCGGCGCGCCGGGCGCGGGCGCCGGCGCGGGTTTGCTGTCGTCGTAGTGCTTGTGCGCGGGGACCGCCGTTTGCGCAGCCGCGCCGCCCACCACCGGTGGACACAGCACGGCTGCCGCAACGACGAGGGGAACGAGCGATCGGAATCCAGAAATGAAAGACATATGTATGAGTCCTCGAGACAAAGCCAACTGATCGGGTATACGAAACCGGCCCGGCCGAAATCGTTGGCGAGCGGTCAGGCTGCGGTGAGGATTCGGTAAGATCGGGCGCGCCGGCCTCCATGACTGCTGACCGCACCCTTGTGTTCGGCGATTTCCGCCTCGATCCCGTCAGCGGGCATCTGTATCGCGGCGGAGAGATCGTCGCGCTCGCGCCGAAGGCGTTTGCGCTGCTGCATTGTCTGGCCTCGAACGCGGGACGCCTCGTCTCGAAGCAGGAGCTGCTCGGCGCCGTCTGGGACGGCGTCTTCGT
>DASUSZ010000353.1:0-8653 GCA_036374815.1 Vicinamibacterales bacterium | reverse complement strand
GCCCTCAAGCCCAAACCCTAGTGCGTCACCGTCTGCGGTGGCGCCTTCTTCAGGCCCTGGATCTGAATCACCGGAGCCGCCGGCGCTTCCTTCAGCACGTGCTGGCGGTAGAGCGCTTCCATCTCCTGGTGCTTGCGGACCTCCTCGGGCGTCATGTCCTTCTTCTTGCGGGCGGCGAGCTTCTCGTCGCGCGCGTTCTTGGCGATGCCGAGCACGTCGAGGTCGGTCTGCGCGCCCTTGGCCACCGCTTCGGCGTTCAGCTTCAGCGAGTGCTCGGTGGTGTTGAGCGGCACGTTCTTGTTGCCGGCGAAGATCTCATGACGGCCGTGCTCTTCGTACCACTTGGTGAGCGTCGCCGTCATGTGCATCTTCTCGATGATGTTCCGCCAGCCGATGCCCGTGTTGTAGGCGCAGAAGGAGATTTCGCCCATCTGCGTCGCATACGGGATGATGCACATCTCGGTGCGGCGGAAGTCGTAGTTGAACAGGTCCTGGAACCACATGCCCGCGATGAACAGGAAGTTCCAGCGATCCGAGCGGCGCCGCTCGATGTCGTCCTTCGAGCGGTTGCCGTCGACGCGGCCGTACTTGCCCTGCTGCGCGCCCTTGGTCGCGCCGAACGTCTTGTCGAACTTCTTCAACAGGTCGCTCAGCTTGAAGTGCGTCGGCGCCTTGAACGAGTTGTAGTTGCGCGCCAGCGCGAGGGCCATGCCCGTCACCGTCAGCAACCGGCCGCGCGCCGCATCGTTGACCTGCGCGACGTCCTTGGCGAGCTGTTCGGCGTTGAGGAACGCGGTCACCGGCACCGCCTCCTTGGTTTCCTTGTCGATCATCACCGCCATGCCGACGCCGCAGTTCGGGTGGCAGCCGCAGGTGACGTTGCCGAATTCCTGCTCCGGGCCCTTGGCCATGTCGGCCCAGTCGGTGAACGTGCCCATGAACGAGATCGGGAACCAGTCGCGGGTCGGCTCGCCGAGGCCGGTCTGGTTCTTCACGTCGTGGGCGAGGTGCGACAGCGTGTAGCGCTGCGCGGCGCGGCGCTCCGGCGTTACTTCCTCGTCGCGGCCGGTGAAGCTGACCGGCTGGAACGACAGGAAGTTGATCTTCTTCGGATTGTCGAGCGCGAACTCGATGACGCGGCCGACCTGCTCGTTGTTGACGCCGTTGACGATCGTGATCACCGGGACGATGTCGACGCCGGCGTTGTAGAGGTTTTCGATCGCGCGCAGCTTGACGTCGAACAGGTTGCCGACGCGGCGATGCGAGTTGGCGGCGTTGCCGATGCCGTCGAACTGCAGGTAGGCGTAACGCAGACCCGCTTCCGCCGCCGCCTTCGCGAAATCAATGCTCTTCGCGAACTCGATGCCGTTGGTCGCCGCCTGCACCGAGTTGTAGCCGACCTTGCGCGCGTAGCGGACCGCGTCGAGGAAGTACGGCGACAGCGTCGGCTCGCCGCCCGAGAACTGCACCGACATCTGCCGGCGCGGCTTGATGGTGATGGCGTTGTCGAGCACCTGCTTGATGTCTTCCCACGTCAGCTCGTGGACGAAGCCAACCTGGTTGGCATCCATGAAGCACGGATCGCACATCATGTTGCAGCGGTTGGTGAGGTCGACGGTCAGCACCGCGCCGCGGCCGTGCTTGATCGTGCTGCTGCCGTGGTTATGCAGCTTCTCGTCGTTGTGAGCGCGGATGTCGCGGCCCGGGAACACTTCCTCGAGATGCTTGAAGAACGCGGTGTCGATGGCCATCGTGTCTTCGAAGTGGCCATGGATCGGGCAGTCCTTCATCATCACGATCTTGCCGTCCTTCTCATCGATGGTCGCCTTGATCTCGCCGACCTTTTCGTTGAGCAGGGTTTCGAGCGGGCGCGTGCCGTCGAGAATGGCCTGCCGCGCTTCACGCACGCACGTCGGACACAACGAATCGGTCTGCCGCGGCCAGCCCAGCGGTGGCTTCGTCTTCTGATGCGACTTGGGGATCGGTTTGTCCGACCACTTCGGCGTCATCGATGGTCCAGGGTTGATCTTGTTCAGGCGCGAAAAGATCTGCCAGGCGCCGTTGGCGGCAATGGCGAGACCCTTTTCGGCGTATTTAATCGGCGCGTGCATGTACGCTCTCCCTCTCTAAGTACTTGACTGGCCTGTATTTTACGGACTTCCTGCGCGGCCTTGCACGGTGTTCAGGGATCGGGCTCGATATAGCTGTGAACTGGCAGTGACACGGTATGAATGGTCAACACCGACGAATCCGGTCGGGTTTTGCTCTGGTATTGTTCGCCCGTGAAGCCAGCACTTATCTCGTCCGTTCTGTTGTTTCTCAGCATCGCCTTCGTTGATGCGCAGCGCGTCGAGGTGCCGCCGCAGGAACCGGTCGCGTTGATCAACGCGAACGTCGTCGACGTGCGAACCGGCACGATCGCGCGCAACGCCACCGTTCGCATGCGCGGCGGGCGGATCGAATCAATCGATGCGGCAGCGCCCGCAGGCTTTCGCACCATCGATCTGCGGGGGCGCTACGTCATCCCGGGATTGATCGATGCGCACGTGCATATCGAATCGATTGCGCAGATGCGCGCCGCTCTCGACAGCGGCGTCACCACCGTGCGCAGTGCCGGCGTCGCTCACTTTGTCGACGTCGGGTTGCGCGAGCTCGCGCGGCGCGGCGCCATTGCCGGTCCCGATATGCTCGCGGCCGGTTATCACGTGCGCCCGGGCGTGGCGCCGCAGTTCTTTCTTGATTTTCCCGAACTCGGCGATCTGATGGGCGGCGCGAGAAGCGGCGATGCGTTGAGGCGGATGGTCGGCGCCAACCTGTCACGCGGCGTGGACTGGATCAAGACCAACGCGACCGAACGCGCCGGAACCCCCGGCACCGACCCGCGCCGCCAGCTGTACTCGCAGGAAGAACTCCGCATCCTCGTGGTCGAGGCGGGCGCCAAGAACATTCCGGTGATGGCGCACGCACATGGCGCTGAAGGCGCCGATGCCGCCGTGCGCGCGGGAGTGCGGAGCATCGAGCACGGCACCTACCTGACCGACGACACGCTGCAGATGATGGCGAAGCAGGGCACCTACTTCGTTCCGACCGCCGACATCGTCAACGATCTTGCCGCGCCTGGCGGCGACTACAACGATGCGGGATTGCAGCGCCGCGGCGAGATGATGCAGCCGATCCTGAAGGCCGCCATCGCGCGCGCCAAAAAGTTCGGGGTCAAGATTGCCGCCGGCGCCGATACCGGGTATGGGCCGAACAGCATTGCCCGCATCTCCCGCGAAATCGGAATGCTCGTCGAGGCGGGACTGACGCCACTGCAGGCGCTTCAGTCGGCCACGATCACGAATGCGGAGATGCTAAGGCTCGACCAGCGAGTCGGCGTGATTGCGAACGGTTTCGAGGCCGACCTCCTGGTGGTCGATGGCAATCCGCTCGATGACGTCCGCACGCTGCTCGATCCGCTGCTCGTCATCAGCAACGGCAGAATCGCACTGGATCGGCTGGATCTCGGGAAATAGGCGCTTTTCCACGCCCGTTGGCCGGCGCCTGCAGCGCCCGAGGTCCCGCCGCCGCGGGTCGCGCTACAATCATCGCCACTATGCACATCAAGCTCGCCGTCTCGTTGACCCTGTGTACCGTGCTCGCTGCTGCTCCGGCATTTGCGCAGCACGAGCATCACGAAGGAACGGCGCCGAAAGACATCGGCACCGTTGATTTCACCACGTCCTGCAGCCCCTCCACGAAAACCCGGTTCAACGAAGCCGTCGCGCTTCTTCACTCTTTCTGGTTCCAGGAATCACGTGACGCTTTCGGCGCGGTGCTGAAGGACGATCCGAACTGCGCGATGGCGCACTGGGGCATCGCGCTGACCTACTGGGGCAACCCGTTCGCGGGCCAGCGCTCGCCGCAGACGATCGCCAACGGCAAGGCCGCGATCGACAAGGGCCTCGCTACCGGTTCGCCGACGCCGCGTGAGAAGGCGTATCTCGAAGCGGTCGGCATCCTGTTCTCGAGCAGCGACGTGACCACGCAGCGTCAACGCGTGCTCGACTACGAAAAAGCGATGGGCCGCCTGTCGGTGGCGAACAGGGACGACATCGAAGCGAAAATCTTCTGGGCGCTCTCGGTCGCGCAGGCGGCGTCGCCGACCGACAAGACCTACGCGCGCAACCTGCAGGCGGCGGAGATGCTGGTGCCGCTCGCCAAGCAGCTGCCGAAGCATCCCGGCGTGGCTCACTACATCATTCACGCCTACGACGTGCCGGCGCTGGCGCCACGCGCGCTGACCGCGGCGCGCGGCTATGCGGATATCGCCCCCGCGGTGCCGCACGCGCTCCACATGCCGTCGCACACCTTCACGCGCGTCGGCTACTGGAAGGAGTCGGTCGACAGCAACGCCAAGTCCGCGAAGATCGCCGAAGAGACCAACGGCATCGGCGAAGCGATGCACGCGCGCGACTACATGACCTACGCGTACCTGCAGATGGGCATGGACACCAAGGCGAAGGAAAATCTCGAGCACGCCAACCGCCTTGGCTCGATGACCGGCGGCGCGCAAGGCGCGGCCGGCGCGGGTCCGAATACGTTTGCGATGGCCGCGATTCCGGCGCGCTACGCGATGGAGCGGCAGCAATGGGCGGAGGCCGCGGCCCTGCAGCCGCGATCGGCGCCGAACACGCCTTACACCGAGGCGATCACGCACTTCGCACGCGCCATCGGCGCGGCCCGCAGCGGCCGGCCCGTGGATGCGGCCGCCGACGTCGAGAAGCTGGCCGCGCTGCGCGACAAAGAGATCGAGATGAAGGACGAGTACTGGGCCAGCCAGGTCAACATCCAGCGGCTCGGCGCCGATGCGTGGGTGATGTTCGCGAAGGGCATGAAGGACGCGGCGCTCAAGCAGATGCGAGAGGCCGCCGACATGGAAGATCTCACCGACAAGGCCGCGGTGACGCCGGGTCCGCTGGCGCCGGCGCGCGAGCTGCTTGGCTACATGCTGATGGAGAACGGCCAGCCGAAGGAAGCGCTGGTCGAGTTCGAGGCGGTGATGAAGAAGGAACCGAACCGCTTCCTCGCGATCTACGGCGCCGGCAAGGCCGCCGAAGGCGCGAAGCAGACCGCAAAGGCTAAGACCTACTTCAAGCAGCTCGTCGAGATGTGCAAGGACGCCGGCAACGAGCGTCCCGAACTGCAATACGCCAGGAAAGCAGTGAACTAACTACCAGATCGGCAAGCGGGCGAGGGCCTGCTTGCCGAGCCTGCGCCGCGAGAATTCGACGCGCACGTAGCTGTACACCGTCGCCACGGCGGCGTGGTCCCACGTCAGGCGCGCGCTCGACCACGAGTGAAGCGCGCCATCAAACGTATAGATCAGGCACAAGAGCACACTGACCTCGGCGAAGATCGCGAGGATCAACCACTTCATATTCAGTTGTCCTTTAGTTGGATCCGCCTTCGCTCTGTCGAGCTACGGCGGACAAGCGGATTCTGCCACAGCTCGGTTCAGTTGGAGCCGCGATTCGTCATCACAAATTCGCGAAGCTTGGTGAGCGCCGCATCGAGCGTGGCTTCGGTGGATGCGAAGCATACGCGGATGTAGCCTTCGCCATCACGCCCAAACGCGACTCCCGGCGCGAGCGCCACACCGGTTTTCCGAACGAGCTCAGCCGTAAACGCAGTGCTATCTGTGATGGTGCTGAATTGTGGAAAGGCGTAAAACGCGCCCTGCGGTTCGGGCAACGACACGCCCGGCAACGCTGTAAGCGCCGTTCTTATCTGATCGCGTCGCTGTCGATAGTGCTTCCGCAACTCCTCGATGTACGGCTCGCCATCCCGCAACGCCGCGATGCCGGCCTGCTGCACCATCGCGGCGGGGTTCGAGGTCATGAACTCGACTGCCTTGTACATCGCCTTGATCGTGCGCTCGCTCGTCTGTGCCCAGCCCAGGCGCCACCCGGTCATGTTGTAGGTCTTCGAAAAGCTGTTGATGACAATGAGGCGATCGCGATTGTTGACGCACCGCGCGAACGACGGCGCGATCGTGCGGCCATCGTAGATTAAGCGCTCGTAGACCTCGTCGGCGAGGATGACCAGATCGTGGCGATCGGCGATCTCCGCCAGCGCGCGTTGCTCGCCCTCGCTGATCACCCATCCGGTTGGATTCGACGGGCTGTTCACGACGATCAACTTCGTGTCGGCATCGATGGCGGCGCGGACGCGATCCAGGTCGAGCTCGAAGCGATCGCCGCGCCGCGCCAGCGGCGCGAATCGCGGCTCGCCGCCGCACATCAGGACTGCATTCGAGAAGATCGCATAGGCGGGGGAGACAATCACGGCATTGTCGCCGCGGCCGACCAGTGCCCGGATCGCCGCGTAGATCGCCATGGTCCCGCCGGTGGTTGCCATGATCTCCGGAACGTCGTACCGGACTCGATGCAGCTCGAAGAGCTTGTCCGCGATCGCTTCGCGCAGTTCGCGGTAGCCGGCGGTATGCGTGTAGAAGGTGTGGCCGGCGCGCATCGCTTCATTCGCGGCATCGCAAATGAATGCCGGCGTTGGCAGGTCGGACTCGCCGTAACAGAGCTTGAGGGATCCAGGCATGCTCTCGGCGATGGTGGCGATCTGCACCATCGGCGATTCGGCAACCCTGAGGAACTCTTCGCGCAGATTCACGAACGGCGATAATACCCGACGTGCGGGCCCGGCTGAATTCCATCGACGCCCTGCGGGGCCTGGTGATGATCGTCATGGCGCTCGATCACGTCCGCGATTTCATTCACCGCGGCGCGATGCTCTCGCAGCAGGCGACCAGCCTCGCGACGACGACGCCGATCCTGTTCATGACGCGGTGGATCACTCATTTCTGCGCGCCGGTGTTCATGTTCACGGCGGGCATGGGCGCGTTCTTTTATTTGCGACACGATCGCACCAGGGCGCAGCTGGCGCGCTTTCTGGTGACGCGCGGCGTCTGGCTCATCTTCCTCGAGCTGACGCTGATGCAGCTGCTCTACAACTTCGACATCGGGTCGCACTACCCGATCTTCCTGCTGGTGCTGTACGTGCTCGGCGCGTGCATGATCATCCTGGCGGCGCTGATCTGGCTGCCGCTGCCGCTGCTTGCGGTGGTGAGCGTCGCGACGATCGTGCTGCATCATTTGCTGGACGGCCCGCGTTCGACCTCGCCGCTGTGGATGCTGCTGCACCAGCAGGGCGCGTTTCCGTTTGGCGGCCGCGTTTTCATCGCCGCCTATCAACTGGTGCCCTGGTTTGCCGTGATGTCGCTGGGATATTGCACGGCCTCCCTCTACACCTGGGAACCTGCGCGGCGACAGCGGTTTCTGCTGCGCGCCGGCATCGCGATGACGGTCGCGTTTGTGTTGCTGCGGGCGATCAACGGCTATGGCGATCCCTCTCGTTGGACGTGGCAGCCGACCGCGACCTTCACCGTGCTGTCGTTCATGAACACGACGAAGTACCCACCATCGCTGATGTTCCTGCTGATGACGCTGGGGCCGTCGCTGATGTTGCTGTCGTGGTTCGAGCGCCGCGATTTCTCGCGGCTGAATCCGCTGATCGTGTTCGGACGCGTGCCGCTGTTTTATTTCGTGCTGCACTTCTTCGCGGCGCATGCGGCGATCGTGGCGCTGTCGCTGATCCGATACGGCAGTTCGGCGATGGGCTTCATGTTCCAGCCGGTGCCGTCGATGGGTGGACCATTGAAGTCCTTCCCGCCTGACTTCGGCTACGACTTGTGGGTCGCTTACGTGGTGTGGGTCGCGGTCGTCGCCGTGTTGTATCCGGTTTGTCGGTGGTTTGCGGGTGTAAAGGAACGCAATCAAGGCGGCTGGTTGTCCTATCTCTAAGGTCCGGCTAAAGCCGGACCCTCCCGAAAAAACGACGCGATCCCTGTGAGGGTCCGCCTTCAGGCGGACCGCTGCTACGACTGCAACAGCATCGCACCGGCGATTTCGCGCGCGATCTTCGCCGCGACGTTTGCAGTGACGCCGCCGAGATCTTGCGATGGGTTGAACTCGACGACGTCGGCGCCGACGATCGGGCCGCCGAGCGAGTGAATCATCGACAGCACGTCGCGGACCGACAAGCCGCCGGGCTCGCGATGCGATACGCCGGGCGCGAAGGCAGGATCGAGGCCGTCGAGATCCACCGAGAGATACACCGGCCCGCTGATCTTCGGGCGGGCGCCGCCGGCGAACGCCTGCATCTCGATGGTGTCGACGTTGAAGCGTTTGATCTGATCGCGTTGATGCGGCGTCAGCGTGCGGATGCCGACCTGCACCAGACGGCCGCACAACCCCTCCTCCATGATCCGCGCGAACGGGCATGCATGCGAGTAGCGGTCGCCCTCGAAGGAATCGTAGAGATCGCCGTGCGCGTCGATGTGAAGGATCGTGACCTTCGGATGTTTACGCGCGATCGCGCGCATAATCGGATAGGTGATCGAATGATCGCCGCCAAGCGCGATCGGCGCAAAGCCATTCGTCAATGCCAGCTCGATGCCTGCCTGGATCGCAACGCGGGCGTTGCCGGCGTCATCGCTGAGTGCGAGGTCGCCGGCGTCAGCGAGCTGCGAGAGATCGGCGCCGTTCTCGGTGTAGTTGTTGCCGGCCGGAGAATGCAGAGCGGCGCGAATCAGCGGCGG
>DASUSZ010000352.1:0-8380 GCA_036374815.1 Vicinamibacterales bacterium | reverse complement strand
CCGCGGGCCTGCAGGATTTCCTGGAGGTAATGCAAGGTCAGCCCGGTGTCGACGATGTCTTCGATGATCACGACATCGCGGCCTTCGATGCTGGCGTCGAGGTCCTTGGTAACGCGGACTTCGCCGGACGACGAGGTGGCGGCGCCGTAACTCGAGCAGGCCATGAAGTCGATGCTGACATGGCCCTCGGTGGCGCGAATCAGGTCGGCCAGGAACATGAAGGCGCCCTTGAGGACGCACACGAAATGCAATTTTCCGCCCGGCAGGTCGGCGCGGATCTCCTGCGCCAGGGCGGCTATGCGAGCGGAAAGTTCGTCCTGATCGATCAGGACGGCAGGAGAAGCTGTCGTCGGCATCGCGCGACAGCGTAACATATCGATACGCATGAAATCGTTCGACATCATCACTGAGGCAGATGCCCGAACGCTGGAGATCGGATCCAGCGTGACGCTGAAACCCGGCGGGCACGTCACGCCGCTGGCCGCCGACACGTTGAAGGCGCGCCGCGTCACCGTGCTGAGCGGCGTTGCCGAAGCCAGCCTCGACGGCCTGGCGCCGGTCGCCGACATCAAGTCGATCGCGATTGGCAGCGATCACTCCGGCGTGGCGCTCAAGGCAAAGCTTCGCGATCACCTCCGGCAGCGCGGGCTCAACGTGCTCGACGTTGGAACGGAAGGCACCGATCCGGTCGATTATCCCGACATTGCCGCGCAGGCCGCGCGGCTGGTGGCGCGCAAGGAAGTGGATGCGGCCATCGTGATCGACGGCGCCGGCATTGGCTCGGCCATCGCCGCCAACAAGATCGACGGCGCGCGCGCCGCGATGTGCACCGACAAGACGCTGGCGCGCTACTCGCGCGAGCACAATGGCGCCAACGTGCTGGCGCTCGGCGCGACGCTGATCTCCGTCGAAGACGCCAGGGCGATCGTCGATACGTGGCTGGCCACGCCGATGGGCGAGGCGCGATATATTCGAAGGCTCGCGAAGATACGCGCGCTGGAGCGGATGCAGTGAACGACTATCGGCGGGTAATCGAGCTGATCCTCGAGGAGCTGGCCAGGGCCGGCGCGGTGGCGCCGTCGCGCTGCAGCTGTCATGGATTCACCTCGGAATGCTGTCCCGATCGCGTCCAGGGCGTGCTGGATGCGGGCGCCACGCGCCTCGGCCTCCATGCCGCCGATGGCGGCACGAGCGGCGTCTCGGGCTACATCGATCACACGCTTCTGAAACCCGACGCGACCGCAAAAGACATCGAGCAGCTGTGCCGCGAAGCCGCGGAGTGGAAGTTCGCCACCGTCTGCATCAACCCGACGTGGGTCGCGTTGGCGGCAAAACAGCTTCGCGGCACGCCGGTCGGCGTCTGCACCGTTGTCGGCTTCCCGCTGGGGGCGACGACGCCGGATGTGAAGCAGTTCGAAACGCGGCGCGCGATCTTCGATGGCGCGTCCGAGATCGACATGGTGATCAACGTCGGCGCGCTGAAGTCGGGCGACGTGCGGCTGGTCACCGACGACATTCGCGGCGTCGTGTCGGCGTGCCACGCCGCCAACGCCGGCAGCAAGGTGATCATCGAAACGGCGCTGCTGACCGACGAAGAGAAGATCACCGCCTGCACGCTGGCGAAGGCGGCGGGCGCCGACTTCGTCAAGACCTCGACGGGTTTCGGTCCCGGCGGCGCGACCGTTGCGGACATCGCCTTGATGCGCCGCGTTGTCGGCGACGACATGGGCGTGAAGGCATCGGGCGGCGTGCGCGATCTCGAGCAGATGAAAGCAATGGTCGCCGCGGGCGCGACGCGCATCGGCGCCAGCGCCGGTGTTCGCATCGTCAAGGAATCGCGCGGCGAGGCGCCGGCTACGGCAAAGGCTTCCGGGTATTGATGAAGCCGCCAGTAGTTCTTCTGCTCGGCTTGCTCGTCGCTGCACCTGCAGCGGCGCAGAATTCAGAGCGTCTCCCGTGGTTCGTCGTCGATGCGCACGCAGCGACGGTCGGCCTCCCTCAAGCCGAGGGATGGGTTCCGGACGTCGCGGCCGACTCGGTATTTCCCGGGCGCAATTGGGGTCTAAGCGCAGGGGCTCACGTTTACCCCTTCCGGTTGGGCGTGTTCACCTTTGGCGTTGGCGCGTCGCTGATCACCGGCAAGGGCAAGGGTGAATCGCTGACGATCACGAGCGGATCAACCACGCGCGTGACTCCCATTGTTCACACTTCGATTACGAGCCTTGCTCCGCAAGTGTCGATGAACTTCGGCCGCAAGCTCGGTTGGAGTTATCTGAGCGCGGGCCTTGGCCGAACCAGGGTGTCCAGCTTTTCCGATGCGGTCGGATCGACGCCCGGCATCGATGTGCCCGAGGCGTGGAACCAGGCCCTGAACTTCGGCGGCGGCGCGCGGTGGTTCATGAAGCCGCGCCTCGGCGCCAGCTTCGACGTGCGATTCGTGAAGCTGGGATCACGATCGGCGACGGCGACGCTGCCATCAGCGAAGCGCACGCAGCTCTGGAACATCAGCGCAGGGATATCGATTCAGTAACGGTCCACCTTCGCGCTTCGCGCTACGGTGGACAACCTTCGCATGGCTTGCCAACCGTAGCTCACGCCAGTGGCAAGCGTGAGCGAAGGTTGGAGCGGGAGACGGGGATCGAACCCGCGACATCGAGCTTGGGAAGCTCGCGTTCTACCGCTGAACTACTCCCGCTCAGCAATCGAATTCTAGCCTATTCCGTCCGCAACGCGGTGGTCGGCTCGACGTTGAGCGCTCGGCGTGTCGGTACCAGGCACGCCAGCATGCAGACGCCCAGCATCAGCGCGCCATAGCCGACGATTTTCGCCATGCCCGCGAGCGTCAGGTCGTTCTCGAACCCCGCCATCTCGGTGTTCCGGATCTGCAGCGCCGCGGTGAACACGATGATGGTGCCGATGAGCACGCCGCCGGTGACCTGCAGCAGCGGACGGCGGAAAGTCGCGGCGATGACGCGCCGGGGGCTGGCACCGAGCGCGACGCGCACGCCAATTTCGCGAGTGCGGCGTGCGACGGTGAAGGACAGCACGGCGTAGATGCCGGCGAGCGACAGCAACAGCGCGACGCTGGATACGACCAGCGTGATGCGAACCCACAGGTTCGTGACCCACAGGACGTCGTTGTTCACCTCGTTGACCCGCTGCAGGCTGACGAGCCGCAACGACGGATCGAGCGCAGTGGCGGCCTCGCGCACCTGCGGCGCAATCGTCATCGGATCGCCGCCGGGCACGTGCACCATCATCTGAATCTGCACGAAGAGGTTCGGCGTGGCCGGCATGTACAGGCCCGCGGCGCGGCCCTTTCGCGTCGGCGCGCCGAGACCCAGCTCCGGCACCACGCCGACGATTTCGTACCAATCGCCCAGCCCTGGAGGATCGTCCGCGTTCCCCCCAGACCACGGGCGCGGTGCCTTACCCGGATAGCGGAAGCGCACTTGCTGACCCACCGCGTTCCGGCCTTGCAGGATCTGATCGACGAAGCTTTGATCGACGACGACAACGCGCGAGCCGGGGGCGGCGTCGGCTGCCGTAAACGTTCGTCCCGCCAACACCTGCGCGTTCAGCACGTCGAAGTACGACGGGTCGACGGCAGCAATGGTCGCTTCGCGGAACGGAGGCTCAGCGCCGTTCGCTTGCGGCGCTCCGCCTGCCGCTTTCGCTGAAGCCAGGCCGGACGCGTCCAGGTCATAGGCCATCTCGACGAGCTTCTCCGGGCCGCCCGTGGTCGGCACCGTCGCGGCGAACGTGACGCCGGCCACGCCCGGCTGCGATGCCACTCGGCGGCGAAGCTCCTCGAGCGTGCCGGCGAGACGCGCGTTGCGCTCGAGCGCTGCGGCGTCTGCGTTCTCGCCAAAGGCCGCGTAATCCCGTTCGATCTGCACGGCGAGGTATTGCTCGGTCGGGAACCCGGCGTGGAACTCCTCGATGCCGCTCACGACAATCCGTTCCGTGTAGACGATCGCGGGGAAGATCACCGTCGCCGCGACCTGCGCCACGATCACCACGGTCCAGACACCGCCGAACCGAAGGCCGCCGCTGCCGGCCGTGGTCTGCTTGAGCCGGTCGCTCATGCCTCGCGTGATCTTCATCGCCGGCATGATGCCGGCAACCGCCGCCGCCAACGTGGTCAGCAGCATCGCGACAGCGAACGTCGCCGGCGACAGACTGAGATCGAACCAGAACGGCAGCCGTCCCATGTTCGCTTCGAGAAACCCCATGCCCCAATAGCGAAGCGCCACGCTGGCGACGATCACGCCGACAATGGCGGCGACGCCGCCAAGGACGAGCGCTTCGGCAAACATCTGCGCCACGATGCGGCCGCGGCTTGCGCCGAGCGCCGTGCGGACGACCAGGTCCGCTTCACGTGAGGCGGCGCGCGCGAAGAGCAGCAGGCCGACATTGCCGCAAATCAGGACCAGCAGCGCGGCGGTGAATACGTAAACGGAATACAGGATCAATCCGCCGGCGGGGTCGCCTGCGGGTGACGTCATCATCGCGAATGGCCGGACGAGCGGCTCGAGACGCTGATGCGTGGCCGGCGACTGCGCCGCCACCTGCCGGCCGACGGTGGTCAGTTCGGCCTGCGCGGTTTTCAGCGATTCGCCGGGCGCGAGCAGGCCGAACGCGATCACCACCGGACCGGAGCGCGGCGTTTGATCGAGGAGAGCGGTCTTGAGCGGCATCCACACGTCGTGGGCGACCGGGAATTCGTAGCCTTCCCGCATGACGCCAACGATGGTCACGTCTTCGTTCCCGAACTTCACGATGCGTCCGACGATGTTGGGATCGCCGCCGAACCGGGTGCGCCAGATCTCGTGCCCGATGACCGCGACCGGCGGCGCCGCCGGTTGCTCGTCGGCTTCGACCAGCACGCGGCCCATCAGCGGCACGCCGTCGGACACCTTGAAGCCGACAACGCTCATCTCCGCAACCGCGACCGGCCGCGAATCGCCGAGCGCGTCGATCAGGTTCGGGCTCGAGTTCCGCCAGGCGCCGACGTCGGTGATCGAGCGCAGCGACTGCCGCCACTGCAGGAAGTCGTAAAAGATCTGCGGCTCTTCATCGTTGACCTCCAGATCCATCAGGCGGATTTCGACCAGGCGATCGCCCTGCGGCAGCGGCAGGGTCGGGTGCAGGAACAGGCTGAGGATCTGGAAGACCACCAGGCCGACGCAGATCGCGAATGCCATTGCGATGCCGCCGACAAAAGTGAGGCCCGGATACTTCACGAGCATCCGACCGCCAAGCTTGAAGTCGAGCCAATTCATCAATGTGAAACTCCGCATCTCGCGATGCACTTGTTTGACCTGCGTGACGCCGCCGAAGTCGCGCAGCGCCGCGTAGCGCGCCTCCTGCGGCGAGAGCCCGCGCGCGACGTAATCGGCTTCGGCTTCGGCCAGATGTCCGGCGACTTCGTCGTCCAGATCGCGATCGGCTCGCCTCACGCCGGTTCCTCTGAAATGTTGAAGAAGCGCGCGATGATGCCGGCGGAACGCTGCCACTGCGCTTCCTCGCGAGCGAGCTGCTTCCGGCCGGCCTTGGTCAGGGAGTAGACCTTGACGCGGCGGCCCGTGTCGGACAGCGCCCATTTCGACGACACCCAGTCCATTTGTTCGAGCTTCAACAGCGCGGGGTAGAGCGTGCCCTGGTTGAGGGCGAGCTGGTTGCCGCTGATTTGTTCGATGCGGCGCGCCAGCCGGTAGCCGTGCATCGGCCCGACCGCATCGAGGGTCTTCAGCACGAGCAGGCCAAGGCTCCCATAGACGACGTCGCCGCGATCGGGTGTCATATGTTGGCAGTCTACAGCTTGATCTGTTGGCAGTCCACTGGTGCAGCCCACTCTCTCCTACGAGGAGCGGCGATCGTTTGTTCCTTGGTGGGGCGGAACGCTAGCCGCGGATGATTGCCAGCACTTCGTCCCGGCGCTTTTCCATGATCTCGGGCGTCAGGCCTTCGAGATTCAGCCGCAGCAGAGGTTCGGTGTTCGACTGCCGGACGTTGAAATGCCAGTCGGGGAACTCGGCCGACACGCCGTCGAGATCGTACGGATTACCGTCCTGGTAGGCCTTCTTCAGCTCCTCGATCTTCTTCGCCGCGATCTCCATGTTGGCGACCTTGGTGTTGATCTCGCCGGAGATGAAATAGCGCTCGCGCAGCGGCTTCAGCAGGTCGCGGAGCGACATGCCTTTCTTCGACATCAGCTCGAGGATCATCAGCGCCGGGATGAAGCCGTTGTCGGCGTAAAAGTTGTCGCGGAAGTAGTAATGGCCGGTGACCTCGCCGCCGAACACCGCGTTCTCTTCGCGCATGCGCCGCTTGATGAACGCGTGGCCGACGCGATTCATCAGCGCCTTGCCGCCGTACTTGGCGACGATGTCCTTGACCGCGTAACTGGCGCGGACGTCATAAATGATCGTTTCACCGGGCGACTTGATCAGAAAAGCTTCGGCAAGGAGTGCGGTGATGAAATCGCCGGCGATGAACTCGCCGGTGCCGTCGATGAAGAAGCAGCGATCGGCGTCGCCGTCCCACGCGATGCCGATGTCGGCCTTCTGCCGGATCACTTCGGCCGTGATGTCCCGGCGGTTCTCCTCGATCAGCGGATTCGCCTCGTGGTTGGGAAACGTGCCATCCAGCTCCATGCATAGCTGCGTGGTGCGGCACGGCAGCCGATCGAACAGCTTCGGCGCGACCAGCCCGGCCACGCCGCTGCCGGCGTCGAGCACCACGTTGAACGGCTTGATCTCGAACTCGTCGACGAACGACATCACGTGCGTGATGTAGCGGGGCATGATGTCTTTCCACGACACCGACCCGGGCGATGACGGCGGCGCCGGAATCGCGCCCGCCATGATCATCTCCTTCATTTCCTTGATGCCGGCTTCGCCGCTCAGCGGGAACGCTTCCTTGCGCACCAGCTTGCAGCCGTTGTACTCGCCGGGGTTATGCGACGCGGTGATCTGCGCGCCGCCATCGAGGTTGTCGGCGGCCACCGCGTAATACATCTGGTCGGTGCCGACCAGGCCGTAGTCGATGATCGTGCCGCCCTGCTTGACGGCGCCGTCCTTGAACGCCTCGGTCAACGACGGCGACGAGGTGCGCATGTCGCGCGCGACGGCGTATTTGCCGGGACCGAGGTACGCGACAAACGCGCGCCCCAGCTGGTGAAACAGCTCTTCGGTAATTTCGGAAGGGTAGAGGCCACGGACGTCGTAGGCCTTGAACACTGACGGGTTGATCATGATCCGATGCTCGTGAAGTCGGTCAGCTGCGTCTTGTCGCCCAGGAGCGCCCGGCCCTTGAGCGACGAATCGCGGCCGACGTGACAGTTGCGGCCGATGATCGGCCCGTGCACGACGGCGTTCTGGCCGATGCGTGAATTCGGCCACACGATGGTGTCCTGCAGATCCGCGGATTCCTCGACGACCACGCCGCGCCCGATCACCGAGTAGCCGCCAATGGTGGCGCCGGCCTTGACGTGCACGCCCGCGTCGATGAAGCACGGCCCGCTGATCGTCGCGCCCTCGTCGATGCGCGCCTCGGGCGAGACGATCGGCTTCGTGCGATCGGCGGTCTTGAACAGCCCGCCGGCAAACTTGCCGTCGAACATGTCCTTGTGGACCTGCACGTACTTCTCAGGCGTGCCGATGTCGATCCAGTAGCCCTTGTCGACGTAGGCGACGAACGTTTCCTTGCGATCGATCAGCGACGGGAAGTAGGCGCGCTCGATGGAGTAGGACACGTCCTTCGGGATGCGATCGAACGTCGACGGTTCGAGCACATAGATGCCGGCGTTGATCGTGTTGCAGGTGATCTCGTCTTCCTTCGGCTTCTCGAGAAAGCGGCGGACGCGCCCGTCCGCTTCCGTTTCGACGAGGCCGTAGGCGGTTGGATTGTCGACCGGCGTCAGCACGATCGTCGCCTTCGCCTGGCGCTCGCGGTGGAGGGCGACGACGGCGTTGACGTCGACGCTGGTCATGACGTCGCCGTTGAACACCACCAGCGTCTCGTCGATGCCTTGCGCGGCGTAGCGAATCGCGCCGCCGGTGCCGAGCGGCGACGGCTCGACGACATAGCGCACGCGCACGCCCGTACCGGCGCCGTCGCCG
Source organism: Vicinamibacterales bacterium (assembly GCA_036374815.1). Classification (GTDB taxonomy): domain Bacteria; phylum Acidobacteriota; class Vicinamibacteria; order Vicinamibacterales; family UBA2999; genus 12-FULL-67-14b. Next base: position 254 of record DASUSZ010000352.1, on the reverse strand, counting down.
AACACTTCCTCGATGCGGCGCGGCTGATAGTTGAGGCTGAGGATCACCTCATCAATTTCAGGGACCTGCTTGAGGAGATCGATCTGGTAGTGCAGGAATGCGCGATCGAAGATCGGCACTACAGGCTTGGGGGTATGGATGGTCAGGGGGCGCAACCGCGTCCCTTTTCCCCCCGCCAGGAGGATCGCCTTCATAGCAATCCCCGATGTTAGCACTGGCGAACCCCCAAGGGTTCGCCCGTGAGGCGCTGGTGT
>DASUSZ010000351.1:0-11804 GCA_036374815.1 Vicinamibacterales bacterium | reverse complement strand
GCGGCCCTGCCACCGGGTCTCGATCTGCCTGCCGTCGGCGAACGACACGCGCAGCGTCAGCGGAAACGGCACGACGCCGATTGACGCGACCGACACCTGCGTGTGAAAGCACGGCGCCGGGCAGTCAGCCTCTCTCGAGGAGACGTTCGTGACCGCCTGATCGTTCACCGTCGCGCTCGACGCAGCGGCAAACACCGGCGCGAGATCCCGTCCGGTGGCGTCGCTCATCGCAGCGATCGGATCCGGATTGATGCCTGATGCCGCCGCAGTGAGTGCGCCCTGCAACGTCGGCCAGCCGAGCTCGCGCTCGAGCGAGGCAAAGGCGCGCGCGACCGGGTCGGTGACCGCGGTCCATCGGCTGAGCGGCAGCGATCGAAACGACCACGGCACGTGGCAGCCGAAAAAGCAGACGCTGTCGTAGCGATTGGCCTTGATGAAGAACCGGCGATCGAAGAGCTGCTCGTCGACGCGCGATTGAAGATAGATGGCCGCGCCATCCTTCCATGCATCGTGGCCGGCGACCCGGGACAGATCGATCTCCGGAGACGTTTGCGCTCTAACGATTGCCGGCGAGGGGGCGACGGCAAGCACCATCGCGAGGCTGGCGAGGGCCAGGGCCCATCGACGCATGCGGTAGTATACCTGCCGGTGTTCGAGCCGACCGGCGTCTCGCGACGCGCGTTCCTGAAAGCTGCCATGGCCGGCGTGGCGCTGCCCGCGGCGCTTCACGCGCAAACCGCTCGGCGCGAAACGCTCTACAACGGCATCGTGCTGCCGTCGCCGTGGCCGCCGCGGCGCGTGCCGCCGGCCTTCGCGCCGGAGAAGCCGCCGTATCTGATCGCCCGGCCCGCGGTGATCAACATCGAAACCGGCAGGCAACTGTTCGTCGACGACTTCCTGATCGAAGAATCGTCGCTCCATCGCACCTTTCATCGCGCGACGTATCACGCGGCAAATCCAATCCTGGCGCCGACCGAGCCATGGGAAACGCGCGATCCGCACGCGATCAACACCAAGATCCAGCCGAGCCAGTCGGCGATGCCGTTCAGCGACGGCGTGTTCTTCGATCACGGCGACGGCCTGTTCAAGCTGTTCTACATGGCCGGGTATCAGCAGGCCACGGCACTGGCCACATCGCGCGACGGCGTGTCGTGGCAGAAGCCTCGACTGCCGATCGTGGCGGGGACCAACATCGTTTCGCCGCAGCCGCGTGACTCGAGCACGGTGTGGCTCGATCACCAAGCGGCGTCGCGACAGTCCCGGTACAAGATGGCGTCGTACATCGGCAGCGAAGGATCGCTGCGACTGAGTGAATCGGCCGACGGCGTGCGATGGCGGACGGTGGGACAGACCGGCCCATGCGGCGATCGCAGCACGTTTTTTCGCAACCCGTTCCGCAAGCAATGGACCTTCAGCCTGCGCGCCGACGATCCCGCCGGCATCAGGCGCTATCGCCGTTACTACGAGTCCGTTGACTTCGCGAACACGAGATGGTCCGCCGGCGACCCGGTGTCGTGGGTTGGCGCCGACAGCGCCGATCGGCGGCGCGCCGAATACAACGCGCCCGCGGAGTTGTACAACCTTGACGCCGTCGCATACGAGAGCGTCATGCTTGGCCTGTTCACGATCTTCCGCGGCGAAGACAAGGCGCGCGAAAAGCCGAACGACATCTGCATCGGCTTCAGCCGCGACGGCTTCCACTGGGATCGCACGTGGCGCGATGCCTTCATCGGCGTTTCGGACAAGCAGGGCGACTGGAACTGGGCGAACGTGCAGTCCGCGGGCGGGTGCTGCCTGATCGCCGGCGACCGCCTCCACTTTTACGTCAGCGGCCGTCAAGGCATCCCCGGCACCGACCTGCCCGGCAAATGCAGCACCGGCCTGGCCACGCTCAGGCGTGATGGCTTTGCATCGCTCACCGACCAATGGCCTGCCGGCGAGCCGCGCGAAATTCGCGGCGACCGATCGAGCATCGTCACGCGGCCGCTGAAGTTCCGCGGCGCTCACCTCTTCGTCAACGCCGAGGTGGCCGGAGAGATTCGCGTCGAACTGCTCGACGCCTCCGGGAAGATCATCGCGCCGTTCTCGGCGGCACAATGCGAACCGGTGCGCGGCGATGCAACGAAGCATCGCGTGCGATGGCAGTCGACGGACAACCTTCGCGAGCTGAGCGGGCAGACGGTGCGTTTCCGATTCGCGCTCACGCGGGCGCACTTGTTTTCGTTCTGGGTGGCGGAGACCGCGGCGGGAGCAAGCCGCGGTTTCGCGGCCGCGGGCGGGCCCGATTACCCCGGCGGCGTTGACGCCTGATCGCTCAGCGCGCGATACAAGCGCACCTCCGATGCGCCAAACGTCAATCGGATCACCAGCCGCGCCAGGATGTATGCCTGCGCGATGGCAATGCCGCGCCAGCCGCCAACCCGCGAGCCGCCGTAAACATCCACGTACCCATAGACAACCAGCAGCGCAGCGAACAGCGATCCGGTGAGCAGGAATAGCGTCACCACGGATCCAACATGACGCCGCACGAATGCCGCGCCCGAGCGCAGCGCATCAGCCGGCGACGCCGCCGGGCCGGCAACCATCGCGACGCGCGCATAATCGGCGATCACTCCGAGCAGCGACAGCATCGCGCCGAACACGGCGTAGAGCGCGATGCGCATCATGAACGCCGACCGCTCCGTCGATGCAGACGATTCGAGTGACGGCGCCAGCACCCTGAACAGCAACGGGTGAATCGTCAGATACAGCACGATCATGATTGCCGCCGCGATCACGCTGATGACCAGGAAGCGCGTGAACGTGCGCGCGCCGGCGCGGAAAAATCCGAACCGCGACGATCCGTAGGCGAATCGTTCGAGCGCCGCTCCCCACAAAAACGACCACACTGCGACGGCGAGTGCGTACGGTGCCAGCAGGACCCACGGCCGCCGCGTGCCATCGAGCATCGCGCTGAGGTTGTCCAGCGGTGCGGCAAATCCGATGATCGCCGGCGTGAAAGTCGCGGCGAGCCCCTCGGCATGCTGCCGGTACTCGAACCACCATTCGGGATCGATCTCGCCCGCATCGAGGTTGATCGGCTGCTGGTTCGAGAGCGCCGTCTGCAATTCGGAGCCGACCACCAGCGCGAACGGCAGCGCGGCGAGCAGCATCGCGACCATCGCCGCGATGACGACGAGCGGCGACGACAAGACGCGCAGCAACCCGCCGCCCAGTGCCCTTAGCGCGGTCATAACACCGCCGTGCAGGCAAGCATCGCGTCCTGCAGCCACGAGATCCAGTTGAAGGCGAGCCTGATGCCGAGCTTGTGCAATGGCGGATCGACCGTGCGGGTGTTGTTGCCGCGATCGGCATCGAGCAGCAGCAGCGCAGCGGGGTCGACGCTCGCGAGCGTCGCGGCGGACGAAGACGTGTACTCGAACCGCCACTCGCGATCCCTGCCGTCGATCCACTCGGTGGCTTCGCTGCCGTCGGCAAACCGCGTCAACACCGGCAGCGATCGCGCCGTGGCAGCCGAGCGCGGCAGGGCGGTGCCATCGAACGTCGCTTCGCCGATGCGCCGCACCTCCACGGTCGTATGCCATCCGCCGGGCTGCGCCGGCGCGGTCGCAAGGTTGACGAGCGCGTAATCGAAGCGCGCGTCGAGGCGCATCGCCTGATCGAAAAACCACGTCATGTCCGAACCGCGTTGCTCTGAGAGAACGGCGACGAAATCGGCCAGCGCCGGAGTGCGTCCGTGATTCTGCTCGACGAAGCTGCGCAGCGCGGCCTGCAGCGCCGGCCAACCCACGAATCGCTCGAGCGTATGAAGCGCCATGCTAAGGCGACGGGCGCGATCGAGGTCGGCGCCGTGAGCGAGCCGCCACGGCGCATCGCGGGGCTCGAACACCTCCGCCAGCTCGGTGACCCGCGGCCGCGCGTCGAGCGGATTCGGCGACATCACGATGGCGCGAAGCGAGTGCGGCACGTAGCCGCCGAAATACCGCAGCGTCTGGTAGTAGCGGCCCTCGAACGATTCATGGATCGCCCGCGTCGCGAAGTACGCCGCCATCCCCTCCGCAAACCACGAGGAACCGTGATCGGCGGCCGCGAACGGCAGCGCGTATTGCCGCGCAATCGCCACCGTCAGCGCGCGCTCTGCCGCAAACTCGCGGCGGGTCGTCAACCAGCGCGAGCTGGTGATGGCGACTCCCGGATAGGCGGCTCCGGCAAGATCCGCGCGTGCGGGAACATCGACGATCGTGAAGCGGTTGCCCGGCAGCGGTCCAAGCCACGCTGCAAGGCGATCGAGCGAAGTGGTTGCCGCGTCGATCAGCAGCGGCGCCGACTCCGGCCGCGCAATCGTGACGAGCTCGCCGGCTGGCTGCCCATTGACCGTGCGCGTGGTCACGCGCGCTGCCGCGCCGCCGATCAACCGTTCGACGCGGGCGGCGGTGGCCGGATCGATGGACGCGGAGCGGACCGCCTCGGCCCACGCGGTGGCGGCATCGGGCGCCCCTTGCGATGCGGCAGCCGCGGCCACGATCACGGCGGCCCACACCATCGAGGCCCGCAGTTGCTGGATTGGTCCGCTCACCGCGCGTGTATAGTACACCGTGACATCCACAAGCACTTGAGATCGACACGACGAACGTTCGTCCGCGCCACTGCCGCAGCCGCCCTGTCGCTGCCATTCGCCCGATGGCACGGCGCCTTCGCCGCCGAGCGGCTCTATAACGGCATCACGATCGGATCGCCGTGGCCGCCGCCGCGGCTGGTCCCGGATGAACACCCGATCACTCCACCGTATCTGGTCGCGCCGCCGGCCACGGTGCCGATCGACGTCGGCCGCCAGCTGTTCGTCGACGACTTCCTGATCGAGTCGACCAACATGACGCGCACGTGGCACGCGGCCACCTACCACCCGGCCACGCCGGTGCTGAGACCCGAGAAGCCGTGGGAGCAGACCGACGACTACGCGCAGCGCACCAACACGACGCCCAACCAGACGTCGATGGTGTTCAGCGACGGCGTCTTCTACGATCCAAAGGATCGGCTGTTCAAGATGTGGTACATGGCGGGCTACGGCGGGTTCACGTGCCTCGCCACCTCGCCCGACGGCATCGCGTGGACAAGGCCGTCGTTCAACGTCGTGCCCGGCACCAACATCGTCAGCAAGGCGCTGCGCGACTCGAGCACGGTATGGCTCGATCTGCACGAGCGCGATGCGAAGCGCCGCTACAAGATGGCGCTGTTCAACGATCTCGGGCTCGAGCTCTACACGTCGCCCGACGGCGTGCACTGGACCGGGATTGGCCGCACCGGCTACACCGAAGATCGCACGACGTTTTTCTTCAATCCATTTCGCAACGTCTGGTGCTTCAGCCTGCGAGCCAATCAGTACGTCGGATCGATCAGCGGACGGTACCGCAAGTATTGGGAGTCCCCGGAATTCGCCGCCGCTCCAAAGTGGAACGGCCGCGCCCCGGTCGCATGGGTGAAATCCGACTCGCGCGATTTCGCGCGCCCGGAAATTGCGGCGCGGCCGGAGCTCTACAACCTTGATTGCGTCGCCTATGAGAGCGTGATGCTCGGGTTGTTCTCGGTATGGCGCGGCGAATCAGGGGCGCGCGAGAAGATCAACGAGGTGACGGTCGGTTTCAGCCGGGACGGCTTTCACTGGGACCGCCCGGATCGCAAAGCATTCCTGCCGGTGTCGGACGTCGTCGGCAGCTGGAACTGGGCGAACGTCCAATCAGCGGGCGGCGGCTGCCTCGTTGTCGGCGATCAGCTCTATTTCTACTGCAGCGGACGCCAGGGCCGTCCGGGCACCGACTTGCCCGGCACGTGCACGACCGGACTGGCCACGCTGCGCCGCGACGGGTTCGCGTCGATGGACTTCATGCCGGATCGCGCTCGCGTCACCCGCCAACCGGGCACCAGCGGGACGCTGACCACGAGGCCGATCACTTTCTCGGGCGAGCAGTTGTTCGTCAACGCCGACGTCAGCAAGGGTGAACTGCGCGCGGAAGTCCTCGACGAAGCAGGGACGGTCATTGCGCCCTTCACGCTCGATCGCTGCGCACCGCTGAAGACGAACGGCACCAAACAGCGAATCACCTGGAGCAATGTTGGCTCGCTTGCCGCGGTGAAGAACCGACGAGTGCGGCTGCGCTTTTCGATGTCGTACGGGCAGATCTTCGCGTTCTGGGTGAGCGGTGATGCGGCCGGACACAGCGGCGGCTATCCGGCAGCGGGAGGACCCGAGTTCAGCGGTCCCGTCGATCGCGGAGCCGCCTGAGTGCCGCCTTCGCCAGCGCAACGGGCGCCGGTAGTGATCGCGCGGATCCTCGACGCACCGAGTACGGTCTACGTCGCGTCCTTCCTTACGCTCGCCCTCGGGCTGTTCTTCACCTTCATCTGGGCCCCTCACCCGTGGGGGTGGCAAGGCATCGATCAGTATCACGAGCTCGCCAGGGCGCTCGCGCGCGGCGAGTCATTCGGCACGACCGACGTGCCCTGGGGCTACGCGTACTACGCCGCGCTGTTCTATGCGGTGTTTGGCGATCGAGTGTGGGTGCCTGTGCTCGCGCAGGTCGTCATCAACGCCGCGGCGCCGCTGCTGCTGTATCGCCTGGCCCTGCCGCTTGCCGGCCGCCGCACCGCCACGCTGGCGGCGCTCGTGCTCGGGGTGTTTTCCTTCAACACCGTCTACGCCTCGACGCAAGCGTCAGACGCGATCTGCACGGTGCTGTTTCTCTCTTCGCTCGTCGTCCTCGCGAGGGGCGCGCGGAACGGCAGCATGCTCGACATGGCGGTCGGCGGATTCCTGTCCGGACTGGTGCCGCAATTTCGCCCCAACATGATCCTGCTGCCGGCGATCTTCGCGGCCGGCTATGTGTTGATCGGCCGCACGCCGCGGCATCTGCTCCGGGCGATCGTCTTCAGCCTCGCCGTGACGCTGGCGCTGACGCCGTGGATCGTGCGCAACTACCGGCTGACGAACACCTTCATGCCGACCAGCACGCACGGCGGCATTCAGCTCTGGTACGGGACGCTGCAGGTGGGCCCCTATCTCGAAAGCCGCGCCCAGAATCCGCGGTCGATTTTCGACTCGCCGCCGCTGCCGTACACCAGCCTCAGTGAATCGCCGATCGTCGTTCGTGCCACCAAGTACCAATGCGCGGCGGCCGACCCGGCCGCGGCGCTGGTCTACTGGACCGACCGCAGCCGCAACCCGCAACGCGTGACCGCGTCGAGCGAAGAGGGATTGCAGGCCTCCTACTCGATACCGCCGCAGCCGCCGCAGACCACTGTTTATTACTACCTGGCTACCGAACGCGGCGGCACGACGGTGACGACGCCGCCGGGAGGCGCCGCGGATCCCTTCGTGATGATCGTCGACGATCGCCATCTCGAAGACGTCGATCGTCAGCAGGACGTCTTCGACATCTTCGACATCATCCGCATCGCGCGTCACATCGCATGGGACGAGCCGGCTGGATCGGCGGAAGATCTCGACGGCAACGGCGCGATCGACACGGGCGATCTCGAGGCGGCGGTAACGCTGCTTCTCCCCGAGGGCGGCAACGCGACGGCGGCGTTCTCGAGCGACTCTGGCCGCGCCACGCTGCGGCTTGGCGACGGCTCGCAGCTGACGTTTCCACGGCAATGGCGGCAACGCCACACCGATCTCGAAGTCGCCGGCAACCTGGCGGGAGCCCTGGTCTCGCGATGGCGGCGGCGGACCGCGTTACAGCCGCGGCCGGCGTCGGGCCTGGCGTGCCCGCCGATCGAAGACGTCGACGCCAACCGCGTGTTCTACCGCATCGAGCTGCACATGATGCGGCGATACATGGCGCTCGCGCTCGACAACATCGCCCGCGACCCGCTGGCGTTCGTGGCGGCATCGGCCTATCGAGCGGTGCGGCTGTTCATCATTCGCGGCAGCGAAGACGTGCACGCCACGCAGCAGTTCAGCGGCGCCCGGCTGGCGTACGCGGCCGGCACGCTGCTGTCGGCGATGTACTTTTTCGTGTTCCTGGCCGGCGCCGTGATCGCCGTCCGCCGCCGGATGCGGCTGGCGCTGCTGCTCGTGCCGATCGTCTACGTGCCGCTGACGATCTGTTTCGTGCTGACGAACATGCGCTACACCATCACGATGCAGCCGCTGATGTTCGTGTTCGTGGCGTTGGCGGTGATGGCCGCGCTGGGGCTGGACTCGCCGGTCGAGGGCGAGCGGAGCGCGGCGGCGGGGCGGGACGCCCCTTAGCGGAGAAGCTGGCCGAACAAACGCAGCGCGGCCCGCGAGGCGATCACGAACAGCGTCACGAGCACCGCGTAGTAGACGAAGATCATCTTCGGATCGGCGGTGTAATCGTAGAGCGCGATCACGAACAGCGTGATGCCGGAGACGCCGAGCGCAACACCCTTCAGCACCGTCACGGCGTGACGCCACACGAAGTAATGCCAGGTGCCGCGGTAGACGCCGGCGACGAAAAAGCTCACCAGCTGCGCGCTGACCACGAGCGGCAGCGAGCCGTAGAAGTTGTCGGCGTTGGCGGCGTAGGCCTCGACATCGAAGCGCCAGCGGTTCGCGAAGTAGTAGGCCGCGGCGATCAGCACGAAATCCACGATCACTTCGACGACCCGCCGCTTGTGCATGAACTCGTTGACGAGCGGCGTGAACCGGCTTTCGCGCACCGGCGGCGCGACGCGGTCGTCGTAGACGCGCACGCGGGCGAGATAGACGGCAAACAGACCCATCAAGGTCAGGAACAGCCCGCCGACGATCAGCGACCAGCCCTGGGTGGTGTTGCGCACGATCAGGCCGATCGCCCCGCCCATCGCCGCCAGGCCCCACAACAGGAACACCGCCGAGCGCTCCGACAAGCCAATCGCAACCAGCCGATGCGACGAATGATCGCGCCCGCCGATGGCAGGCGAGCGGCCGGCGAGGATGCGCGCCGCGGTGACCAGCGTGGTGTCGAAGATGGGAATCAGCAACACGAACACGGGCGCGACGATCACGGTCAACACGTCGGTTCGGCTGGCGCGCACGCCTTCGGAGCCGAGCGCCATCGCCGCCAGGCTGAACCCGAGCATCAGGCTGCCGCAGTCGCCCATGAAGATCGACGCCGGCGGAAAGTTGTAGACCAGGAAGCCCGAGGCGGCGCCCGCGAGCAGCGACAGAAACGCCATTTCCTCGCCGGCGATGTCGCGCGTCACGCCGGTCCAGAGGCCCGCAACCATCATCATCGCCACCACGACCGCCGTGCCGGCGCAGAGGCCGTCCATGTTGTCGAGCAGGTTGAAGGCGTTGGTCAGGCCGACAATCCACACCATCGTCAGACCGCTGTCGAGCAACCGTGATTCAACCCAGTTGAGGCGGAAGTCGAACGCGACCAGCACCGATGCCATGGCCAGCTGCACGACGAGCTTGGTCGACGGCTTCAGGTTCAACATGTCGTCGACCAGGCCGACCGCGAAGATCACCATCGCGGCGCCGAGAAACACCGGCACCTCGCTCGCGATTCCCGTGATGAACGATCCGCCGAAGGTGGCGAGGCCGATCGCAATGCCGCCGAGCATCGGAATCGACGTGCGGTGCCAGCGGTCGTCGCGGGGATGCGCGACGAGATCGACCCGGAACGCCAGCCGACGGCAGAGCGGCACCAGCGCGACCGCCAGCACGAATGCGATCAGGAACGGCTGGACGATGGCCTCGGTCATTGCGGCGGCAGCAGCGGCGGCAGGATCTCGCGCTGGAGAAAATGCGCCAGCGTTTCAGCCTTCACCAGGTTGGAGTTGCCGATGGCGTGTCCGCCGGCGGCAGGCATTTGCGATGGGCGATAACGAAAGAACGCGCGCAGGCTGCTGACGGCCGGCGTGCCACGGCCGAGCACCTCGAGGATCGCATCGTCATCGGCAATGCGGCCGCCGTCCACGAATCGATCGGCGGTGGCGCACACCCACGGCGCGCCATTGACGAAGAAGACGATGCGGTACTTGCCGCTGCGATGCAGCTCCTGGAACGCCTCGACGGCCTGGAACCACGACGCGTATTCGGGATCGCGATCGCGCAGCTGCCTGGCGAGCGATGAGCCGCCGCCGGCCACCTGGCCGCGCCCGGGGCAGACAAACGACTCCGGGTTTGGATCGTCGACGCGCTCGAGCGGCGTCAGGCGCTGCACGTCCGCCTCGTCCGAGCGCGCGGGCTGCAGCAGTTCTTCCTCGCTGGCGAGATGTTCGAGTCGCAGCTGATCCTCTTTCGACGTGAACAACTTGAAGCGCGCCGTCAGGATGACGCGCTTGTAGAACTCGAACGAATAGAGATTTCGCTGCGCAATGCGGAGCAGCGGCGCCGCGGCGCGCGCCAGTCGTCCGCGCCTCGGCGGACCATTGTCGCCGCTGAAGTCGTTGGGATAAAAGCCGACGATCACCAGGTCGGGATCCGCCTGCGGGCCAATCTGTTCAAGATACGCGAGCTCCTGGCCGGTGTTGTAGCCGGGCACGCCCAGATTCCACACTTCCCATGCAACATCGGGCCGCCATTTTTTGAGCTGTTGCTCGAGCAGGTAGGGATAGGTGGTGTCATCGCGCGTGCCGTGGCCAAACGTCACGGAATCGCCGAGCACGATGATGCGAAACGTATTCGCCGGTTTCTCGAGCGAGTATTCCTGCCGGTCGCGAAACCCGAGCGAGTTGATGCGGACCGGCACGCCGGCAAACCAGCCCTCGTAGCCAGGCGACAGCCGTTGTCCCCGCCGCGCGTCGGTGAGAAAGAATCCGGGCCGGCCCTGCGTGTCGTCCCATCGCCAGCGCACCCACACCTCGATCGCGATCATGCAGATGACGACGCTGATCGTCATCATCACGAAGGCGATGAGCAGTTTCTTCAGGCGGCTCAGGCCCATCCACGCAACCAATAGACCGCCAGCGCAACGTATTCATGCACGATGCCGCGGATCTGCTCCAGGCTGGCGCCGCGGCCCTCGCGCAGGTAGAACTGGCTTTCGGCCGGCGGCACCGCCGTCACGCTGATCCCGGGAGCGACCTTGCGCCACGTCTTCGTGGCGCGCAGCATGTGGTACGGCGAGCTGACGAGCAGCACGCGCGACCAGCCGCGATCGCGGGCGATCTGACTGGAGTTGCGAACGTTCTCGTAGGTGTTGGCCGCCGCTTCCTCGAGCACGATCGCGTCCGCGGGCACGCCGTTCGCCACGGCAATCGCCTTCATCACCTCGGCTTCGCGGAGCGTGAACACGTAACCGGAGGAGAAGACGATTGACGGCGCATAGCCGCCGCGGTACAGCTCGACGGCCTTCGACACGCGCTCCTGCACGCCGACACCGGCGGTGCCCGACTCGCCGACGCCTCCGGCAAACACCACGATCGCATCAGCGGGTTGTGGCGGCGCCGTGATCTTCAGCGGCTCGGCCAGCCACCAGACCAGCGGCGTATAAAAGGTCAGCACCAGGAGGATCGCTGCGGGCACGACGATCTGCAGCGCGCGGCGGCGGGCCATGTCGTAAATCGACCGCAGCCGTCGCTCCCAACCCGCCGTGCTGGCGGCCCGCTCCGCAGAAGCCCTGTCGATCAATGCCGACATCGCTTCGAGGCGGCGATCCCAGCTGTTCGACCGCGCCACCTCGATGCGCCGGGCGATCACCGGCGCCGGCGCCTTCTCGATCGACGCGCGAATCGCGCTCAGCCATTCGTCGACGCTCGTCGCCACGCGCACGAGGTCGCCGTGCTCGGTGTTGAAGCGGCGGATCTCGAACAGATCGGTCGCGACAACGGGAGCCCCCATGATCAGGTACTCG
>DASUSZ010000350.1:0-6850 GCA_036374815.1 Vicinamibacterales bacterium | reverse complement strand
AGCGGCGGCAACCGGAGCGGGCGCGGGTTCTTCGCGTCGCGAAGGCGCCGCTTTTTCGCGTGCGACAACGGGGTCCGGCCGTTCGGGTTTCTCGATCCTGGCCGTCTTCTTTTCCGGCTTGGTGACGATCGGCGTCTCTTTCTTGCCGTACTTCACCATCACTTCGCGCCGCTGCCTGGCCTTGCGGCGCTCCTCACGCCACTGCTTGAAGGCGCTGATGCCCTGCGCCGACATCGCGCTGATGCCCGCGAAGATCGCGCTGAACAGCCGGCCGAAGGAAAACTGCGTCGCCAGAATCACCGACGCGACGATCAGCGCCATGATCACGATCACGGATCCGGTGCGGCTCAAGTACTCCGACATGAAGCCGCCGAGCCACTCACCGAGATACCCGCCGGCGCGGAACGCGCGCGGTCCGAAATCCACGCGGCCAAGCGTGAGCCCCAGGAACGCGCTGCTGCAGGCGAACAACATGCCGGCGCCGAAGACCTTGGTGTAGACCGCATCGATCTTCCGGCACCAGAAGTAATGCCAGCCCGCCACGGCGATCATCGCGGGAATCAAATACGATGCGTAGCCGATCACCTGGTAGGACAGCTCGCTCAGGAACGCGCCGACGCGGCCGGCGAAGTTCGCGGGCACATCGTGCGTCCCGGTGCTGAAGAACCACACCGGATCGTTCGGGTCGTAGGTCGCCAGCGCGATCAGCCAGATGAGCGCCGCCGCGAACAGCGCCACGCCCACCACCTCGCTGAGCCGCCGCGACAGGGCAGAACCGGAAGCAGCCAATTACGAACTCCTCTTTGTCATCTGCGTCATCTGCGGCCTAAATTTCCATGACCACCGGCAGCACCATCGGCCGCCGGCCCGTCCGCTTCTTCAAGAACCTCCGCAGCTCGACGCGGATGCGGTCTTTCATCAAGCCCGGATCACCGCGTTCCTCGATGCTGCATGCGTCGATCGCCTGCGCGACGACCACCGCGCCTTCCGCCAGCACATCGGCCGTGCCTTCATCGCTGACGAAGCCGCGCGCCACCAGCTCCGGCACGCCTTCGATGATGCCGCTGCGCGCATTGATCGCCACCACCGGCACGATCAGCCCGTCGGTGGAAATGTGCCGGCGATCGCGCAGCACCTCGTCGTCGACTTCGCCGACCCGCGTGCCGTCGATCAGCACGCGTCCCACGCGCGTCTTGTCGGCGATGCGGCCGCCGCCGGCATCGAACCGCAGCACGTCGCCGTTCTCGGCGGTAATCACGTCGACGGGCGTCGGCAACCCGCGCGTCACGAACTTCGCAATCCGCGAGTGGCGTGCCAGCTGCCGGTACTCGCCGTGGATCGGCACGAAGTACTTCGGCCGCACCAGCGACAGCACCAGCTTCAGCTCCTCTTCGGAGCCGTGTCCCGATACGTGCACGTGCTTCTGCGCTTCGGTGACGATGTCAACGCCGCGCCGCGCGAGGTGGTTCATCACGCGGCCGATGGCTTTCTCGTTGCCGGGAATGGGGCGCGCGGATAGCACCACGCGGTCGCCGTCCTTGACCTGCACGTAGCGGTGATCGTCGATCGCGATCCGCGACAACGCCGCATTCGGCTCGCCCTGCGATCCCGTCGCGAGGCAGACGACGTCCTGCACCGGGAAGAACTGCACGTCCGAATCCTTGATGACGACGCCGGTGGGCAGGTGCAGAAAGCCGAGTTCCTGCGCGATGCGCGAGTTCTCGATCATGCCGCGGCCGACGAACGCCACCTTGCGGTCGAACTGCGCGGCAAGGTCGACGACGATCTGCATGCGATACAGGCTCGACGCGAACGTCGCGACGATGATCTTCCCCTCGGTGCTCGTGAAGATCTCCTCGAACGCATCCTCGACGTCGGCTTCCGACCCGGTATAGCCGCGGCGATCGATGTTGGTGCTGTCGCAGAACATCGCCAGCACGCCCTCGGAGCCGAGCTGCGCGAAGCGATGCAGATCGAACGCCTGGCCGTCGAGCGGCGTCTGATCGACCTTGAAGTCGCCGGTGTGCAGCAGCACGCCCTGCGGCGTGCGCACGACCACCGCGACGCAGTCGGGCATGCTGTGCGTGACCCGCACGAATTCGAGCGTGAACGGCCCGATCGCGATCGATGAACCGGGCTTGATCTCGACGGTCTTCGGCTGGAGCGCGTGCTCCGTGAGCTTGTTGGTGACAATCGCCAGCGTCAGCGCCGTGCCGTAGACCGAGCCGGCGAGATGCGGCAGCACGTAGGGCACGCCGCCGATGTGATCTTCGTGCGCGTGCGTCAGCACCAGCGCCTTGAGCTGTCCCTTGCGGCTTTCGAGATACGCGAGGTCGGGCACGATCAGGTCGACGCCCGGCAGATCCATTTCCGGAAACATCGCGCCCGCGTCGATGACGATGGTCGTCTCCTCACACGAGATGGCCATCATGTTGAGGCCGAACTCGCCGAGGCCGCCAAGCGGCACGACATCGACTGGTGGCGCGCCGGCCGACACCGGTTGCGCCGCGGACACACTCATGCGATATCCCAGCCGAACGCCGCGCAAACCGTTCGCGCGCGTTCAGGGAAATCCATTCGCGAACACGCGAAGTGGACAAGCTGGCAACCCTTTGATCCGGGAGGATCGGGAAAGGTCGCCGTTCAGGCCGCTGGGAGGGCCTGCAAAAACAGGCGGGTTTCGCCGGAAACTATAGCATAACTTCAGCTTACGGGCGGGAAAACGCCGCGGCGAGCGCGGCCATTTCAGCCAGGTCGAGCGTTTCGGGACGCCGCTTTGGATCGATGCCCGCGCCCGTCAGCGCCTCGAGCGGTTCCACCCCGCGCTCGACCCCGAACGGTTTGAGGGCGTTGCTGAGCGTCTTGCGCCGCTGCGTGAACATCGTGCGCACCATGCGGACGAACAAATCGTGATCGCGCACGTCGACTTTGGCGGGGCGAAACACCAGCCGGACCACCGCCGAATGCACCTTCGGCTGCGGCCGAAAGGCGCCCGGCGGTAATGACAGCACGCGGGTCACGTCGGCGGTGAGGGCGGTCAGGACCGTCAGCACGCCGTAGTCGCCGGTTCCAGTCCTCGCGACCAGCCGATCCGCCACTTCCTTTTGCAGCATCAGCATGGCGTCGCGGACGCCGCCGGTCCGGGCCGCGAGATCGAGAAGCGTGAACAGGATCGGCGACGAAATGTTGTAGGGCAGGTTGCCGACGACGCGGAACTGGTTGGCGGGGCCCGGCGGCGCGCCGAGCCATCCGGTAATGATCGGCACGAGGTCGACGGACAGCACGTCGTTCGTGACGACCGTTACGTTCGGCAGCGCCGCCGCCTCGAGGTCGGCCGCGAGGTCGCGATCCACTTCGATCGCGAGCAGCCGCTTCACCTGCGCCGCGAGCGGCCGCGTGATCGCGCCGCGGCCCGGGCCGATCTCGAGCATCGAATCCTCCGGCGTCGCCGCGACCGCCGCGACCAGCTTGTTGACCCACGCGGCTTCCAGGAAGTGCTGCGCGAAGCGTTTACGAGCTCTCATCGTCCTCGCGTTCGAGCTCGTCGGGGAAGGCATCGCCGCGCCAGTAGCGCTCTTCGATCTCCATGATCTGCTCCTCGCTCATCCCGAAGTAGTGGCCGATCTCGTGGATCAACGTCTCGCCGATCGCGACCACGATCTCGTCTTCATCGCCGGCGCATTCTTCTTCGATCGAACGCTGGAACAGCGTGATGCGATCCGGCAGCACGTTGCCGTAACCCGGGCCGCGCTCGGTGAGCGGTGTGCCCTGGTACAGGCCGAGCAGATCGCCGGGGTCGTCGAGATCCATTTCGTCCATCAGATCGCCCGACGCTTCGTCCTCGATGACGATGGCGACGTTGCGGATGTGCCGCGCGAACTTGAGCGGGATGGTGTCGATCGCTTCTTCCACCAGCGCGCGAAAGCTTTCCCGCGTCAAGACCGTGACCGCCGTTTCTTTTTTGGCGCAGCCATGACTTTGGCGGCAAGCTTCTTCAATTTCACCGGCTTCGTGCCAAAGCCGAGCCGGTAAAAATCACAATCCGGACGCACGTTGCATCTCGGGCACAGCGGCTTCGGCTTGCAGATTCTCCGCCCGTGGAGAATCTGGACATCCGACGCGCGCGTCCAGCGCTCCGGCGGCAGCATGGCGCACAACTCCGCTTCGACTTTTACGGGGTCGTCGCTCTTGACCAGCCCGATGCGGTTCGCTACGCGCAACACGTGGCGATCGACGGGCAGGCCGGGAACACCAAGCGCGTGGCCGAGCACCACGTTGGCCGTCTTCCGTCCGACGCCGGGCAGCTTCGTCAACGCGTCCATGTCCGCCGGCACCTGGCCGCCGTGCTCGTCGACCAGCATGTTCGCCATGCCGATCAGCGACTTCGACTTCTGGCGGAAGAATCCCGTCGAGAGAATCATCTTCTCCAGCTCGGGTGTTTTCGCCGCGGCCAGCGCACGCGCGTCGGGATACTTCGCAAACAGCGCGGGCGTGACGATGTTCACGCGCGCGTCGGTGGATTGCGCGGACAGTATCGTCGCGACCAGCAGCTCGAACGCATTACGGTGCACGAGCTCCGTATCGGCGTTCGGATGATGCCGATCGAGCGCGTCGAAGATTCGCGTAACGGCTGCCGGAGACTTCACGTCCGCGCGTTAATGGATCGGTCCCTTGCCCGGCGGCGCCGGCTGCGGCGGCTGATGCGACTCCGAGAAGATGCGCATGTTCTCCTGCAGCGCGGCGATCAGGGTCGGCACGAATTGCACCGGCAGCACGAGCCGCGCGCGAATCGGCGCGCGCACGATGTGCTCGGCTTCGGCGTCGCGAATCTCTTTTTCGGAGAGCGGCATCACCTCGCAGAAGGTGAGCGTGAAGTCGAACGGCGTGTGGTTGACCGCGCAGAAGTTGGCGTAGGTGCGCGGCTCGCTGCCACCGTCCTCGGGGACGATGGTGAAGTTGATTTGCTTACGGTCGGTCATATGGGCAGGCCTGACCGACAACTGTAACCTAATACTTCCGCATTACCCCCACGACTACGCCCTGAATCTGCAGGCCGTCCGGCTCCACATAAATCGGCTGCATCGTCGGGTTCGCCGGCTGGAGGCGGATGCGATTGCTTTCCTTGTAGAACTTCTTGAGCGTCGCGTCCTGGCCGCCGACAAGCGCGATCACCATTTCACCGTTGTCCGCGGTCTTGCGATCTTCCACGATGACCCAGTCGCCGTCGCGGATCTGTTCGTCGATCATCGATTCGCCCTTGACGCGCAGCACATAGGTGTCGCGCTTGCCGCTAATCAGCGAATCGGGGACGGCGATGGTCTCGTTGCCGGTGACCGCCTCGATCGGCATGCCGGCGGCGACGTATCCCAGCATCGGCAGCTCGATGGCGCGGCCGCCGGAGCGGCTCGGCAGCAGCTCAACCGAACGCGAGCGGTTCCACGAGCGGCGAATGAATCCCTTTTCCTGCAGGTTGGTGAGGTGCTTGTGCACGGTCGCCAACGACGACAAGCTGAACCGTTCGCCGATCTCTTCGAGGCTCGGCGCATAGCCGTGCTGCGCGATGAACTCGTTGAGGTAGTCGAGAATCTCTCGCTGCCGCTTGGTCAGTGGTTGCATACGGTCCCTGTTCGCACGTCTATTCGCCTGAGGCTATTGGCCCATTAGCCTATTGGCCCATTAGCCTATTTACCGTTTCTTCGCCCTGAAAAGGCAGCGTAAACAAACAAAAGGCGAAAGTCAAATCCGTCAAAGATTCAACTTCATCGTGCAGCACCGGTCTAATAGGCAATGGCACATGAGACAGCCCTCGATCTGCCATGGACCGCTGGCGCGGTGAAGGCGATGTCCGAGCTCGACGATAAGGCCCTGGCGGCCGAGGCGGCAGGCGGCAATCGCGACGCGTTCGATGTGATCGTCGAACGGCATCGCCGCTCGGTTTACCAGGTCTGCTATCGCTTCGTGCACAACCACGAGGACGCCAGCGATCTCGCGCAGGACGCATTCGTTCGCGCGTGGCGCGGGATGCGGACGTTCAAGGGGCAGTCGGCGTTGTCGACGTGGCTCTATCGAATCGCCGTCAATGTGTGCCTGAATCGCGTCAGCGCGAAGACGCCACAGACCGAGACGATCGAATCGGCAGAGCACTTCGAGGATGTCCGCATCGAAGGCGCGCAGCGTGCGATGATTCGCGAAGAGCGCGCCGTGGCCGTGCGCAAGGCAATCGCACACCTGCCGGAGAAGCAGCGCGCGACGTTGATCCTGCGCACGTATCACGACATGTCGCACCAGCAAATCGCAGACGTGCTGGGCAGCTCGGTGGGCGCGGTGAAAGCGAACTTTTTTCACGCGCTGGCAAACTTGAAAAAGATCCTGGGTTCTGAACCATGACGCACCTCACCCCCGACGAATTGATCGACGCGATGGAGGAGGCCCTGGCGCCCGGGCGTCAGGCGCATCTCGCCTCGTGCGAAGAGTGCCGGCGCCAGGTAGACGATCTGGCCGGAGCGCTCGGTGATGCGAAACAGGCGAACGTGCCTGAGCCCTCGCCGCTGTTCTGGAATCACTTCTCGCAGCGCGTGCGCGCGGCGATCGATCAGGAGCAGGCTCCCGCGGGCGCGTGGCCCGGATGGCTGCGATGGCAGGTACTGCTGCCGCTTGGTGCGGCAGCCATGCTCATCCTCGGCCTGATGATGACGATGCCGATCGAACAGACGCCGCCTGATCAGAGCGCCGCGTTCGAGCCGGCGCCGCTCGAGCCGGCCGGCGAGAGCTGGGTCGCCGTCGAGGAGCTCGTGGGGCAGCTCGATATCGAGACCGCGAGCGCGGCGGGCGTGATCGAGCCCGGCGTCAC
>DASUSZ010000349.1:0-7611 GCA_036374815.1 Vicinamibacterales bacterium | reverse complement strand
GGCCAGCGCCACGGCCTGGCCGTGATTGCCGGACGAATACGTGATCACGCCGCGCGCCAGCTGCTCTTTCGGCAGCTGCGCAATCATGTTGAAGGCGCCGCGAATCTTGAAGGCGCCCATCGGCTGGAGGTTCTCGCACTTCAGATACAGCGGGCGTACCGGCGTACGGGCTTGCGGGCTGGCGAGGCTGCCGGCCGGCGCGCCTGTCGGCCACGGCACGTCGATCAAGGGCGTATACCGTGCAGCGGCTTCGATGCGCTCGCGCGCCGCCCGGATTTCGTCGAGGGTGACAAACGTGTCGGTCGCTACGGTCATTTCTTTCTGACCTCGCCGAATTGATCGCCGGCGTTGTAGGTCGGCATGGCCGGCTGGTTCGCGATGCGCCAGCCAAGCTGCGCCAGCACCTTCATGTCTTCGACGCCGCCGGAGAAATCCCAGGACGGGTCGTACTGATCCGTGGGCTGGTGGTAGTCCTTGCCGTTGTAGGCTTCCTGCTTCTTCAGCAGCTCCGCGGCGTTCGGTCCGGTGAACTGCTTCGGCTCGCTCAGCGAGATCGCGGGCACGCCAAGCTTCGCGAAGGAGAAATGATCCGATCGGAAAAAGTAGCCGCGCTCGGGGTGCGTGTCGCCGGTCAGCGTGCGCTTGCGCTCCTCGAGGATTGACTCGATCATCGGACCGATCGACGACCGCTCCGAGCCGAGCTGCACCATGTCGCTGGTCGGCCCAAGGTAATTGACGCCGTCGATGTTGATGTTGGCCGCGACCTTGTCGATCGGCAGCGGCGGGTTCGCCGCCATGAACGCCGAGCCGAGCAGGCCCGACTCCTCCGCCGTCACGAACGCGAAGTACACCGATCGCGCCGGCTTCTGCGGCGATTTCGCAAACGCCTTGGCGATCTCGAGCACGCCGGCGCATCCTGATGCGTTGTCGTAGGCGCCGTTGAAGATCCGATCGGCGTCGGGCTTGTCGCCCGGCTGCGCGTCGCGGATCCCGAAATGGTCCCAGTGCGCCGTATAGATGACCGCTTCGGACGCGTTGGTCGTGCCCTTGATCACGCCGATCACGTTGGCGGCGGTCTTGCGCGACGAGCGCTGCATCAGCGTGGCCGCCGCGCGAATGTTGAGCGGCACCGCCTTGAAACCGCGCTTGCTCGCGGCCTCGCGCATCGTGTCGAGATTGCGCCCGCCCCGCCGTGCCAGATCGGTTGCCGCGGCATTGGTGATCCACGCCTTGATGCCAAGCGCCGGCTCGCCCGGCTGCGGCGGCAGCGAATACTGCGTGCCGCTCCACGATGTCTGCACCACTTGCCACGGATAGGTCGCCGATTCGTCGGTATGAATCAGCAGCGCGCCGGCGGCGCCCTGCCGCGCCGCTTCCTCGAACTTGTAGGTCCAGCGCCCGTAATACGTCAGCGCGTTGCCGCCGAACAGCGTCGGCTCGTCGGCGGGCGCGGGCGGATCGTTGACCATGATCATCACCCACTTGCCGCGCACGTTCGCGCCTTCGTAGTCGTTCCACTTCAGCTCCGGCGCGTTGATGCCGTAGCCGACGAACACGATCTCGCCTTGCACCTGCACGCGCGGGCGCTCGAGCCCGGAAAACGCGACCACGTCGGTCGAGTATCGGTAGGTGTTGCCCGGCACGCTCAGCACGAAGTTGCGCTCGACCGATGACTCGACGATCGGCACCTGCTGGAAGTAGCTGCCGTCGGGCGCTCCCGGTTCGACGCCGATGGCCTTGAGCTGCTCCGCAAGATACTGCGCCGTCTTTTCGCCGCCCGGTGTGGCCGGTGCGCGGCCCTCGTATTCATCCGAGGACAGCACCTTGACGTGATTCACGAACGACGCGGCCGTGATCTGATCTTCAGCGGGAGTCGGCGGCGGTGGCGGCGGCGGCGGCTGGCTGCAGCCGATGGCGGCGACAACAAGAGCGGCGAGTCCGAGTTTGCGCATGACGCCCAGTATATTGCGCGCTGCGGTCCGCCTGAAGGCGGACCCTCCCAGCGTCATGTTGTGGGGGGTCCGGTTCAGCCGGACCTTACCGCTCGCGTTGCGCGTTGCGGAATTCTTCGACGAGGCGCGGGACGCTGCTGATCACGCCCGCTTGCGTCGGCGCCCAGCCCAGCGCGCGGGCCTTGGGGCTCCGGACTTTCTGATCGAGCGCGAGCGCATCGGCGTAGGTGCCGAGCTTCTTCCGCGCCTCGGTCAGCGGGACGATGCGGATGTCCGGCTTCTGCGGAACCTGCTCGGCGATCGCTTCGGCGATATCGATGACGCGCTCGTCGGATTCATCCGTCGCGTGAATGACGCCGGCCGCCGACGGTGACTCGAGGATCTTCACGTAAAGCTCGCCAAGATCGTGATCGTAGATGCACGGCCAGCGATTCTTGCCGGGTCCGACGACTCGGATCAGGCCATTCAGCGCGTCCTTGATCAAGTCCGAGACGATGCCGCGGCCGCCGCCATAGACGATGCCGGGGCGGACCACCACCGTGCGCAGCGAGGCGGAGAACGCCGACAGCACTTTTTCTTCGTGGGCGGGACGCCACTCGACGTGCGGAGGAGGATCGAGCGGGCTATCTTCTTCCGCGGCCTTGACGCTGCGGCCGAGCACCCAGACTCCGGAGGTGTAGATGAACACGCGCTGTTTACCGTCAGCCTGGCTGGCCTGCGCCAGCGCGGTCAGCATGGTGTCGAGCGCCTGCTTCTCTTTTTCGACGCCGCGCGGCGACGACTCCATCGCGGCGTGCACGACCGCGTCGGCGGCCTTCACGGCGTTGACGTAAGTTTTCGGGAGTCCGAGCTCGCCGATGACGGTCGCTGCGCCCTTGGCCTGCAGCTTCTCGGCCTTTTCCGGATCGCGCGCCATGGCCGTGACCCGGTGGCCACCCTTAATCATCGAGTCGAGCACGGCCGACCCGATGTATCCGGTGGCGCCCGTCAGAAACACGTGCATTGCGTTCAGCCGCCTATTGTACTCGGCTACTCGGATAATACTGATGCCGTGCTGACGCTCGTCGATCTTTTCCGGACGTTGGAAAAACGCCGTGGAGAGTTCCTCGTCTATGACGACGGCTATCGGGTATGGCGTTATACGTACACGGATGTGACGCGTGCGGCGCGCGGCTTTGCGGCAAAGCTCGCGGCTTCCGGTGTAGTAAAAGGCGACAAGGTCATCCTGTGGGGCGAGAACCGGCCGGAATGGATTGCGTCCTACTGGGGCATTCAACTGGCCGGCGCGATCGCCGTGCCGATCGATTACCGCTCTTCAAGGGATTTCGCCGATCGCATCCGTACCATCGTCGACGCCCGCGTCATTCTCAGCGGTGATGACGTCGATACCGGCACGATGCCGGCCTGGAAATTCGACGACTTCGACTGGTCGGCGGACGGCCCGATCCCGAACGTGCCGATCGACCGCGACGACATCGCGCAGATCGTGTTCACGTCGGGCGCCACCGCCGATCCAAAAGGCGTGGTCATCCGCCATCGCAACATCCTCGCGAACACGGTCCCTGTGGCGAAGGAGATCGACAAGTACAAGAAGTATGCGAAGCCGTTTTCGCCGATTCGCTTCCTGAACCTGCTGCCGCTCAGCCATATGTTCGGGCAGTCGATGGCGACGAACATCCCGCCGCTCATCGACGGCACGGTGGTGTTCATGCGCAGCTTCAACCCGCACGACATCGTGCGGCGCGTCCGCGAGTGGCGCATCTCGGTCATCGTCTGCGTGCCGAAGATCCTCGAGGTGCTCAAGGAGCACGCGCTGCGGATCGATCCCTCCGCCACCGAGCCGCCAAAGGGCCTGTCGATTCCAAAGCGATGGTGGCGGTATCGAAAGATTCACCGGATGTTCGGGATGAAATTCTGGGCGTTCATCGTCGGCGCGGCGCCACTGGGATCGGCGCTCGAGGACTACTGGAAGCGGCTCGGCTTCGTCGTCATTCAAGGCTACGGCCTCACGGAGACGGCGCCGATCGTCACGATGAATCACCCGTTCAAGACGAATACGGGGTCGGTCGGAAAGCCGATCGCGGGCGTCGAGGTGAAGATTGCGGAGGACGGGGAAATTCTCGTTCGTGGCGAGAACGTAACCAGCGGGTATTACGGGGATCAGCAATCAGCAATCAGCAACCAGCAATCAGGAAGGACAAAAGACGACGAGGGGTGGTTACACACCGGAGACATCGGCGAACAGGATGCCGAGGGCAGGCTCTTTATTCGTGGGCGGAAGAAGGAAATGATCGTGACGCCGGAAGGGTTGAACGTCTTTCCGGACGACGTGGAGAATCCGCTCAACGCGCAGCCGGGGGTCGTCGAATCCGCGGTCGTGGCGTCGAAGGCGTCGGATGGCGCAGAACGCGTCCATGCGGTTCTGGTGCTCGATCCTGGAGTCGACCCTGAAACCGTCATTCGACAGGTCAATTCACAGCTCGCCGATCATCAGCGCATTCGCGGCTACTCGATCTGGACCGACCGCGCCCTGCCGCGCACTGAAGGAACAAAGAAGCTCAAACGCGGCGCCATACGGGATTGGGTCAACTCAGGCAAGACCACGACAGCCTCGAGCAGCGGTGATCAATTGCAAACGCTGCTCGCGAGGTTTGCCGGCGCGCGGGAGCTCGAAGGCAGCACATCGATCGAAGGCCTGGGATTGAGCTCGCTCGAGCGCGTGGAGTTGATGGTGGCGCTCGAAGATCAATTCCAGACGCGCATCGACGAAACGAAGTTCGCCGGCGCGAGGACGCTCGACGATCTGCGCGCGATGCTGGCGGCGGCGCCGCACGAAGCCGAGGTGGCGGAGCCGGTCGATTTCCCCTCGTGGAATCGCAGGTGGCCGGTGACGATCATCCGCCGCATCAGCCAGGCGACGTGGATCCTGCCTCTCGGCCGCATCTTCGCGCACGTACGGGTCAAGGGTCTCGAGAACCTCGATCGCATCGAGGGCCCGGTCGTCTTCGCGGCGAATCACCAAAGCCACTTCGACGTCCCGGCGATCCTGATGGCGATGCCGGGGCACTGGCGCGCGCGTATTGCGCCGGCGGCGTTGAAGGAATTTTTCAAGGCGCACTTCTTTCCCGAAGGCGTGCCGGCGCGGCAGGTATTCACGAATCGGCTCAACTATTACCTGTCGGCGTTCTTCTTCAACATCTTCCCGCTACCGCAGCGCGAGGCGGGCGCGCGGCAGACGCTGCGCTACATCGGCGAAGTCGCGGGCGACGGCTACTCGGTGCTCATCTTCCCGGAAGGCGTGCGATCCGAAAGCGGCGACATCAAGCCGTTCAAGCCGGGCATCGGGATGATCGGCTCCCGGCTCGACCTTCCGGTCGTTCCGGTGCGAATCGACGGGGCGGATCGGGTCCTGCACCCGAGCTGGAAGTGGCCGAAGCCCGGGCCGATTTCGGTGACCTTCGGGACGCCAATGCATTTATCTGGCGATAATTACGCGGATTTGGCGAAGCAGGTGGAGCAGGCGGTACGTGATTTGCCTATCGCGCCCGCAAAGTGACACAATCAAAGACTGTGCCCGACGCCGAGGAAGGCTTCGGGCCAAAGGATTGAATGAGCAAAGACGATCTGATTGATATGCAAGGCACCGTCGTCGCGGTGCACAGCGGTGGCCTTTACCGCGTGCAGGTCGACGCCGGACACGAAGTTCTCGCGCAGCTGAGCGGTCGCATGCGGAGGTTCCGCATCAAGGTGGTTCCCGGGGACCGGGTCACCGTCGGCATCTCGCCCTACGATCCGCAGCGCGGCATCATCACCTTCCGCGCCCGTTGAGCCACAGATTAAACACGGATTGGACGCGGACGTTTGATCTGACAGAGACACATTGAACGGACATTCCACATCGCAACGCCGGCCAGGTCGGCGCGGGCCGGGCGGGCGGGGCGGACGCCGGCCAGCCAAGACCTTTACGCCGCGGCCGACGACGCCGCCCCCGGATCTGCCGTGGGAAATGATCGACGTCGAGGCGCCGCCGAAGTCGTTCGACCGGATGGGATTCGATCCGCGGCTCGAGACGGCGTTTCACGCGCTCGGCTTCGAAGGGACGCGGCCGGTGCAGGGCGCGGTGATTCCGATCGCGCTCGAAGGCCACGACGTGGTGGCGTGCGCCGAGACCGGGACGGGCAAGACGCTGGCGTTCGCGGCGCCGATCATCGAGCGCCTGCTGAGCGAAACGCCGCGCTACGGCGATCCGGCGCGGGAGAACTACACCCGCGCGTTGATCCTCGCGCCGACGCGCGAGCTCGCGGTGCAGATCGAGGATTCGCTGGTCGGGCTGACGTATCACACGCCGGTGACGTCGGCGGCGGTATTCGGCGGCGTCGAGATGGGGCCCCAGGAACGCGCGCTCCAGGCAGGCGTCGACATCGTCGTGGCGACGCCGGGACGGCTGATGGATCACATGCGGCACAGCAACACCGACTTCGTGCGGGTGCAGGTGCTGGTGCTCGACGAAGCAGACCGCATGATGGACATGGGCTTCTGGCCCGACGTGCAGAAGATCATGACGGCGCTGCCGCCGGATCGGCAGACGCTGCTGTTCTCGGCGACGCTGCCTGGAGAAATCCAGCGCATGGCGAAGGAGATGCTGAGGGCGCCGCGCTACGTGCAGGTCGGCAACCGCGGCGGCGCGGCGCGCACGATCGATCACCAGATGGTGAAGGTCGAAACCGGCGAGAAGATCGACTGGCTGGCGACGTTCGCCAAGCGCGAGTCGGACGGGCCGGTGCTGGTGTTCGTGCGGCGGAAGATCGACGCCGATCGCGTGACCCGGTCACTGGTGGCGAAGAGCATCAAGGCGGCGGCGCTGCACGCCGACCGCACGCAGCAGGAACGGTTGTCGGCGGTGGAGGGGTTCCGGTCGGGCAAGCATCCCGTGCTGGTGGCCACCGACATCGCCGCGCGCGGCCTCGACATCGAGGGCATCGCGCATGTGATCAATTTCGAGGTCCCGGATTCGCCGGAGACGTACGTGCACCGCGTCGGTCGCACGGGACGCGCCGGCGCATCGGGACACGCGGTGACGCTGGTTTCACCGCATGAGCAGCGGGCGTGGTCCGCTGTGGAGGCAGCAATTGGAATCCGTGCCCGATAACATTTCACCGTCGATGACACGCTTCCAGTCGTGCCGCTGGCGCAAGGCGGCCGAGGACGGCGTGCCCGATCACTGCACGCATCGCGACGTGCTGCCGATGGCCGGCAAGGAAGGCTTCAGCTGCGACTCGTGGTGCTCGGACTGCTCGCTCTACAAGGCGAAGCGGATGCCGCGCAAGCGCGAGGAGCCGCAGCAGCAAGACCAGCCGAACGGCGACTGGCGATTCAGGTATTGAGGGCCTCGGGTGCCTGGGTGCCCAGGTGCCTGAGTGCGCCGGTGCTTTAAGGATTCTTCTTCAAATAATCGGCCGCAATGCGCACGATGGCGCTTTCACAGAAGCGCCGCCGCTCTTCATCCTCGGCGTCATCTATCGCGTCCGCCCAATACACGAACTGATCGACCGAGTGATCGCCGAGCTCGAGGTGGTAGAAGACGTCCGTCCACATCGCCCGCGCGCCTGCGGCGGGGCTCAATTCTCCGGACACAATCTGGGCGGCGTACGTACGAGCC
>DASUSZ010000348.1:0-6384 GCA_036374815.1 Vicinamibacterales bacterium | reverse complement strand
ATCCACGTGCTCAACGGCGCCATCTACATCGCGCGAACGGAGCTGGTGCTCGAGCAGGGAAAGATGGACGACGGCACCGCGATCGCCTACGTGATGCCGCGTGAGCGCAGCATCGACATCGATGAACAAGCAGACTTCGACGTGGCCGCGAAGCTGATGGCGGGGCGTTCGTGAAGAGCACCTTCGACATTGCCGGCCGCACCATCGGCGGAGGCAATGCGTGTTTCGTCATTGCCGAGGCGGGCGTCAATCACAACGGCGATGTGTCGCTTGCCGAGCGGTTGATCGATGCGGCCGCCGATGCGAAAGCCGACGCGATCAAGTTCCAGACGTTCGTGCCGTCGCAGCTGGCGAGCCCGTCGGCGGGCACGGCGGACTATCAGAAACGCACGCAGTCCGGCGATCAGCAGCTGCAAATGCTCGAGCGTCTCGTTCTGCCGCAGGGCGCGTATGCGCCGCTGCAGGAGCGCGCCACAAAACGTGGGCTCGTGTTCCTGTCGACCGCGTTCGATGCCGAAAGCGCGGACTTCCTGTTCGACCTCGGTGTGCCCGCGTTCAAGGTGTCGTCAGCCGACCTCACGCACTCGCTGTTGCTGCGTCACCTGGCGCGCAAGCGCCGGCCGATCATCCTGTCGACGGGGATGGCGAGCCTCGCCGAAGTGCAGTCGGCGATCGCGACGATCGTCGACGCGTCTTCGCCGGCAGCGGAGATCGCGGTGTTGCAGTGCGTATCGAATTATCCCGCCGAGATCGCGGATTCGAACCTGCGCGCGATTCCGATGATGGCCGATGCACTCAGGCGTCCAATCGGATTTTCGGATCACACGACCGGCGAGCGGGCCGCCGTTGCCGCCGTTGCCCTCGGCGCCGCAATCATCGAAAAGCACCTGACGCTCGATCGATCGCTGCCCGGCCCGGACCACCAGGCGTCGCTCGACCCGCAGCAGTTCCGCTCGTTCGTCACCGCGATCCGCGAGGCCTCGTCGGCGCTCGGCAGCGGAGAGAAAGTACCGGCCGACAGCGAGCGCGACATGGCGAAGCTTGGACGCCGCAGCCTGTTCTGGCATCGCCGCCTCGATCGCGGCGCCGTCGTCACCGAAGCCGACTTGATCGCGCTGCGGCCGGGAACCGGTCTCGCGGCCAATCGCTGGCCGGAAATCGTCGGCAGGATCGTCAAGCGGCAAGTCAGAGAAGGCGAGGCGGTGGCTTCGGATGACGTGGAATGAGCGGCCCAATCGTCGCGATCCACCAGCCGCAGTACCTGCCGACACTCCGCTACTTCGCGAAGGCGGCGGCGTGTGACATTTTCGTTTATCTCGACACGGTGCAGTTTCAACGGCGCGGTTACCAGAACCGCAACATGGTCAAGACCCCGCATGGCGCCCGGATGCTGACCGTGCCGGTCAAGGCAAATCGCGACACGCTGATCGCCGAGGTGGAGATCGACGGCGACGGCTGGATCGACAAGCACGTGACGACACTGGCGCACTCGTACGGCAAGGCCCCTCATTACGGCTGGCTGCGCGACGAGTTCGTGCCGGTGCTGAGCAGCGGATTTTCAAAACTCGCCGACCTGAACATCGCGACGACGGATTCCGCGTTCAAGGCTTTTGGCCTCAACTGCCGGCAGGTTCGCGCGTCTTCGCTCGGCGTCCAGGGCGCCAAAGAAGATTTGATCGTCGGCATCTGCAAGGCGCTGGGAGCGGGCGTGTATTTTTCCGGCGAAGGCGCGCGCGCATACCAGGATCCGGCAACCTTCGCGGCGGCCGGCATCGAGTTGCGTTACCAGCAGTTCGCTCATCCAACGTATCCTCAACTGCACAAGGAACAGGGCTTTCTGCCGGACATGGCCGCGATCGATCTGCTGGTCAATGCCGGATCGCAGGCCGGAGAAGTGCTGCGGTCAGCCACGGCCGCGCCGCCGGAGGCGGGGCAGGAAACATAGATGAGCGACGAGCTGAAACAAGTACGCGACTACTGGGATCAGCGCGCGCGCAACGCCCCCGACGACTGCAGCCGCATTGAATCGGGCCGCAAAGGGCAGCGCCTTCGCTTCGATTCGTTCCTTCGCGCGAACGATCTGCGTGGAGGATCCATCCTCGACATCGGCTGCGGCGTCGGCGATTTCCTTGGCCGGCTGCGCGAGACCGGCGTGGCGGCAGACTACAGCGGTATCGACGTGTCACCGGAAATGATCGGCCGCGCGCGAGAGCGTTTTCCGGATGCGCGATTCGAGGTCGGCGATGCCGGTGCGATGAACCGGCGTTTCGATTACACCGTGGCGTTTGCCATTCACAACGTCAAGGTCGAACACGGGCGCGACATCCTCGAGCGATCGCTGCGCCGGCAGTTCGAGCTGTGCGACGTGGCGGCGCACATCAGCCTGCTGACCGACCGCTATCGCGGCTTCGACGCCCACATCCAGGCGTGGCCGGCGGAGGAGCTGCTGACGCTGGCGCTGTCGATCACGCCGTACGTGTCGCTGCGTCACGATTACCTGCCGAACGATTTCTCGTTGACGTTGTATCGGCGGCCCTTGATCGATCGCGATCCCGCTTTGACCGGAGACCTGTCATGAAGCGGCGCATCGCGCTGTTGTCGGGTGCGCGCTCGGAGTACGACATCCTCGTTCCGGTTGCGCGCGCGATCCAGGATGCCGGCAAGGCCGATGCGTCCCTGATCCTTGCGGGTCCGAATCTGTCGCCGTACCACGGCCGCGCCGACGGCAGCGGGCTGACCGTCAGCGCCCGCATCGAGTCCTTCCTCAGCTCCAACTCGTGGGAAGGCCGCTCGCTGTCCTTTGCCAACCTCGTCGAAGGTTTGACGCGCCATCTTGCCGCGCAGAAGCCCGACATCCTCGTCGTCGCCGGCGATCGCGAGGAAGCACTCGCCGGAGCCATCGCGGCGAATTTCCTTCGCGTCCCGGTCGCGCACCTGCACGGCGGCGATCGTTGCGTGGCCTCCGACATCGACGAGGTGTTCAGGCCGGCGATTTCGAAGCTGGCCCATCTGCATTTCACCGCAACTACGGGTCACCGCGAGCGGTTGATCAAGATGGGCGAGCTGCCGCAGCACGTCTGGGCCACCGGGGCGCCGGGGCTGGATGCGCTTCGCACCGAGCCCGATGTTCCGAGTGAGGAACTGTCGGCGGCCGCGGGCTTTGACGTCTCGAAACCGTTCTTTATCGTCATCCAGCATCCGGTGACGACGCTCGCTTCGCAGCCGTACCAGGAGATGAGCACCGTGCTGGATGGCGTGGCGGCCGTGGGCGCGCCGATCCTTTGCAGCTATCCGAACACGGATCCCGGCAACGTCGAGATGCGGCGCGCCATCGACGAACGAGCGGCGCGAGGCGGAGTCCATCCATTTACGGTACTGCCGCGTGCCGCCTTCGTCGGTTTGTATCGGCGAGCGGCAGCGATCGTCGGGAACTCCTCGTCGATCGTTGTGGAATCGGGCTTCCTGCGCGTTGCCGGCATCCTGTGCGGCCCGCGCCAGGATTTGCGCGAAACCGATCGCAACGTCATCCGCGTACCGATCGACGCGGCCGCGATCCGCGACGCCTGCGCGCGCGCACTGAACGACGCGGATTTCCGCGACGCCGTGAAACGCGGCTCGACGATGTACGGCGACGGTCACGCATCGACCAGAATCGCGGCCCAACTGGCCGACGCCGATCTCACACCCGAGCTGATGCTCAAGACGATGCCGTATTGAGGTGGGCATGAAGCGCATTACCGTGATTTCAGTGCATCCGGACGACGAAACGCTCGGCTGCGGCGGCACCATCCTCCGCCATGTCGCCGCCGGCGATCGGGTGTCGTGGATCATCGTCACGGCCGGGTGGGAGCCGAAGTACTCGAAGGATGTCATCGCCGCCAAAGCGCGTGAGATCGATCAGGTCGCAAAGGCATACGGGATGTCGGACGTCGAGCGGCTCGGCCTGCCGACGACGCGCATGCGCGAGCTGCCGGAGGCGGCATTGATCGACGCGCTCGGTGCCGCAATCGAAAAGACCGCGCCGCACACCATCTATACGATTCATCGCGGCGACGTGCACACCGACCACCAGGCGGTGTTCGAGGGCGTGACGATCGTCTGCAAGCCGTTCCGCAACCAGCCGCGGCCGGCACGGCTGCTGTCGTTCGAGACCCTGTCGTCCACCGATGCGGCGCTTCCCGACAAGGACAGCGTGTTCGTGCCGTCGGTGTTCGTCGACATCACGCCGTACATCGATCGCAAGATCGAGATCATGAAGATGTTTGCGAGCGAGCAGCAGCCGTACCCGCAGCCGCGCGCGTCTGAATCGATTCGCGCGCTGGCGCGGCATCGCGGCGGCACGATCGGGCGCGAGTACGCCGAGGCCTTCATGCTGCTGCGCGAGGTGCACGACCTGCCGTGATCAAGGCGGTGGTTCTCGGCGACGGCGGGCACGCGAAGGTGGTCCGCGAAATACTTCAGGTCAATCCTGAAGTTGAGGTCTGCCGCTATCTCGCCGCCGGTGAAGATGACTTGTTGCCATCGCTGATCAAAGACGGCGTGACGCACGCCTTGATCGCCGTCGGCAGCACGTCGAGCACGGCCGCCAGGCAGGCGCTGTTCGATCGAGTCACCGCGCTTGGACTCGAGATGTTGACGGCGACGCACCCGTCGGCGGTGATCTCACCGTCGGCGTCGATCGGCGCGGGCACCGCGATCATGGCCGGCGTGATCGTCAACGCCGCAGCGCGCATTGGCGCCAACGTCATTCTCAACACCGCGGCGATCGTCGAGCACGACGTCATCGTCGGCGACCATTGCCATATTGCGCCCGGTGCGATCATCGGCGGGGGCGTCACGATCGGCGCGGGCAGCCACGTCGGCATTGGCGCGGTGGTGCGCCAGGGCCAGCGGATCGGCTCGCACGCTGTGATCGGCGCCGGTGCCGTGGTGGTGTCCGACGTCCCGGACGGCGAGACCGTGGTCGGCGTGCCGGCACGGCCCCGATCGCAAACCACGCGACGCGCGTGAGACTCTGCATTCCAATTCCGATCAGGTCCGAAGGTGGGTTGTACACCTTCATCGGCACCCTGACGGCGTGGCTCGATCGGCAGGGCATCGCCTACACCGACGACCCTGATGCTGACTACGACGTCCTGTTCGCGAATTCATGGGCGGTCGACTACGCGCTGCTGCGGCGGGCGAAGCGCGCACATCCCTCGATCGTGATCGCGCACCGCGTCGATGGCTCGGCCGCCGACTACGGCGGCAACCCCGACGCCGATCGCGCGCAGGCGCGCGTCAACCTGCTGGCCGACGTCACGATCTTCCAAAGCCGCTACTCGTATCACAGCACCCGCGAGAAGTTTCCCGTCATCGCCCACGACGGGCCGATCATCTACAACCCCGTCGACACCGAGCGCTTCAACCCGCGTGGCCCAAAGATCGATCTGCCGGCGGGAATGCCGAAGGTGGCGTGCGCGTCGTTCAGCACCAATCGGCGCAAGGGAAACTGGCAGATCAACGACATTGCCGCGGCCAATCCCGGCGTGCTGTTCGTGCTGTGCGGCCGGTTCGACGGCATCACCGACCGCGCCAACATCGTGCGGCTCGGGCATCTCGATCGCGACGGAATGGCGGCGGCGCTGCGCTCGTGCGACGTGTTCCTCAGCCTCACCGAGAACGACGCGATGCCGAACGTCGTGCTCGAGGCGCTCGCCAGCGGGCTGCCGGTGATCTATCGCGCCAGCGGCGGCGTGCCGGAAGTGGTGGGGGACTGCGGCGCCGCGATGGAAGCGGCGGAATTTGCCGCGGCGTTGCAGCAGGTGCAGGCGAAGCCGCAGCTCTCCACGGCCGCGCGGCAGCGGGCTGAACGCGAGTTTGCCCCCGACGTCATCCTGCCCCAATACATCGACGCATTTTCGAAAGCGGTTCGCAGAGACGAGCCGACCACTGCGGACGTGGTGTCGTTGTGGCGCGCGGGCTACCCGGTGATGCCGCAAGTGCGTCTCAAACGTGCGATTGGCGCCGGCCTGTCGCGCACCGGCCTGCGGCGCCGGCCGCGTGTCGCCGCCAGGGCGCGCGTCGGATGGATCACCTACGATTCGTTCCCTCGCCGCAAGACGCGGCTTTCCGAGCTCGACTCCTTCACGGTGATGCGCGCCGGCAACGTCGCGCAATGGATCAATCACCATCACCCCGAAATTCATAACGAGCTGTACGCGCCCGATCGGCGCTACGACATCGTTGTCTTCCAGAAAATGATGGATGCGCGCTGCCAGGACGAAGCGGGCGCGATCCACAACTACGGCGGCAAGGTCATCTTCGACGCAAACGTCAACTACTACGACATCGAAGGTGACTACTTCATTCCGGGCACGCAGCCCACGGCGCAGCAACAGCAGG
>DASUSZ010000347.1:0-15376 GCA_036374815.1 Vicinamibacterales bacterium | reverse complement strand
AAGACACGCAACCAATGACGTCGGCGGCATCGGTGCCGACCACCGATTTGCCTCGTTATGTGATGTGCATCGGAGAATTGATCGGCGGCCGGCGGCTCCTGTCCGACGACGTCGCGCTGCTCGATGCGGTCGGCGTGCTGGCGGCGAGACGCATCGACCAGATTCGACTGACGCACGAACGCTACGAAGTCCAGCTGCGCGAGGAGGAAATGCTGAAGCTGACGGCGGAAGCGGAACTGAAAGCGCTGCGCGCGCAGATCAACCCGCACTTCCTGTTCAACGCCCTCACGACCATCGGCTACCTCATCGAAACCGCTCCGCCCCGCGCGCTGAACACCCTGTTACAGCTGACGGCGCTGCTGCGCGGCGTGCTGCGGTCGGAAGGCGAATTCACGACGTTGGCCCGCGAGCTCGAGCTGGTCGAGCACTATCTGAAGATCGAGCGCGAGCGCTTCGAGGAGCGGTTGCGGGTCGCCATCGACGTTCCCGATGCGCTGCGGCAGTGCCGCATTCCCGCGCTAGTATTGCAGCCGCTCGTTGAAAACGCCATCAAGCACGGCGTCGCGCCGAGCAAGACCGGCGGCGACGTCACCGTGTCGGCGCGAATCACCGGCCGCGGCGGCGATCGCCAGCTGGAACTAAGCGTCCGCAACAGCGGCGCGCCGCTTCGTGTTGAGGGCGCTCTCGGCGGCGGCGAGCACGTCGGCGTCGACAATATCCGGCGCCGGCTGGCAGGCCACTACGGCGCCGCCGCGATGCTGCAATTGCACGCCACCGCCGGCGGCGATACGGTGGCGACGGTGCGGATGCCGCTCATCGACGACCACCGTGACGAGGACCTGAATCATGCCGAAGCCATTGCGGGTCGTACTCGCGGATGACGAGCGGCCGGCACGCCGGTTCCTGGTCAACCTGCTGAAGTCGTTTCCCGATGTCGACGTCGTCGGCGAGGCTGACGACGGCAACGACGCGGTCGACTTGATCGAACGCCAGCGGCCCGATCTTGCGCTGCTGGATCTGCACATGCCGGAGGCGACCGGCCTGGACGTCGCGAGGCTGGTGCGGGCGGGCGCCACGCCGTTGATCGCGTTTGTCACCGCGCACGACGATTTTGCGGTGGAAGCGTTCGAGCTGAATGCGATTGACTACCTGCTCAAACCGGTCGAGCGGGCGCGGCTGGCCGCCACCATCGAACGCGCGCGGACGCGCGCGTCGGCGACTCCCGCGGAACGAACGGCGCGGCTCACCGCCGCGTCGGCGGCACTCGAAACGGTATCGCCATCACGTTACCTGGAGCGCATTCCGGTCCGCCATCGCGGCGACACCATGATTCTCCCGGTGCGGCAAATCGCGTCGATCGTGGCGGAAGGCGATCAACTGCACCTCACGACCATCACCAACGAACGGTTCAGCATCTCCCATCGCCTGCACGCCCTCGAGGCGCGCCTCGATCCGAGGCGATTCATCCGCTTGGGACGGGGCACCCTGGCCGCCGTCGATCAAATACATAAGGTCAGCCCGATGCCCGGAGGCACCTCTCAGGTGCA
Source organism: Vicinamibacterales bacterium (assembly GCA_036374815.1). Classification (GTDB taxonomy): domain Bacteria; phylum Acidobacteriota; class Vicinamibacteria; order Vicinamibacterales; family UBA2999; genus 12-FULL-67-14b. The sequence continues at coordinate 13,829 of DASUSZ010000347.1, read as the reverse complement.
GCTGGCGAACGGGCAGACGTTGCAGGCAAGCCGCATTCAATCGCGGCTGTTGCGCGACACGCTGCTGCGTTTGTAACGGGGACTGAGGTCATCACACCGGTAAACCGATCACTTTCTGCGTACGTAGCAAAAAGTGAAACGAAAACACGTGTACCAGGGTCAGTCCCCGTTACCTAACGGATGGCTCTCAGCGTCGACGCGGTGCGCCAATACCACGTCCCGTCTACCAGCGCCGGAGACGCAAGCGTCTGCTCACCGAGCTCGTTCACGTGCAGCAGCTTGGAGGTCCTGCCCGCCCCGACCACGAAAGTCTGGCCGTCGTCGTTCGTGAAGAAAATCTTCCCGTTGACGTGGACGGGCGACGCCGAGAAGCCTTCGCGAATCGCGACGCCGAGCCGATCCTGGTAGACCGGCTTGCCGGTCGCCGCCTCGACGACGGTCAGGATGCTCTGCATGTCGTTGATCGTGTACAGCAGGTCGTCAACGATGATGCCCGACGGCACGAACGGTGAGCCGCGCGGCGAACTCCACGCGACGTGCGTTTTGGTGACGTCACCGCTGCCGCCCGGTCGAATCGCGAGCGTCGGGCCGGCGCGGCCGGACGACGCGAACACCAGGCCGTGGCCGACGACAGGTGTCGGAATCACTTCGTAGCTCATGCCGCGCGCGGTCCACAGTTCTTTGCCGGTGGCCGGATCGTACGCGGCGACACGGTTCTGGCTGCTGACGATCAACTCGTCGCGCTCGCCCGTGGTGATCACGATCGCAGTGCCCCACCCCACGGTTTCCGGCCGCGGCGTCATCCACAAGGGCTTCCCCGTCGCCTTGTCGAACGCCCCGACGAATGCGCCCTGCCCGGGAGGCGTCGCCGGGTTCGCATCCTGGTAGATGAAGACGCGATCCTTGTAGAGCACCGGCGAGCCCGCGGGGCCGTGATAGTTGTCGATGATGCCGAACTTGTGCTGCCAGACGATCTTGCCGCTGAAGTCGAACGCGAACAGGCCATGACGGCCGAACGAGGCGTAAACGAGCTTGCCGTCGGTAGCCGGCGTCGCCGACGCAAACCCGTTCTTGTAGTGCACGTATTCGACGCCGTTCTGCGGAATGAACGTCTCCCACAGCTGCTTCCCGTCGCTGCGTGAATACGCGAGCATCGACAGGCGCTCGCCGTTGCCGTAGCCGGTGGTGAGAAAGATTCGGTCGCCCCAGACGATCGGCGACGAGTTGCCACGCCCCGGCACCTTCGTCGTCCAGACGCTGGTAGACGGCGACCACTTGTCCGTGTAGTTGCCGGGAGGCGCGTGCCCCTGGCCCGACGGGCCGCGCCAGCGCGGCCAGTATTTGGCGCCTTCTCCCTCGACCTCGACCATCCGGACATCACTCGGTGCACCAAGAAATGCCGTTGCGAGGACCAGCGCCAGCAGCCGTGACATGGGGTTTAGAATAGACGTTTCCTTCCTGCTGGGACGAGGTTTTGGATGAAGCGAGTGACGAGTGCGGTGGCGGCGGTGGCGGTAATCGGGCTGGCGATGGTATCGGTCGCCGGCCAGTCACAACCGCAATCGGAGGAGCGGAATTTTCTGAGCCGCATCCGCCGCCTGACCGTTGAAGGCAAGCGGGCCGGCGAAGGCTACTGGTCCCCTGATGGCAAGCGGCTCGTGTTCCAGAGCGAGCGCGAAGCCAACAATCCCTTCTACCAAATCTACGTGCTCGACCTGTCGACCGGCGAAACCAAGCGCATCTCGCCCGGCATCGGCAAGACGACGTGCGCGTTCTTCCGCCCGAACAGCACCGAGATCGAGTTCGCGTCGACGCATCTCGATCCGAATTCGCTGAAGTACCAGAAAGAAGAGCTCGACTTCCGCGCATCCGGCAAGCAGCGCCGCTACGCGTGGGATTACGACGCGTCGATGGACATCTTCACCTACGACGAGAAGACCGGCGCGATCAAGCAGCTGACCACCGCGAAAGGCTACGACGCCGAAGGCGGTTACTCTCCCGACGGCCAGTGGATCGTGTTCTCCTCGATGCGCGACGCCTACAACCGCAAGCTGTCGGCCGCCGAAGAGAAGCAGCTCGCGCTCGATCCGTCGTACTTCGCCGAGGTCTACATCATGAAGGCCGACGGCTCCGGTCAAAAGCGTTTGACGACGGAGAACGGTTATGACGGCGGCACCTTCTTCACGAAGGACGGCCGCATCGTGTGGCGGCACTTCGACGAGAACGGTCTCATCGCCAACGTCTGGACGATGAAGGCGGACGGCACCGACAAGAAACAGATCACCGACTTCGGATCGATGAGCTGGGCGCCGTACGAGCATCCGTCCGGCGAGTACTTCCTGTTTGCATCGAACAAGCTTGGCTTCGAGAACTTCGAAGTGTTCATGGTCGACAAGGCGGGCTTGAAAGAGCCGGTGCGCGTCACCTATTCAGAAGGTTTCGACGGATTGCCGGTGCCCTCACCCGACGGCACGCAGCTGGCTTGGACGTCGAGCCGCGCCGGCGGCACGGGCGCGGCGGGACAGATTTACCTGGCGCAGTGGAATCACGAAGCCGCGATGGCGGCGTTGAAGGCGGCGGGGCCGCGGCAGGTGCCTGCCAAGAAATAGATCCGCTGGCCACGGTGCCACAGAGACACAGGACACAGAGGCAAATGATCAAAATGCCAAGAACAACACTCAGCTTCGCAGTCGTAACAGCTTGCTTAATTGCGGGTGCTCCGGCTTTTTCTCAGACAGCGACGCCGTCGCGGACGCGAGCGCATGTGCAGACGCTCGCGTCGGAGAAATTCGAAGGGCGGCTCACCGGCTCGCCCGGGGAAAAACTTGCGGCTGATTACTTGATCGCCGAGTTGAAGCGCATGGGCGTGAAGCCGCTGCCGGGGATGACGGATTTCCGGATGCCGTTCACGTTCACGGCAGGCTCGAAGGACGGCGGCTCGAAGCTCACGATCACGCACGGCACCACGGTCACGAACTTCGACGGTCCCGGCAACATCCTCGCGACGTCGTTCTCAGACAACGGCTCGATATCCGGCGCGGTGGTGTTTGCCGGGTACGGCATCGTCGTTCCCGATTCGCAGGGCTTCGGCTACGACAGCTATCAGGGCCTCGACGTCAAGGACAAGATCGTCGTAGTGCTGCGTTATTTCCCGGAAGATGCCGATCAGAAAACGCGCGCCATTCTCGCGCGGTATGCGGATCTCCGCTACAAGGCGCAGGCGGCGCGCCAGCGCGGCGCCAGGGGGTTGATCGTCGTCACCGGGCCGCGGTCGCCGAACGCGGGTGAAGTCGTGCCAATGAGCTTCGATACCGCGATCGCCGGATCGGGCATCGTCGCGGCCAGCATCGCGGGCGGCGTTGCGGCGCCGATTTTCGCGGCCGCCAACAAGCAGCTCGAGGCAGTGCAGAAGGAGCTCGATAGCGGCAACCCGCACGTGGCGGGCTTCGCGATTCCCGAGGTCAGCGTGACGGTCACGACGAACGTGATTCGCGAGCAGCAGACCGGCCACAACGTCGTCGGCTACCTGCCGGCGTCGGGTTCAACTGCGGGAGTCGCGAAGCCGTGGGTCGCGATCGGCGCGCACTACGATCATCTCGGCCGCGGCGGCGGCGGCAACTCGCTCGCCGACAAGAGCGATCTCAACAAGATTCATCACGGCGCCGACGACAACGCGTCGGGCACCGCGACAGTGCTCAACATCGCCGATGCATTGGCCGCGCAGCCGCGCAAGCGCAACGTCCTGATCGCGTTCTGGTCCGGCGAAGAGCTCGGCCTGCTCGGCTCCAATCACTTCGTCAACAAGCCGCCGGTGCCGATCGATCAGCTTGCCGCGTACTTGAACTTCGACATGGTCGGCCGTGTCGCCGACAACAAGCTGACCGTGCAGGCGACCGGCACCAGCGCAACGTGGCCGAAGCTGCTCGAGCAGGCCAACGTCGCGGCCGGCTTCGATTTGACGCTGCAGGACGATCCGTATCAACCCACCGACGTCGGCAGCTTCAACAGCGTGAACGTGGCGTCGCTGTCGTTCTTTACCGGCGCCCACACCGAGTACCACAAGCCGAGCGATACGGCCGATCGGATCAATTACGAGGACCTCGATCGCATCGGCGCGTTCGCGACGTCGATCGTCAAGCGGCTGATGGATACCACCGACGCGCCGCAATTCACCAAGGTCGAACAGAAGACCGAAACCGGCGGCCGCGCGGGGCTGCGCCTGTTCACGGGCACGATTCCCGATTACGCCACCGACGTGAAGGGCCTGCTGCTCGGCGGCGTGATTGGCGGCGGACCGGCCGAGCAGGCGGGACTCGCCAAGGGCGATGTGATCATCGAGATCGCCGGCCAGTCGATCACGAACATCTACGACTACACCTACGCGCTCGAGCTGCTCAAGATCGGCCAGCCGGCAAAGGTGGTGTACATGCGCGGCACGGAGCGCCGCGAAACGACCCTCACGCCGGCCGCCCGTAAGTGAACGACTTCCAGCCGGTCGGGCGCGTCAGCGACTTCGAGACGCGCAAGGGCAGGATGGTGACCGTCAACGGCCGCCATGTTGCCCTGTTCCGCCTTGGCGATGAGTTCTTCGCGATCGACAACCTGTGCCTGCACAAGGCCGGACCGCTGTGCGACGGACAAATCGATGCCGCCGATGTGGTGACGTGCCCGTGGCACGGCTGGTCGTATGAAATAAAAACGGGGACCCTGGTGCAGGATCCCCGTGTCGGCGTTTCAAAGCACGAAGTTCGAGTGGACGGAGACGAAGTCTCCGTCCGCCTCACTGACTGAGCTACTGGCCCGTCGACCTGTAGATCGGTCCGCCGGCGCCGATCACATGGTCCTGGCCGAGATCGTGCGGCACTCCAACCTGCACCACGCCGGTGCACTTCCCGCCTTCGGCGTCCGTGCCGGTGAAGTAGATGTAATACATGCGGCCGTCGCCCGGCACTCGCTTCGAGCCCGAGCGCTCGCGGCGCACCTGCGCGGTCGGCGTGCCGACGCCGAAGCCATCAACCAGCGTGTTGCCGTCGCCGAGGGTGTTGGTCGGCTCATCCTGGAAGATGTCGGTTACTTCGATGGTGATGGCGCTCTTCTCGACGGGGTCGGTGACGCCAAGCACAGCGATGTCCACCAGCTCGTGGTTCGGCGGCCACAGCGACGCGATGCTCGGCGCGGCGGCCGCGCAGAACGGCACATCGTTGACCGGCGTGACGGTGATCGACACCTCGCCGGTATCGCTGCCGCCGCTGCCGTCGCTCACCGTAAAGGTGAACGAATCCGGACCGTTGTAGTTCAGCGCCGGCGTGTAGACGTAGGTGCCGTCCGCGTTCAGCGCCAGGGTGCCGTGTGCGGGACCCGATGCCACCGAGTAGGTCGCGCCCGGACCGTCGATGTCCGATGACGTGGCCGCGCCGGCAAGCGGGGTATCCTCCGCCGTCGTTTCCGCGCTGTCATCCGCCACCGGGGCATCGTTGACGCAGTTCACGGTGATCGCCACCGTGGCCGTGTCGGCCGCGCTGCCGTCGCTCACCGAGAAGCTGAACGAGTCGTTGCCGCAGAAGTTCGCGTTCGGCGTGTAGGTGAACGTGCCGTCCGCGTTGACGACCGCGCTGCCGTTGGACGCGCCGCCGCCAAGCGAATACGTTGCCGAGGGTCCATCGACATCGCTCGACGTCAACTGCCCGCCGGCCGCGCTGTCTTCGTCCGTCGCCGCGGCCGCATCATTCGCAACCGGCGCGTCGTTGACGCAGGCGATCGCAATGGTGACGGTCGCCTCGTCGCTGAGCGAGCCGTCGCTGACGCTGTAGGTGAACGAGTCGGCGCCGCACTCATTCACGTTCGGCGTATAGGTGTAGCTGCCGTCGGCGTTGAATGCGACCGAACCCTTCGATGGATCGGTCAGCCTGGTCCACGTCAGCGAGGCGCTGTCGACGTCGGCATCATTCGCCGCGACCGAGGCCGAAACCGGCGTGTCCTCGTTCGTTGCCACAGTGTCGTCGTCAGCGCTCGGCGCGTCGTTGATGCAGGCGATCGTCACGTTGACGGTCGCGGTTCCGCTGAGGCCGCCGTCGCTCACGCTGTAGGTGAACGAATCGGTGCCGCACTCATCAGCGTTCGGCGTGTAGGTATACGTCCCGTCGGCGTTGACGATCACGGAACCCTTCGCTGGATCCGTCGCCTTCGCCCAGGTCAGCGCATCGCCTTCGACGTCGGCATCGTTGGCCGCGACCGATCCGTTGACGGGCGTATCTTCATCCGTCGCAGCCGCGTCGTCGCCCGCGGTCGGCCCGTCGTTGACGCAAACCACGGTGATGTTCACGGTCGCCACATCGCTGTCATACATCCCGTCGTTGACGGAATAGGTGAACGAGTCGGGACCGCAGTAGTTGGGAACCGGCAGGTACTGGAACCCGCCTGTGGACAGCAGCGCCAGCGCGCCGTGGGAGACGTCGGACTCCACCGACGCGTGGAGCTCGTCGTTGTCGGGATCCGAATCCGCCGGCGCGTCGAAGACCACGTTGCCGTTCAGCGTGCCGTCTTCATTGACGCTGTAGGCGTTGTTGGTCGCGACGGGCGGCCGGTTGAACGGCGTCCAAACCATCTCGGCGACGTTCGACTCGAGCGTGCCGATGCGCGCGACGATGCGATCGGTGCCGAACGACGGGATCGGCCCCGCGTCGGTGTAGGTCCAGACGACCTGGCCGGCGGCGTTGCTCAAGCCGGTGAACGTCAGGCCGGCATTCGGGCCGGAAATAATCTCGAAGTTGATGGTGGCGCCGGCAACCGGCGCACCGTTCGCGCTTTCGGCCTTGGCCGTGATCGTGTGCGAATTGCCTTCGACGGCCGTGGCCAGCGACGGCGACAACCCAACCGTCCTGAATTTCTCTTCATCAGGCAGAACCAGTGCGACCGGCGACAGAATCAGCTCGGCGAGCGCGGCAACGGCGTCGTTGCTGGTGATGCCATTGATCGTGAAAACCATTCCCGCCCAATTGCCGCCATTCGTAGCGTTCGGGTTGGTCTGATTCGCAACGAGCCAATCCTGGTAATCCGCGTACCAGTCGCCGGCGAGAATTGCACCCGGACCCGCCGGGCGGGTGACCCCAGCCAGCGTCGTGAAACCTTGCAGCTTCAGGCCCTTGTAATTGTTGAACATCGCGTAGCCGCAGCCGCGATTCGGGATGGCGCCGCCGCATGACCATCCGGTGTAATCGCCACCGATGCGGCCGCTGTTCCAGCGATCGCTGATGTAGGTCTTGGTGACGTTCGCGCGCGCGCTGCCGACCTCGCCAATGAAGAACATGCCTTGCAGGCCGATGCCGGCCTTCTCGAGATTGACATTGCCGAGCGCCGCCGGGTTGCCGTCACCCCCATAGTCCAGGGAGCCGTTGTTGTTCAACGCCCTCGACAATCCGACCGCGAATTCATCCTTGACCCACTTCGGAACGACGATGCCGGCAGCTTCGGCATCCATGAATCCAAGCAACGCCCAGCCCGCGGTCGAGCCATCAAAGTTTCCGTTGTTGAAGTTGTAGCCCCAGCCGCCGCGGCCGGTGCCGTTGCCATCCGTCTGCCCCCAGGCCAACGCGTTCGAAAGCCGTTGCAGGATCTCCCGGTAGGTCATTCCGTTTGCGGCACCCGCCGCCTCAGTGTTCACCTTGCTGAGCACGCCGCTGGCGGCAAGCGGAAGCATCGCGACGCCGGTGGCATATCCCGGATCCGCGCTCGTCGGACGAAGTCCCGAGCATGGACTGGTGGTGAGACCGACACACGGATCGCGAAGGGGCTGCGGCGGCACATACGTCGCATTGCCCGCCTGCGCCGCGAGCGCGACTCCCGTCAGGTTGGTCAGCACGTAGTTCAAACCGCGGCGGACGATGAACCGCTCATAAACGCCGGTTGGCGCCGTGCCGTCACTCGGCAGCCGGTAGCCATGATTCTGGAACGCCAGCGTCACGAGCGCGGTCCACTGCTGCGGCCAGCCAGCTCCGTTGGTCCACGACGTCAACGCTCCGTTGGGAAAGTTGGTCCCGCGATTGGCCTGCGACTGCCACAAGTAACGCAGACCATTTTCAATCGCCATGTTGATCCGCAACCCGCGCGCGGCCTCGCCGTTCACGCCGCCGGGCAGCAGTCCGGGATCGAGGATCCGGACGTCGACGGTCGCCTGTTCCGACCCAACGGTGAGCTTCACCGTGTATGTCGTCACGGCGCCGGACGGGTTGTAGGTCTTCGGGAACGCGATATACGACCGGTCGACCACGGTCCCCACCGTGGATGTGCCGTCGCCGTAATCGAGCGTGAATGGCGTGCCGTTGGCAAGCGTCGTGACGCCCCAAACCACCATCGGCTGGCCCTTCTGGCCATCGCGCTTCGGCATCAGGAGCGTGTCCGCGAACGCAGCAGTGGCTGAGAGCGCCACCATCACCGCAGCAACGAGGACGCGCTTGAGGAGAGACGGAATCGAGGTGAATGTTGTGGCGTTCATGTTATTGCTCCGCCACGAGAATGATGTTGATCGCCGCTTCAACGCTGACGCCGTCAACGGAGTATTTCAGCGTCACCGGAATCGCCGTGTACTTGGAGGGGTTATCCGACACGTCGAACGAACGCGTCATCTCACCGCTGGTCGCGGAGCCTTCAGCGGGGACCGAGCCCACCGACAGCTGCATGTTGTCGGCGAACACCACGAAGACATCCGACATCGCCGTCGGCTCTTCGTTCGTGATTTCGATCTTGAACGTCGCGTCGGCAATGCCATTCTGGATGGTCACCGCTGAGGTCAGCATCGCCGCGCTGACGCGCGGCTCGCGCGCGGTGAGCAGGCTCGCGCCCAGCGCCACCGCCACCGCAACCAGCAAGGCAGTTCGTAACCTGTAGAAAGTCGACATCGGCACCTCTGGGAAACGCAGTTTTCCGGGAACGAGGGATGGTCGTAGATTCCGGCCGGGAAGTCAATTTTTTCGACAGGTTCTGTGCAGAGTTCATACAGGCCGGAAACATCGCGTTTTGTTGGGCTGGAGTTACCGTTCGGCCGACCGATTAACGTAAGCTTCGCGAAGCGCCATGAGAAAACTCCCCTTCGCTCTCGCTATCTGCATTGCCGTGCCCGGAACCATCGGCGCACAGCAAACACCGGCCAAACCCAGCCCGATCGACCCCAGCACGCCGGCCCCGGCCGCCGTGACGAAACTGTCGGCGACCACGTACCGGATCGGCGAGATGACCGTCGATACCGCCGCCAGGACACTGACCGTTCCGGGCACCGTGAACGAGGGCGTATCGACGCTCGAATTCGTGGCGAACACGGTGCGCGGCGCGAAAGCGTATGAGACCGCGCTGACGCTGAACACCAACGCCGTCTCGTTCAACGCGGCGCTGCTGCTACTCGGCCTCGATCCGTCACGCAGCAAGCCGTCGGCCGTCCAGTTCGACAAGACGCCGCCGGAAGGTGATCCGGTTGAGCTCACGATGACGTGGAACGCCGGCGGCAAGCCGCGCACCGTGCCGATTGAAGAATTGCTGCTCGATGATCGAACCAAGAAGACGCTGCCGAAAGGACCCTGGGTCTACACCGGCTCGCGCTTCTACGACACCGGCGAGCATCGCATCTATCTCGCCGAGCAGGACGGCGTGCTGATCGGGTTCATGCACGGCCCGCAATCGATCATCGACAATCCGCGCGCCGACGCTCTCGGCAGCTACGGCTTTTACGTGCTCAATCCGGCGCTCGGCCTCAAGCCCGGTAGTCCGGTGACGGTGACGGTCAAGGCACTTCCGCGCTCGAAATAAAACCGCTCGCAAAGATCAAAAGGCCCGCCCCGATCGCTCGGGGCGGGCCTTTGTGTTTATCGCCGCTGCTTGGCGCTACTGCGTCGACTTGTACAGCGGGCCGCCGCCGATGCACGACGCGCCGGGGCGGTTGTCGTGCGGCACGCAGACCTGCACCTGTCCGGTGCACGCCGCGCCCGACGGATCCGTGGCGGTGAAGTTCACGTAGTAGACGCGTCCGTCGCCGGGCGTCTTCGGATTGCCATTGCGCTCGGCGCGGACCTGAGCGGGGCTCAGGATGCCGTCGAACGCCGTGTTGCCGGCGCCCTGGCCGTTGCCAGTGAGCGGCTCGTCCTGATCGATCGAGATCGCCGTGTAGGTGATCGGGTCACCGTCCGGATCGACCGCGCCCGTCAGGCTGACCGGCACGAACTGGTGATTTGGCGGCCACACCGTCTGCACCACCGGGGTCGCCGAGCACACCGGCGCCTGGTTTTCGCAGGCATCACCGATGCCGTCGCCGTCGTTGATGCCGTTGCTGTCTTCCTGGCCCGGGTTCGGCGTGTTGACGCAGTTGTCGCACGCATCACCCACACCGTCGGCGTCCGCATCTTCCTGGCCGGGGTTCGGTGTATCCGGGCAATTGTCATCGTCGTCGAGGACGCCGTCGCCGTCGCGATCGCTGACCCACACCTTGGTGACGGTGTTCGAATCGAGGTCGCCGATCGAGGCCTGGATGGTGTCCGTGCCCGGCGTGCCGCTGCTGGTGTAGGTGAAGGTCGCTTCACCGTTCGCGTCGGTCACATCGGTGCCGGTCTGACCCGTGTTCGGACCAGCGGTGACGGTGAACGTGACGGTCGATCCGGGCACGAACGTGCCCGACACCGACGTGGCAACCGCGGTCACCGTGTGCGTCGTGTCGCCCGGCAGCGTGTTGGTCGCCGTCAGCGGCGACAACGTCAGGTTCGCGGGCACGACGAGGGCTACCGGCGACAGGATCAGTTCGGCGATTGCCGTGAAGGCCTGCGCGCCGCCGCCCAGGTTGCAGTTGCCGCAATACGACCAGCCGCTCGGGAAGTTGAAGTTTCCACCGGCCTGGTTATTCGCCGCGACCTGATTCGCAACCAGGTAGTCCTGGTAATCGGCGTGCCAGTCGTTCGCGGGAATCGAACCGGGACCGGCGGGCCGGCCCACGCCGGGCAGCGTCTGCACGTTATAGAGCTTGAGGCCCTTGAACGCGTTGAACATGCCGTAGGCATGACCCTTGTTGGCGCCCACGAATCCATCCGTGGAATAGCCCGTCGCCCAGTTGTTGCTGAGCAGCGTCTGCGCGCCGCTGACGAGCGGATCGGCGGCCGGCTTGTTGATGAACGCATCAACCTGCAGCGCGATGCCGACCTTCGGGAAGTTGCTCTGCGTGTTCCCGTAATACACCTGGTACTTCAAGCTGCCATCAGTGCTGAGGCCGCCGGTGTTCGCGTAGTTCGCGACGTCGTTGCGGACCCACGCCGGAATCGTGGCGCCGGCCGCTTCCGCGTCGAGCAGCGCGAGCACGCCCCAGCCGGCGGTCGAACCGTCGCCCTGGTTGTTGTTGTGCACGTAGCCGAAGCCGCCGCGGGTGTTGCCGCTGTCGCCCATGCCCCACGCGATCGTGTTGGCCTGCCGCTGAATGATGTCGGCATAGGTGCGGCCGGCGACGAAGTTGCCATTGGCTGCACCGATGCCGGCGCCGACCACCGCAGCAGGCGCCTGGCTGCCCGCCACCGCCAGCGCGATGACGCCGCTGGCGTACATGCTGTGACCGCCGAAGTTGCGGCCGAGGCCGACGCACTGGTTCGCGTCGGCAGGCACGCCCACGCACGGATCGTTACCGCCGCTCTGCGCGGCGTTCAGCGGGATCGTCTGCAGGTTGTCGAAGATGGTGTTGAGGCCGCGCTGCACGACCTTCTGGAAGATGTCCTGCGACGGATCGTCGAGCACGGTGTGGCCGTGATTCTCGAGCGCGAGGACCACCAGCGACGTGTACGACAGCCAGTACTCGGGATCGCCGATCTGGAAGCGCGTCCACGACGTGAAGTTGGTGGTGTAGGCGGCGGCGCGATTGTCCTGCGAGTAATACAGGTAACGCAGGCCGTCCTCGATCGCCATGTTGATGCCGAGGCTGCGCTGGTTCTCCGCGTTCAACGCGGCGAAGTCGTACGCTCTCACGATCGCGGTGTCGCTGTCGCCGCCGATCGTCATCGTGACGGTGTAGGTGCCGGGGGTCGCAAACGTGTGATTGACCGCGATGTATGACGGGTCGGTCACGACGCCGGCGGCCACTGGCGTGGAATCACCGAAATCGATCGTATAGGCGGCTCCGCCATTAGCGGCCGCGGTGTTGCCCCACACGACGATGGACGTGTCGGTCCGCGCGTCGCGATCGGGCATCAACACCACGTCGCCGGCAGCAGCCTTGCCCAACGTTCCACCGGCGAACGTCAGGAGAGCTAGTGCAACGACAAAACGCAAGACTCGATTCATAGACTTCCTTTCGAAGGGGAGGAGCTCCCCCGAATGTGCTGATTAGGCAGAGCGCAGACTACAGCCGACCTAAGGGCCAGTCAAGCCCTTTGTATAAAAAGCGATCAGGTTCTGCGCAATGTTTCGACATTGGCGTGTAAGTGTTTGGGAACAAGCGAGTTAGTTGACGCATACGGGTCATGCCCAACCGCCTGCTTTCCCGCTATACTTTGGCCCCTGATGACAAGACGCTCCCTCGCTCTAACGCTCGGGTTTGCCGTGGCCTTTACGGCAATTACTCCTCTTCACGCCCGTCAGGACGGCGCGCTTTCCGCGGCGACGCGGCAGAAACTGATCGAGAGCCTCAACCGGGGCTCGGCATTTCTTGCCAAGCAGCAGCAAGCCGATGGCAAGTACGACAACCATCCCGGCATTACCGCGATGGCCGCCGCAGCGCTTCTCCGGCAGCCCGGACAGCGCGACAAACAGCTCGCTGCCGTCGGCAAGACGCTCGACTACTTGAAGGGCCTCGCGAAACCGGATGGCGGTATCTACGAGAAGATGATCCCGCACTACATCACCGCGGTCGCGATGCAGGCACTCGTCGCCGGCGGCCGCGCCGCCGACAAGCCGGCGATCGAAAAGGCGCGCGCGTATCTCGCCGAACACCTCCTCGACGAAGGCGAAGGCATTCAGAAGAGCGACAAGTTCTACGGCGGCATGGGCTACGGCGGCACCAGCGACGGCGGCATCGCCGACATCATCAGCCTCGAATACAGCCTGCGCGCGATGAAGGAGGCGGATCTCCCCGCCAACGACGCGGCGTGGCAGAAGGCGATTCAGTTCCTGCAGCGCACGCAGAACTTCAAGGAGACCAACGATCAGCCGAACGCCGGCAACGACGGCGGATTCATTTACTACCCGGGTTACAGCCAGGTCGAAGGCACCACGCAGTCGTACGGCAGCGGCACCTACGCGGGCCTCTTGAGCTATTCGTGGGCCAACCTGCAGAAGAACGATCGCCGCGTCCAGGCCGCTTACAAGTGGATCGCCGAGCACTACACGCTCGAAGAGAACCCGGGCATCGGCCACAAGGCGCTCTACTACTACTACATGGTGTTCGCGAAGGCGCTGCAGGCGATGGGCGAGAACATCATCGTCGACGCGAAGGGCGTGCGCCACAACTGGCGCGAGGAGCTGGCCGCGAAGTTGATGTCGCTGCAGCTCGCCGACGGCTCGTGGGTCAACGACAAGAACCCCGCCGAAATGCAGGGCAACAAGACACTCGTCACCGCATTCTCGATGATGGCGATTGAAGCGATTCTTCAGTAACCGCCCGAGGCGCAGCGAGGGCCGGCAATAGAATGCGGACGATCGCACTCATTGCGATCGTCGCGGCGTTCGTCATCGGCTCGAAGCTGTTGATCGAGAACGTTCTCGGTTTCAGCTTCGAGCCGCTGGCGCGGGCCTGGCTCGCCAATGCCGGCTTCTCGGCCGCCGCCGTGGTCATCGGCCTGCTCGCCGTCGACATCTTCATTCCCGTTCCGTCCAGC
>DASUSZ010000346.1:0-5883 GCA_036374815.1 Vicinamibacterales bacterium | reverse complement strand
GCTCGGTTCCGGCGGGATGGGCGTGGTGTGGCTTGCCGAGGATACGCGTCTCAATCGCAAGGTTGCGCTGAAGACCGTCAAGGGCGCCGACGCGGAAACGACCGAAGGCCGGCAGCGCCTGATGCGCGAGGCGCGCGCGGCCGCGGCCCTCAATCATCCGCACATTGCCACCGTGCACGACGTGCTCGACATCGAGGGCAACGTCGTCGTCGTGTTCGAGTACGTCGAAGGCGAGACGCTGTCGACGCGCATCGGGCGCGGGCCGATGCCGGTCGCGGAAGTGGTCGAGGTCGCGTGGCAGCTGGCCGATGCGCTGGCGTCCGCGCACGCGCAGGGAATCATCCATCGCGATCTCAAGCCGTCGAACGTGATTCTCGGCTCGGAACTGCGCGTGAAGGTGCTCGACTTCGGCATCGCGCGGATGGTGCCGGCCGGCGCCGACATGTCGGCGAGCGTGCCGGGAACGATCGGCGGCGGCCTGGTCGGCACGCCCGGATACGCGGCGCCCGAGCAGTACCTCTCGCGCAATGTCGATGGCCGCGCCGATCTCTATGCGCTCGGCGTGATCATCTTCGAGATGCTCGCGTGCCGGCGGCCGTTTCCAAGCAACGATGCCGTGTCGCTGGCCACCTCGGTGCTGCGAGACGAGGCGCCGAAGCTGTCGGACAGCGGCTTGATGGTGCCGCCCTCGCTCGAGAAACTGGTTGCGAGGCTGCTCGAGCGCGATGCGGCGAAGCGGCCGTCTTCCGGCGATGACGTGCTCGTTGAGCTCAGCCCGCTTCGCGACAACGAGTCGTCACCGCTGGCGCGCCGCACGGTGCTGCTGCGCCGGAAAGTTCCGCCGAGCACCAAGATTGCCGCAGTGACAATGCTCGCTGTTGCGATCGGCGTGATGGCGTGGATTCAGCAGAACGCCCGCCGGCTCGGTCCAGAAGCACCGGTCGTAGCCGTGCTGCCGCTCAGCAACACGAGCGGCGACGCGGGCAACGATTATCTCGGCGCCGGTCTGGCCGAAAGCCTGATCACCAGCCTGGCCTCGGTCCCGAAAGTGACCGTGTTGTCGCGTTCGGCCGTGGAGGAGAGCCGGCAGCAAAATCCGGATCGCGCCAGCTTTGTTCGTTCGCTCGATGCCAGCTACATCGTGACGGGATCAGTGCAGGCGCTCGGCGATCAGCTGCGCGTAACGCTGAATCTGGAGCGGCCGGATGCGTCCGTGGCGTGGGGCGAGACGGTGCAGGGCAGGACCGCTGAACTGTTCCAGCTGCAAACGCGCCTGGCCACCATGCTTGCCAATGCGATCGTCGATCAAACGCCGTCGGCAGAGCGCACGGCGCCGGCCGCGCCGATCACGAGCAACGAAACGGCGCAGCTCGCCTATTGGCGGGGCCGCGCGCACATGGAGCGGCGCGATCTGACCGGCAGCATCCAGGCGGCGTTGACCGAGTACGAGTCGGCGTTGAAGGCGGATCCGAACTTTGCGCTCGCGCACGCGGGCATTGCCGAAGTGCAGTGGGCGATGTATTCCAGCACGAACGACAAGAAGTGGGCCGAGCGCGCCATGGAATCGACGCGTCAGGCACTGAAGCTCGAGCCGGAGCGCCCGAGCGTCCGCTATATTGCGGCGTTGACGATGTTTCGAAGCGGCCAATACGCCGAGGCGGAGCAGGAGGTGCGGCGGGCGTTGACGCTGCAGCCGACCTACGAGGACGCGATGCGCCTGCATGCCACGATCCTGATGCGACAGGGCAAGGTCGATGAGGGGATGGCGGAATTCAAGCGCGTCATGGCGCTGCGCCCCAACGCCGTCGCGATCCATTCCGACATGGGTATCGCGCTCTTCAACGCCGGGCGTTTCCAGGAATCGCTGGAGGCGCTCGATCGGGCAATCGCGCTGTCGCCGGGATCCGCCGTCACGCTGATTCGGGCCGGCGCCGCTGCTCAGCAGCTTGGCGACACGAAGCGCGCGCTCGATTATTACGAGCGCGCCAATGCCATTCAGCCGCGCGCCGAAACCTTCTCGAACATCGGCACCATCCAGTACCGGCTTGGCGATTACGCGAAAGCCGCGGCCGCCTATGAAGGCTCGCTGTTGATTCGGCCGCGGAGCGCCGTGACCAACCGTAACCTGGGCGATGCCTATCAGCACCTCGGGCGCCGCGAAGACGCCAGGCGCGCCTACTTGAAAGCGGTCGAACAGGCGGGCGAGGAGCTGGCGGTCAGCCCGTCGGATGCGAGAGCAATTGCGCGCCTGGCCGTCTATCAGGCGAAGGCCGGCGACGCCGCGGCGGCGGCGCGGACGATTCGACGCGCGCTGGCGCTCGCCCCTGACGATCCGCAAGTGCTGCAACGCTCCGGCGTCATTCACGCGCTCGGCGGGCGAACCGAGCCGGCCCTCGACGCGATCGAACGGGCGGTGGCGAACGGATTCGCCAAACGCTTGATCGCCGAGGAAGAGGATCTGGCTATGCTTCGACCGTTGCCGCGTTTTGCGGCGTTGGTGTCAACCGCAGCTGAGGTGAAACGATGAGCAAGAAGAAGGCTAAGACCGCGAAGAAAGCGCCGAAGAAGTCCGCCGCCAGGAAACCGTCCGCGAGGACTGCGAGCACGACGAGCGCGGCGAGCACGACGGGCACGACGGGCACCACGTCGCAGATCACGATCTTCCTGTTCAAGACCGGCTCAGGCAATAGAATCCGCACCGCGCCGCAGCGTGCGTATGCCGGACCCGGTCATGTCGAGTGGACCGTCGTGAACCTGATTGACGGTTCGGACGTGCCGGTCACGATCACGTGGCCGGATGGCGGGCCGTGGGGCAGGGAGCCGCTTGCGGTGAAAAGCTATCTGCGCGAGTCGGCCGACGGCGTCAAGCCCGGCGTCTACAAGTACGTGGTCAGCGCGCTCGACGCGCAGGAAGATCCTGAAGTCGAGTTCCCGCAGAACTGATCGTCAGCGACGCTCTGGCCGGAGCACTCGGCCGGCCAGGGCCGTCGTGAACGTGCCGTTGCGGCGCGCGATCTCGCCGTTGACGATGATGTCGTCGAAGCCTTCCGAGAGTTGATGCGGCTTCTCATACGTCGCGGCGTCGTTGACCTTCGAGAGATCGAAGATCAACACGTCCGCGATCGCGCCCGCGCGTAACTGGCCGCGGTCCTTCAACCCGAACACCGTCGCCGGCAGCGTCGTCATCGATCGAATGGCGGA
Source organism: Vicinamibacterales bacterium (assembly GCA_036374815.1). GTDB lineage: Bacteria > Acidobacteriota > Vicinamibacteria > Vicinamibacterales > UBA2999 > 12-FULL-67-14b. Next base: position 2,682 of record DASUSZ010000346.1, on the reverse strand, counting down.
CGCGAGCTCCACCGCGCGCCGCTCGCCGACGTATCGCTTCAACTTTCTTGCGAATGCGCCGTAGGCGCGGGGATGCGGCACGCCCTGTCCCATTCGCACCAGGTCGCCGTCCGTGCAGGTCATGGTCCACGGCTGCTGCATGATGCCTTCGATGTCGCCTTCGGACATGTTGAACGACACCAGGCTCGCGTCGCCCTTTTCGAGCAGCTGCAGCGCGTATTCCTCCGGCGCCACGCCAGCCCTTGCCGCCAGCGTCGAAAGGCGTTGCCCCTCGAACGACGGATTCGCCGAGTAGCGGCTGATCATCAGCGTCTCGGCTCCGCCGCGCCGCGCGATGTTGGTCTTGACCTCGGCGCGAATCTCGTTGCGCAGCTCGCCGGTGATCCGCTTCATCATCGCGTCGCGGCCGCCAACTTGCGCCGCGCGCGGAATCAGCGCGCCGACGATCCCGGTGCCGCTGGCTTCGTAGGGATATTGATCGGCAAACACCTGCACGCCGCGGCGCCGCGCCGCTTCGATGTTCTCGATCAGCGTCTTCGAAAGTCCCCAGCTGCCGGGCCCGAGCGCCTTCATGTGCGAGACGACGCCGATCACGCCGCCTTGCTCGGCGATGTCGATCACTTCCTGGACCGCGGCGACGACGCCGATGGTGTAGTCGGCTTCGTCACGGATATGGCTGCTGTAGACCCCGCCCGACTCGGCGGCAACCTGCGCGAGCGCGACCACCTCTTCGGTCCCCGCGTAGCTGCCCGGCGCGTAGTACAGACCGCTCGACAGGCCGACGCCGCCGTCGATCATGCCCTTGCGCGACAGTTCCACCATGCGCGCGAGCTCCGCCGCGTTCGGATCGCGATCGCTCATCTCCATCACTTCGCGCCGAATCGATCCGTGCGGCACGAACTGGGCGACGTTGGTGCCGATGCGCTGCTTCTCGTAGGTCGCCCGCTGCGCCGCCAGGTCGACCGGTCCACCGCCGTCGGGATTGACGAACACGGTGGTGAGGCCTTGCGCGAGCAGCGGCTGCGCGTGCTTCAACTCGTCGGTGGCCAGGCCGCCGCCGGCGTGCGAGTGGACGTCGATGAATCCGGGCGTGACATACCGATCGGCCGCGTCGATCACCGTCTTCGCCGTGGCGTTGCCAAGCGATCCCATCGCCGCGATTCGGTCGCCGCGTATGCCGATGTCAGCGCGATACCAGGGATTGCCGGTACCGTCGAGCACGCGGCCGTTGCGAATCAGGATGTCGAACTGCTGCGGCGCTTGTGCGGAGACGCTACCAACGATCGCCGCCGCCAGGATTACTGCTCGTAGCCACATGCAGCGGGATTGTAGCTTTGCTTGCCAAAACATGGCAGCCAAAGCCGCTTAGCGCGTGAGAGGCAATACGTAGCGGACGTACTCGCCGTTGAAGCCGCGCCGCTCGTAGAGGGCGCGCGCCCTGGCGTTTGTGACGAGGGCGCTGAGCGTCAAGCGATCCGAGCCGCGGTCGCGGGCCCACTCCGCGCAGGCCTCCAGCAAGGCCGACCCGACTCCCTTGCCTTCCGCCGATTTATCGACCGCGAGCACCGACAGATGCGCGTGCGGCCGTTCGTTGAAGTAATCGACCAGCGTGACGAGATACGCGCATCCCGCCGGCCTGCCGTCCAGCTCCGCAACGAGCATTGCCTCGTCTGCGGGCGTTTTCTCGAACCACCCGATCAAGGCACGCCGATCGCCCTCGATTAATTCTGGCTTGGTGCGATGCGAGGGAGCCTCGAAGCCGTCAACGAGCCGATCGGCCAGATCGACCACGAACTGGCGATCCTCTTTCGAAGCGGCGCGAACTTCAATCGGCAACTGACAACTCAACTGGCAACTGCCAACTAACTGGCAACTGGCGAACTGCCAACCGCCAACTTCTTCGCGTATTTCCTCTCGACGTAGTCGTCGAGCAGAACGTGGAAGGCGTGCGCGAGCTCGTCGTAGGTGCCCTTGAGCGTCGTCGCATGCACGCCGTCGATGAAGACAGGGCAGTTGGGCGCTTCGCCGGTGCCGGGCAGCGAGATGCCGATGTTGGCGGCCTTTGATTCGCCGGGTCCGTTGACGACGCAACCCATCACCGCGAGCGTGAGCGTTTCGACGCCTTCGTATTTCTTCTTCCACTCGGGCATGCGCTCGCGAATGTAGCCCTGCACGGCTTCGGCCAGCTCCTGGAAGGTGGTGCTGGTGGTGCGGCCGCATCCCGGGCACGCCGTCACGCTGGGCGCAAACGATCGCAGGCCGAGCGCCTGCAGCAGCTCGCACGCCGCATAGACCTCTTCACGACGATCGCCGCCGGGCCGCGGTGTCAACGACACGCGAATCGTGTCGCCGATCCCTTCCGTCAGGAGCACGCCCATCGCCGACGCCGACCACACCAGGCCCTTGGTGCCCATGCCAGCCTCGGTCAATCCGAGATGCAGCGGCTGATCGGTCTGCTTCGCCAGCGCGCGATACACGTCGATCAGATGGCGCGGCCGCGACACCTTGCACGAGATGAGGATCTGATCCTTGCGCAGCCCGGTTTCGATCGCCAGCTCGGTCGATTGAATCGCCGACAGCACCATGCACTCGTTGATGATGTCGTCCGATTCCTTGCCGAGATTGCGATCGGTGTTCTCCTGCATCATCGCCATTACCAGCTCCTGGTTGAGGGAGCCGCCG
>DASUSZ010000345.1:0-6051 GCA_036374815.1 Vicinamibacterales bacterium | reverse complement strand
GGCGGGATCCCACCCATACAGGTGCACCGTCTGCATCGAGCCCATCCAGTAGGAATTCTGCTTGGCGTTGGTCTCGAGATCGCGGCGCTCGAGCTCCTTCACCTTGTCGACGTCCTCGGCCGACGGTCCTTCGGTCTTGAGCCGCTCGATCTCCTTGAGCGTCGCGTCGACGAGCTTGTCGACGTTGTCCGGCGAGCTGCCGAACTGAATCTGCATGGTGCCGTAACCCTTGAGCGGCGGCGAGTTGCTGAAGCCGACCTGCACGCCGTAGGTGCCGCCCAGCTCTTCGCGCAGAATCTCGCGCAGGCGGATGCCGAGCACGGCCGCGGCCGCGCGCGCGCGATGCATCTCGAACTCGTCGAATCCCGGATCGGCGAAGAACGACAGCAGCGTCTGGCTCCTCGGCTCGCGGCCCTTCTTCACTTCTTCCTTGACGATCGCCGCCGGGAACTTCACGCCCATGTCGCGCGCCGCCGACGTCTTCTTGCCGGTTGACGGCAGCGACGCCACCCATTTTTCGAGCAGCGGCGTGATCTCCTTCTCGGTGAACGCGCCAACAAAGAAATAGGTGAAGTCCGCGGCGTTCCCGAACCGCGCGCTGTAGAACGAGCGCATCTTCTCGAGGTCCAGCTTCGGAAGGTCCGCCATCGTGAAGGGCTGGGCGCTGTAGTGATTCGACGTGTTGACCTGCTCGACCTTCTCACCGAACGCGGCGGCAGGATTCTGATCGCGGTTCTGCAGCGACGGCTCGAGACGGCGCTTCAAGAGCTCGAGCACATCCGGCGTCATGTTCGGCGCGGTGTGGGCGAGGTAGTTCAACTGCAGCGCGATCTCGAGATCCTTCGGCGTGCTGGTGCCGCTGATGCCCTGCTGGTAATCGGAGATCTGCGGCTGCGCGTTGGCAATCTTGCCCGACAGCATCTTGCTCAAATCGACGGGGTTGAGCCCGCCCATGCCGCCAACGCCGACCATCGCGGTCGCGAGGTTCGCATTCTTGTAGCTGTCCTCCGGCGCCAGCGAGAAACCGCCCGGGGCGTAGGCCGAGAACATCACCTGATCGTTCTTGAAGTCGGTCGGCTTCAGCCAGACTTCCACGCCGTTCGAGAGGGTCAACACGGTCGCGCCGATCGCGGGCACTTCACGCCGCGACACCACCTTGCCCGGCGCGGGCGGCTTCTCGACCAGCTCGCGTCCAGCCGTCGCTTCCGCCCACCGCTCCACCGGCGCGGTGCTCGCGCGTTCGATCGCCGCACGCAGTGTGTCCACCGACGGCGGCGGCATGTCCTTCTTTTCCGGCGCGACGCCGAGCACCACGCGGTTCTCTTCGGTGATGAGCTCCCTGGCGAGCGCGGAAATTTCGTCGGCGGTGATCGTCGGCAGATACGTTGCCGCGATCCTGTATTCGAACTCCATCCCCGGGATCGGTTCCTTCGTCAGGAAGTGCCGGACGTACTCGTTCGCGTAGTTCGCGCTTTCCGCGGTCTCGCGCTCCTTGTACATGCGCTCGTAGCCGGCCAGCAGCGCCGCCTTGGCGCGATTCAGCTCGTCGTTGCTGAAACCGTATTGCTGCACGCGCTTGGCCTCGCTCATCAGCGCGCCGAGTCCCTCGGTGATCTTCCCTTCCGGCACCACCGCCTCGATCTCGAACAACTCGAGCGATCGGCCGATGCTGGTCGATCCGGCCTGCGCGCCCAGGAAGGGCGCATTCGGGCGACGGGAGATGTCGCGCAGGCGGAGGCTGAACATCTGCGACAGCAGGTTTTCGGCGAGCGTCTTGCGATAGCCGCGCACCGTCGTGTCTTCTTCGGCCTTGCGCTTGAAGTCGATCGACACCGACCAGCCCTGCGCTTCAGGGTCGGTGGCCATGTTGATCAACGTCTCCTTGTGCGCGGGCACGGCGGTGTCGACGTTGGCGACGGTCCCCTTGGCGGCGGGAATCGGCGCGAAGTGCTTCACGATCAATTTTTCAGCTTCGGCCGCCGGGATGTCGCCGACCACGACCACCGCCATGCGATCCGGGCGATACCACTTCTGATAGAACGCCAGCAGCCGCTCGCGCGGCGCCTTCTGCAGGACCTCGGGCAACCCGATCGGCAAGCGCTCCGCGTAACGCGAGCCCTGGAAAATCACCGGCAGCTGCTTCTCGGTGAGGCGCGATCCGGCGCCAAGCCGTCCGCGCCACTCCTCGAGGACCACGCCGCGCTCCTTTTCGACTTCCGCCGGCAGCAACGAAATGCCGGCCGCGAAGTCGCGCAGCACCAGCATGCCGCGATCGACATAGCCGGGGCGATCGGTCGGAATCTCGAGCATGTAGACCGTCTCGTCGAACGACGTCGACGCGTTGACGTGCGGGCCGAACCGCGCGCCGATCGATTCGAGGAACGACACCAGCTCGCCCGGCTTGAAGTTCTCGGAGCCGTTGAACGCCATGTGCTCGAGGAAGTGCGCCAGGCCGCGCTGATCCGGATCTTCCTGGATCGATGCCGCGTCGACGGCCAGCCGCATCGCGACTCGCCCGGCCGGACGCTTGTTCTCGCGAATGAAATAGGTGAGGCCGTTCGGCAGCTTGCCGCTCTTCACCGCCGGATCGACGGGCAGCGCGCGATCGAGCACAAGCTCCGGCGGAATCGCCGCCTGTGGCGCAGCGGTCTGTGCGTCGGCGGCGGCAACCAGCGCGAGAACCGAAATTCCGAGCGCGAAAATGAAGCGGCGAATCATGCGTTCTCCTCGCTTGACAGTCTACTATTTGAAGATGCGACTGAAGATTAAACGTCTGCCGACGGCCGTCGGCCTGCCCGAGCCGGCGACGGGCGGCGCCGCGGGTTTTGACCTTGCCGCCGCGGCCGACATCGAAATTCCAGCACGCAGCATTCGCCTGGTAGGGACGGGATTGGTGATCGCCGTGCCGGACGGCCACTTCCTCGGGATATTCGCGCGCAGCAGCACGCCGCTCAAGCGCGGATTGATGGTGGCCAACGGCGTCGGCATCATCGACTCCGACTATTGCGGCCCTGAAGACGAAATCAAGATCCAGGTCCTCAACATCACCGATGCGCCGGTGAAGGTGTCGCGCGGCGATCGCATCGCCCAGGGAATCGTGCTGCCCTCCCCGCGAATCGAGTGGGAGGAGGTTGCCGACATTACGACCAGCTCTCGCGGCGGATTCGGTAGCACCGGTAGCTGATTGCTGATTGCTGATTGCTGATCGGATTGAGGAAGATCCTTCATATCGACATGGATGCGTTTTACGCATCTGTGGAACAACGCGATAACCCCTCGTTGCGCGGGAAGCCGGTTGCCGTCGGCGGCGAACCGACCGAGCGCGGCGTGGTGGCGGCGGCGAGTTACGAGGCGCGCAAGTTCGGCGTGCGCTCGGCGATCCCGATGTCGCGCGCGGTGCGGCTGTGCCCGTCGCTGGTGATCGTCCATCCCGACTTTCACAAATACAAGACCGTGTCGCAGCAGGTGTTCGCGATCTTCAAGGAAGTGACGCCGCTCGTGGAAGGCTTGTCGCTCGACGAAGCGTATCTCGACGTCACCGAGAACAGCTTCAACGAACCGCTCGGCGTCAACGTCGCGCGGCGGATCAAGGATCGGATCAAAGAGGTCACGGGGCTGACGGCGAGCGCGGGCGTGGCGCCCAACAAATTTCTCGCGAAAATCGCGTCTGGGTGGCGCAAGCCCGACGGCCTGACCGTCGTCGCGCCCGAGCGGATCGAATCCTTCCTGCAGGGACTGCCGGTCGATGCGCTGTGGGGCGTCGGGCCGAAGACCGCGGCGCGGCTGCGCGAACACGGTATCGAGAAGCTAATCGACGTCCGCGAGCGGACCGTCGAGGAACTAACCGAGATTGTCGGCATGCACGCCGACTGGCTGATCGATCTGGCGCACGGCCGCGACGATCGCCCGGTGGAACCGAACCGGCCGGCCAAGTCGGCGGGATCGGAAGAAACCTACGCCGCCGACATCGAATCGCTCGACGAAGTGAAACGGGAGATCGATCAACTCGCGCGCGGTGTCGCGGAATGGCTGGGCAAGAAATCGATCAAGGCGCGGACCGTGACGATCAAGGTGCGCTACCACGACTTCACGACGATCACGCGCAGTCAGAGCGCGCCGGGCTACACGAGCGACGCCGACGAGTTCGCCGCGAGGGCGATCAAGCTGCTCGAGAAGACCGACGCCGGCCGCAGACCGATCCGCCTGCTCGGCGTCAGCGCGCATAACTTCGATCGAGACCGGCCTCAGACGGAGGACGACACCGAAGGCCGACTACCCTTCTAGATTGTTTGAGTTTCCATCCCGAATCTGTGTTTAATCTGTGGCCCATGACCGTGGACCTCGCGATCGTGATCGCGATCTTTGTCTTCGTTCTCACCGGCATCGTGCTCGGGTTCATCTTCGGCGGCCGCAAGGAAAAAGAACGCACCGAGGAGCTGCAGCGCGCCGCTTCGGCCCGCGGCTGGAAGATGGAGACCGTTTCCGAAAACGGCTACCGGATCCATCGCTTCTCCGGCATGACCGACGGCGTGTCGTGGTACGCCGAGTCGGCGAAGCACGCCGCCGGCGGCAACCGGCGCGATCGCCGGCGCCACATCGCCCGCTGGCACGGCGCCTGGAGTCCCGGCATCAACGCACCCGTCGCGATCATGGGCGTGCCGAAAGGCAAAGAGGAGATCGGCAAGCCGGTCCTTGCCGGCGAAGGCTTCATCGCGCAGCTCGCTCAGAAGGCAGCGGGCCTGGCGTTCGACAAGGCCATCGACGTCTATTTCGGCCGCGCCGCGGGCCAGGAGGTCGATGCCGGGGCGATGCGCCGCGTCGAGGCAAAACTCCCCGGCTTCATCGTGATGGCCGCCAACACCGAGGAAGGAGCGCGCGTCCTGTCGCAGGGTCTCGAGCAGGCGCTGCTGAACGCCTCGAACGATCGGAACTCGGTGCTTGGCCAGGAGGATCGGCCGTGGGTGCTGCTGCGACCGAAGGCGATATCGCTGGCGCGCATGGAGCTCTATCGCGACATCAACGAGCTCGACGGATTCGTGCGCGCGGGCGTCGCGCTGACGCGCGCGTTCAAGTTCGGTCGGCCTACCGCCTGAGGACGGTCACCTTCTTCAGCTCGATTCTCTGCACCGGCTCCTCGCCGTTGACCGCGGCCGCTTCGATCTTTTCGACCACGTCGAGGCCGCTTTCGACTTTTCCAAACGCCGAATACTGACCGTCGAGCGCCTGCGCGCGCGCGGTGACGATGAAGAACGAAGCGGTCGCTGAATCAGGATCCGAAAGCCGCGCCATCGACAGCGTGCCTTTCTCGTGCAGCTGATCGTTGAATTCCGCCTTGAGCTGCCGGACGTACTTCTGCTGCACTTCGCTCAACGGCCCGCGGGTTGGCAAATGGCCGGACTGGATCACGAAGCCTTTGACGACGCGGTGAAAGCTCATGCCGTCGTAGACGCCGGCCTGCGCCAGACGAAGGAAGTTGCGAACGTGGTTCGGCGCCTTGTCGGGCGTGAAGGACAAGGTGATCTCGCCCATCGATGTGTCGAGCACCGCGCGATACCGCGCCAGCTCCTCGATCGATTCAGTCGAGAACGGCTCCGGCGTGTCAGCCGGCCGGTCGCGAATCGTCACTTTGTTGACCACGATCCGATCCACGGCCAGGCCCTTGTCGTCGACGGCGGCTTCCGAAATCTTCTGCACGGCGAGCATGCCTTCGACGACGCGGGCGAAGATCGTGTACTTGCCGTCGAGTCCGGGCTGATCGGTCACGGCGATGAAGAACTGCGTGCCGGCGCTGTCAGCCTTCCCGGGAATCTGCGTCGCGGACACGGCGCCGCGCGTTTGCTTCTCGTCGTTCATCTCGGGCTTCAGCAGATTGAGGCCGCCGGTGCCGTACTTGCCGCGCGCGTTGACGTCTTTCGTCACCGGATCGCCGCCCTGGACGATCCCGTACTTGATCATCCGGAAGAACGTGGTGCCGTCATAGCCACCTGACTGCGCGGTCTTGATGAACAGCGCCACGTGGTTCGGCGCCTTGTCAGCCAGCAGGTCCATAAC
>DASUSZ010000344.1:0-5598 GCA_036374815.1 Vicinamibacterales bacterium | reverse complement strand
ACGGCTGGTTTCACACCGGCGATGCGGCGGTCGTGCACCCGGACGGCTACGTGCAGATCACCGACCGGCTGAAGGACGTGATCATCAGCGGCGGCGAAAATATTTCATCGGTCGAAGTCGAATCGATGCTGCTGCGCCACGACGCGATCCAGGAGGTCGCGGTGGTCGGCGTGCCAAGTGAGAAATGGGGCGAGTCGCCGCACGCGTTCGTGGTGTTCAAGACGGGCCAGTCCGCGACACCCGAGGCGCTGCGCGAGTTCTGCCGCGCACACATGGCGCACTTCAAGGTGCCGCACGATTTCACGCCGATCGCGGAGCTGCCGAAGACGGCGACGGGAAAGATTCAGAAGTTCGTGCTGCGCAAGGGCCGCGCAAACATCGCGCCGCAATAAGAATATTCGTGAGGGCCGGCCTTCAGGCGGACCGCGCCGGCAGCAACGCATGAACGCCGCACACGGCGGCCATGACGATCGCCGGCCAGACGCCGAGCGTGAATCGCGAGAATCCGGACGCCAGCAGCGCCGTCAGCAGCAGACAGCTGTGCGCGGCCAGCGCCGATGACGCGGCGATGGTGACGAGCGGCGGCAACTCGCGCCGTCGAATCGCGGCATAGATGCCGACGACCGCGATGGCCAGCGTCCAGATCGCAACCGCCGACATCACCCACTGCAGGTAGCGCACCCGTTCCAAGCCGTTGAACACGAACGGTTCGCCGGGCTCGAGCGAGAAGGCGAGATCTTCGAACGGCATCGGACGATGCGCGGCGACGAATGCGGTGAGCGCAGCGGCGCGCTCCGGGTGGCGCAGCCGATCGATGGTCCACAGCGACTGATAGTTCATCGCCGTCAACATCGCAAACGCGAACGGCGCTCGCCGAATCCGTGCCGTGGCCGCGGCGCCCATCGTTTCCGTTTGCCGCGATTCGTCGACGCCGGGCATCAAGGCGCGCGAGCGATCGACGCAGCCGCCCTGCAGGCAGGTCTCGTAATACATCGCCAGCACGGCCCGCACGTCCGGCGGCGCCGACGCGAGGAAGGCGCGAATCGGCGCGTAATCATTTTGAAGATGTTCGTCGAGTTTGCGTCGCACCTCGTCGCCACCCGCGGCTTGCCCCGCCGTAACCTTGGCGGGCGCGGGCGCCGGCGCCGCGTCGATCAACGCCGCCTTGGCGAACATGTGCCGGCCCATCAGGCTCGACGCCTTGCCCGCATGCACGAGCGGCGCGGCGGCTTGCTCGGATCCGACAATCACGAGAAATGGCGCCAGCGCCGCCACGAAGAACAAGGCAGGATGAGATCCGCGCAGCTTGTGGCGCTGCACCAGCACCATCAGCAGCATTACCGGCAGCAGCGCGAACGCGGTGCGGCGCACGGTGGCGTTCAGCCCGGCGGTGATCGCGACGACCACCATCAAGTGCCATGTCGGGTGATACGCGAATCGGACGCAGCACGCCAGGAACACGACCAGCAGCGACAGAAACAACGACTCGGAGAGGATCGACGCGTGAAACTCGCGGATCTGCGGCAACGCGATCGATCCGAGGATCACCGCAACCGCCAGCCACCTGCTGCGCGTTAGTGTGACAATCTCGCGGCCCAGCCACGCCAGCGCCGCGCCGAACAGGATTGGCTGCGCGATGATTGCGCCGCGCGCGCCAAAGATTTTCAGGAAGAACGGGTAGCCGAGCGGAACGATCGGCGACACATTCAGGTAGTGCTCCGAGTCAGGCGTGGTGAACGGTCCGGCGGGATTGGTCCCCAGGCAATACGCGACATACAAAGCGCACAGCGTGAAGACGACGGCCATCAGGCGATCGTGGGCTTGCCCCCCGAAGCTTCAACGAAGGGGGGTGCCTCGGTATGGAATTTCGTATCGCGCTGATAGGCATCCGCCGCTCGCAGCAGCGTCGCCTCGTCGAACGCGCGGCCGGTCAGCTGGAACCCGATCGGCAACCGCGACGATGAGAAGCCGCAGGGGATGCTAATCGACGGCAGGCCGGTGAGGTTCGCGCTGACGGTGAAGATGTCATTCAAGTACATCTGCACCGGGTCGCTCGTTTTCTCGCCAAGCTTGAACGCCGGTGTCGGCGTGGTCGGTGTCGCCACGACGTCGCAGCGCTCGAACGCGCGCTGGTAATCCTGCAGCAGCAGCGTGCGGACCTGCTGCGCCTTGAGGTAATACGCGTCGTAATAGCCCGCGCTCAACACGTAGGTGCCGAGCATGATGCGGCGCTTGACCTCGGCGCCGAAACCCTGGTCGCGGGTGCGCTCGTACATCTGCAGCAGCCCGTCATCCTTCTCGAGCTTCGCGCGCAGGCCGTAGCGCACGCCGTCGTAGCGTGCCAGGTTCGACGAAGCTTCGGCGGTACAGATCAAGTAGTAGACCGGAATGCCATAGGCCGCGTGCGGCAGATCGACGTCGACGATCGACGCACCGCGGGCTTTGAGCGTGTCCAGCGCCGATTCAAACGCGCGCAAAACATCGGCATCGACGCCTTCGCCGAGGAACGCGCGCGGCACGCCGATGCGCAAGCCCTTGACGTCCCCGCTCAGTGCGCTCGTCAGGTCCGGCATCGTTTCAGCAGACGACGTGGAGTCGTGCGCGTCGAATCCGCCGATGACCGAAAACAGCAGCGCCGCATCATCGACTGTCGTCGCAAACGGACCGATCTGATCGAGCGAGGAAGCGAAGGCGAGCAGCCCGTAACGCGATACGCGTCCGTAGGTGGGCTTGAAGCCGACGACGCCGCAGAGGCCGGCCGGCTGGCGAATCGACCCGCCGGTATCCGATCCGAGCGCGAGCGGCACCAGCCGCGCAGCGACAGCCGCCGCGGAGCCGCCACTCGATCCGCCGGGCGTGCGCGTCACATCCCACGGATTCTTCGACGGCCCGAGCGCCGAATTCTCCGTCGACGATCCCATCGCGAATTCATCGAGGTTGGTCTTGCCGACGATGATCGCGCCGGCGCTCTCGAGCCGCTCGACGACGGTCGCGTTGTAAGGTGGCACGAAGCCTGCCAGGATTTTCGAAGACGCCGTCGTCGGCACGCCGACGGTGCAGATGTTGTCCTTGATCGCGATCGGCACGCCGTGGAGCGGGCCGGAGGACTTCTTCGAATCGAGCGCCTTGGCGCGCTCGATGGCGCGCTCGGCGATCACGGTGTTGAATGCCGACAGCCTGGGCTCGGCTTGCTTGATGCGATCGAGCGACTGTTCGACGGTCGCCCGCGCCGTGGTCTTGCCGTCCTTGATGTCTCTTACCAGCTCACGTGCCGACATCTTCATCCAATCACGCGCGGCACTTTGAACAGGCCGGACTCGAGCGCGGCATCTGGCGCGTTGCCGAGCAGTTCCGATCGCGACAGCGTTGGTCCCGGCACGTCGTCACGATCGACGGGCCGATTGAGGACCTGCGACGTCGGCGCGACGCCCGTTGTGTCGAGCGAACGAATCTGTTCGACATAAGCGAGGATGTCGCCAAGCTGTTTGGTGAACAGATCGAGCTCCTCGGTAGTCAGCTCGAGGCGAGCCAGATCCGCGATGCGCTGTACGTCCTGCCGGCTGAGGCTACTCACAAGCTGCCAATTCTATCGCACCGCTCTAGGAAAGCGGCACGAACGCGTCTTCATCCAGCAGCCAGCACTCGCCGGCGAAGCCGCTCGCGGCGACTTGCGCCCGCAGCGCGGGGATGGCCGTCGCGCGGTCGTAGCGGATCGACAGGTGATACAGCACCAGCGCCTTGACGTTGGCCCGCCTGGCCACATCGATCGCCTCTTCTGTCGTCGCGTGAATCGGCTCGCGGCGATCGGGCTCGTTGAGGAACGTTGCATCGTGGACGAGCACGTCGGCGTCGGTCACCACCGATGCATCGATCGGCATCGCATCGCCTGAGTGCGCAAAGACGATGTGGCGCACGTCTTCGAGGAGATCGTCACGGCCGCCCTGGCGCGCCGCGGCCTCGATATCCGCCTGCGGCATTGATGCGAATTGCGGCTTCAGACGTTTACGCGCCTCGATGACCCGGTAGCCGAGCGCGACTTCGTTCGACGTATGACGCACGGTGATCGCTTCGATGTGCTTGTTCTTGCCGAGAGGCACCGACGTCCCGGGAGCGGCGGCAATCCAGTTGATCGGGAAGATCACGTCAGCGTAGGCGCGTCCGAGGTACTCGCGCACCGCCTGCACACCGACCGACCCCTCGGGAAACACGATGGTCAGCGGCTTGTCGGTTGCGCCCTTGCCGAACTTTCGCGCAGCCAGGAACCCAGCCAGGCCGAGCACGTGATCGGAATGACCATGAGTGATGGCGAGTAGCGAAGGCGAGAAGACGTTGGAACCCAGTGCGAGTTGAAGGCCTTCACCGGCATCGATCAGCAATTGCAGCGGCTTGTGCCACAACCAGTTCGAATACAACCCGCGGCTGAAACCGCGGAACGTCTCCTGCATCTGACACTATTGTCTGTTATAGTTTCTGTTCGCTTTCTTCCGACTTCCTGGTTCTCGTCTACCCATGAGCTTCACTATGCCCACCGCCGAACTTTCTTCAGAAACGCGCCAGAGATTCGCCGTTTATTCGCTCATGGCGATGGGCCTAGTCGTGGCAGCCTGCGGGGGCGAACAACCGCAAGGTCAGGGTGGGCGAGCGCCGGGCGGCGGACCGCCGCCTATGCCAGTTGAAATCGTCACGCTGACGGCGGAGAGCGTCGAGCAAACCTCCGAATACGTCGCTTCACTCAAGTCGCGACGGTCGGCCACGATTAATCCCGAAGTCGAAGGCTCGATCACTCGCGTTGCAGTCCGCTCGGGTCAGAACGTCGAACGCGGCGCGGTGTTGTTCGAGATCGATTCGGCGCCGCAACAGGCCGCGATGTCGTCGCTCGAGTCGATGCGTCCCGCGCGCGAATCCGATGTCGAGTTCGCGCGGCAACAGGTGCAGAGAAATCAAACGCTGCTGAAGGCCGGCGCGATCAGCCAGCGCGAAGTGGAGCAGTTCGAAGCGCAGCTGCGCGCGGCCGAAGCGCAGTTGAAGGTCCTCGACGAGCAGATCCGCCAGCAGCGCAGCCAGCTCAGTTACTACCGGGTCACGTCGCCAATCGCCGGCACCGTCGGTGACGTCCCGGTGAACGTCGGCGATCGCGTCACTCGCGCAACCGAGCTGACGACCGTCAACGAGAACGATGTGCTCGAGGTCTACATCAACGTGCCGGTGCAGCAGGCGGCGCAGTTGAAGGTCGGCCTGCCGGTGCGTCTCGTCGACGATCGCGGGCAGGTGCTCGCCACCAATCACATCACGTTCGTGTCGCCAAGCGTCGACACCGGCACGCAGTCGGTGCTGGCCAAAACCCAGCTCGTCGAGGGCCGCGGACAGTTTCGCGCCGATCAATTCGTGCGCGCGCGGATTGTCTGGACGACGACGCCGGGATTGACGGTGCCGGTGACGGCGGTGATCCGCGTCAACGCGCAATTCTTTGCGTTCGTTGCGGAGAAAGCCGGTGGCTCAGGTGCATCGGGTGCATCGGGGCTTGTCGCGAAACAGAAACCCGTGCAGCTCGGCGAGATCGTCGGCAACTCCTATATCGTGCAGAGCGGCCTGCAGCCG
>DASUSZ010000343.1:0-9125 GCA_036374815.1 Vicinamibacterales bacterium | reverse complement strand
CGCCACCACGGTCGATCCGAATCTCCGCAACGACCGCACCAACGAGTTCTCGGTCGGGATCGAGCGCGAGCTGATGTCGAACTTCGGGGTTGGCGCGGCCTACATCTTCCGCAATATGTATGACTACGAAAACTACACGGCCACGGTCGGCGTCAGCGCGTCCGACTACGTGCCGGTGACGTTCACGGCCAACTGCCTCAGCACGGCATGCACCGAGCCGTCCTACACCGTGACCTACTTCCAGCTGCCGTTCCAGCAGCCGGCGCAGCAGATCCGCCGCAACGCCGAGCGGACGCGCCGCTATCACGGTCTCGAAATGACGGCGAAAAAGCGCTTCAGCGAACGATGGATGCTGAACGCCAGCGCCAACATCCAGTCGACTACGTATCACTACGTCGCGCCTGATGCGAGCTACCAGGACCCGACGGACGTTGCGCTGCTCGATGGCGCGCAGACGGGCACGTCAAACGCGCGCTGGATTGGCAAGCTGTCTGGCCTCTACGTGCTGCCGTGGCAGGACATCGGCATCTCCGGCTTCTTCAACGCCCGCCAGGGATATCCGTTCAACCGCTATCTGCTGTCACCGAGCCGCACCGGCGGCATTGGCACCGTCAACGTCGACATCGACCGCTGGGGCGACGTCCGCTACGACAACTTCTACCAGCTCGATATGCGGGTGGAAAAGCAGTTCACGTTCGGCCGCACCAAGTGGGCGGCGGCGTTCGATCTCTTCAACGTGCTGAACTCGAACGTTGTGCTCGGCCGCGAAGATCAAATGAACTCGACGCGCGCGAACTTCGTCGAGGAAGTGCTGGCGCCGCGCGTGGCGCGGTTCGGCGTGCGACTGAACTTTTGAACCGTGAACCCTTTGAACCCGTGAACCTCTGAACGCTACGTTTCTTCCCGGCGTATCCACTTGGGTACGTCGGGAAGATCCATCTTCGCCAGCGAATCAACCAGCCGCTCGGGAACATCGTCCACGACGATCATGCTGCGGTGGATGGGCTTGATGAATCCTTCGCTGACCGCCTGGTCGATGAACGCGATGAGCGGCGTGTAGAAGCCGCCGACATTCAGAAAGCCGCACGGTTTGCGATGCACGCCAAGCTGCGTCCAGGTGATCGCCTCGAAGATCTCTTCGAACGTGCCGACGCCGCCGGGCATCGCAATGAACGCATCCGACAGATCCGCCATCATCGCCTTGCGCGTGTGCATCGAGTCGACGACGCGGAGGTCCCTGACGCCGGTGTGCGCCACTTCGCGGTCCTTGAGCGATTGAGGAATGACGCCAATCACTTCCCCGCCGGCAGCGATCGCCGCGTCGGCAATCACGCCCATCAGGCCGACGTTGCCGCCGCCGTAAACGAGGCCGATCTTTTTTGCAGCCAGCAGCCGGCCGAGCGTTTCAGCAAAGTCGATGTACTCACGATTGTTGCCGAGGCTCGATCCACAGAAGACACAAATACGCTGCATACGCTCCTTCGGGCTTGCGGGCTTGCGGGCTACGGGCTTGCGATCAGACACGGAGCAACACCCCGGTAGCCGGCTGCCCGGTCGCGCGTTTGACCGCATCGACGTACAGTGCAACCTGCTGCTTGTAGGCATCCTGCGCTGAAGCAATCTCGATATCCGTCTTGAAGTCGACGATCACCCAGCCGGCGTCAGTTTCGTAGGCGAGGTCGATCTGGCCGTCAACGAGCATCGTCTCCGCCATGGAGTCGCCTGCCCTGATCGACGTCGAAGGGTCGACGCGGAGCGAGACCGGCGCCTCGCGCCACACCCGCTTGCCCGCTTTGGCCGCGGCGCGAGCCGAATCGAATCGCGGGTGCGCGAGCAGCTTGATCGCAATACCCGCAGCCGCATCCCGTTCATCATCCGGCGCGCCGAACAGCCTGGCATGCAGCGCCGCGAGTTCGCGCGCTTCGTCGGGCGTCGCGTTCAGCGGGAGCGTCGCCAGCACCGCGTGGACGAGCGTGCCGAATCGTTTACCCGACGGACGCAGCACGCCGAAGCCCGCATCCTCGATGGTGATTTGATCGACATTGCGTTCACCCGCCTCCGCCAATTCCGTCGCCGTGAGCACGCGCAACGAGGCCTTCGCGCCGGCGGCTTGCGTGGCGGCGCGTTGTTCGCGCCATGCATCGTAATTCGCGCGATCGGCGGCCACGTCTTCGGCCGCGGCGGTCTTCGAGATCAACTCTTCGCGTCGCAGCCCTCGCGCATCATCGGGTGTGTCCTGCAATAACAGCGGATCCCACCACACGACCGAGTACTGCTGACCGCTACCCGGATCGGTGAGCAGGTAGGTGCCGGGGCGAATCGTGTCGTCGACGGGCTGGCCATCCGCGCGCGCGTCGGGCATGATCGTGGTCTTGCCCTTGAACAGCGGCACACCTCGCGCCGGTTCGGGTGATTGCCACTGCGCGCGAGGCGGGTAGAGCGCGCGATTGAGCGGCCGGACCCAGCCCTTTTGGTAGGGACCGTCGCCAACGGCGGGCACCACGAGAATGTCGCGCGCACGCGTTGCCGCCACGTAGGCAAGCCGGACGCCCTCGGCTTCGTCGCGCCTGGCTTCTTCGTCGTTGTGTTCCTGGAGATCGAGCGGCGACCAGCCGCCGATGCGAACGGCACACAGCTTCTTCTCCGGATCGAGATATCGCGACGCGTCTTCGAGACTGAGCTTGCAGGCGATATCGGCAAGCACGACCACCGGAAATTCGAGTCCCTTTGCCTTGTGGACCGTCATCAGCCGCACGCCTTCACTGCCCTCTTCGAGGATCGGCGCTTCGGGCGAGTCGGCGCGGGTCGACGCGTCGTGCAGCATGTCGACGAAGCCGCGGAACGACAGGCCGCCCTCCATCTCGTAGCGGCGGGCGAGATCGGAAATGTGCAGCACGTTCGCAAGCACCTGCTCGCCGCCCCGCCACAGGATGAAGCCGGCGTGAGCGCGCGTCATCGCGATCAAGCGGCCGATGGTGTCGGCCACGGGCCGGTGATTGCGCGCGCCATGAAGTGCTTTGAGCGCGGTCAACGCCTGGCGCACGGGAAGCAGGCGCTCCGGCAGATCCTGCGGCGACCGGTAGGGGTGGAAGGCGCGCGCGATCGAGTGGTATTCGAGCAGCTCTTCCTCGCCGATGGCGAACAACGGCCCGCGCAGCGTCGCGTAAACCGACAGCTCGTCTTCCGGCCATTCGATGGCGGTCAGCGCCGTTCGAACGGCATCGACTTCCTCGCGCTCGTGAAATGTCTTGCCGCCGACGAGCAGGTGCGGAATGCCTCGCGCCTCGAGCGCCTCCACGTAGCCGCGCGTGATGTCGCGGCCGAAATGCATGAAGCGCCGGAACAGCAGGCAAACGTCGCTGGCCTTGATCTTCTCGCGGCCGTTTCCTCTTGGGACGGTCCACGAACATTCATCCGAGATCATCCAGGCCACGAACGCGCCGATTGCTCCAGGCTGGCCGTCGTTGAGCGCCGCCTGGGTCACCTGCGGCGGGCCGTACAGGCTCTTGCCGTACGGATACGCGATCGGCAGCGCGATCACGGACGGCTGTTCGGGCGCGTCGGGCCGATGCGGCAGCAGCGGCACGTATTCAGCCTGCAGCGCCTCGCGATCGCCGTTCATGTCCTGATCGAATGCGGCATTCACGAAGTGCTGAATCGGCGGCACGCTGCGAAATGACGTCTGCAGCGTGACGGCGGTGGCGCCACTCTCGCCGAGATCGTCGGCAATGCGGCGATAGGCTCCAACATCGGCGCGGCGAAAGCGGTAGATCGACTGCTTCGGATCGCCAACGATGAACAGCGCTCCCGGGCGGACCTTGCCCGCGCCGTCGCCGGCCAGGCACAGCAGCAGCTGCGCCTGCAGCGGATCGGTGTCCTGGAACTCGTCGACGAGAATGACGCGGAAACGCTCGCGGAATTCCCGGCACACGTCGTCGTTGTTGCAGACCAGATCGCGCGCCTTGATCAGCAGATCGAGAAAGTCCAGCGCGCCCGCTGCGTGCTTGCGTGATTCATAGCGCTGCAGGCAGTCCTGCATTTCCGCGTGCAGCAGCGCCGCCAGATCGGCATCGGCGGTATTGCGGAAGTCACGCGACGACTGCAGCAGCTCGGCGTGCGCCGCGAGCGCCTGGTCGCGAGTGACGCCAATCGCGAACGCCGCCCCGGTGCCTTTCTTCGGGTTGGCGAAATCACGATTCTCGGCGAGAGCGACCAGCGCCGCCTCCCAGCCGTCCCAGATGCCTTCGGGCACCATGTCGCCGACCATTCGCCGCTGCCGCTCGAGATCCTGGCTCGTCTGCCGCGCCAGTGCGGTCGACACCGACAATTTGTCGTCGCGCTTGATCGGCTGTGCGGTCAGATCGGCGAAGGCCTTCAGCTTCGCGGTCAGCCGCTTGATCTCGCCCTTGCGATCGTACGAGGGCCGCCGCCACGGCGCGTCGTGATCGCGCCACTCACGCAGGCCGCGCGCCGCCGAGCGCAGCCGCTCGATCGGCCCATCCTCGTTGTCATCATCAAAACGCCACTTGACGGGACGGCGCAGCGAGCGGCGCACGCCTTCGTCGGGTTTGCCGAGCTGCTCGTGCAGCCACGCGGCGAAGCCTTCTTCGAACAACCGATCCGCCTGCGTGTCGGTCAGCACCGCGAACGCGGGGTCGACACAGGCCTCGACCGGGCGCTCGCGAAGCAGGTCGGCGCAGAACGTATGGATGGTGCTGATGTGCGCTTCTTCGAAATCGTGGACGGCGGCGTCCAGTAACGCGCTGGACGAGGACGAGCCATCGGCCGTCGATCGCGCGCGCTCGAGCTCCTCGCGAAGGCGCAGCTTCAACTCGCCCGCCGCCTTTTCGCTGAACGTCACGGCGACGATCTGTCCAATCGTGGCGCGCTGCTCTGCGATCAACGCGACGATGCGAGCGACGAGCTCGGTGGTTTTGCCGGTGCCCGCCGCGGCCTCCACGATCAGCGTCTTGTCGAGCTCGCGCGCGATCAGCTCGCGATTCTCGGCGATGCGCCGGCCGCGGCGGCTCATGGCATGCCTCGCAACGCGTCGAGATCCGCGAAGAGCTTCGCGTCCTTGCGCCGGGTCCGCCGCTCTTCCTGGCTGCCGCACACGATCTGGAAATCGCACCACTCGCAGGCTTTCACTGCCGGCCGGGCCGCCAGCATGCCGTGGTCGATCGCGCGATCGATGATCTCCAGCACCTCGATGCCGCGTTTCGGCGCCTCGCCCAGCAGCGGGATTTCGTAATCGTGAAAGCCGCCCGCGGTGGTGCAGTAGAACAGCCGGCCGGAATAGACGGTCTCGTCAGGAAACAACGCCGTGAGTGCGAGGCCGTACACCACCGGCTGCAATACGCGGCCGCCGTCCACGACGGTCTTGCCCGCTTGCGTGCGGTTCTTGCCGGTCTTGTGATCGGTGACGCGAAGGAACTTCGTGGTGCGGTGCCGCTCGATCATGTCGATCGATCCGCGCAGCTTGAACCGCCCATCGACGAGCGCCGGCTCGATCGTGCTGTGCGCGTCGCGGCCTTCCATGTCGGGCAGGCCAAAGGCGAACTCGAATCGCTCGGGCGTCCACTGCGCGCCTTCTTCGGCCAGCTTGTCGAGCCACAACCGGAGATCCTGCGTCATCGCGCCGATTTCGTCCTGCCACACGCGCTCGATGGCGGGATTGAGGCGATCGTATTCGCGGTCGTGCACTTCGCGAATCGCCGCGGTGAGTCGCTGTTGCGCGGCAGGCAGCGTCTCCGCCGAGAGCGGCAGCAAGCCGTCCGCCTGCAACCGGCCTAGCGCCGACGCCTGCATCTGGTGAAACAGATCGCCGCGCGTCAACGGATCCATCGTCTGCAGCGGCGCCGGTTCCTCGAGCGGCGCCAGGCGGTACACCGCGGCCATCAGGAATTGATAGGGACAGGCCGAGTAACGCTGCAAGGCCGTCAACGAATACGGCCGCGCGCCCAGGCGCTGCGCGGCGAGCGCGGCTTTGGTGGCGTCCGTCGACCGCACGATGCCGTCGGCGGGTTCCCATTGCCTGCGATGCCAGCGCAACCAGCGCGACGAGAGCGATCGCTGCAACTCGGGACTGAGCTCGTACAAATAACGCGCGCGGCCTTTCGCACTCTCGGACGTGTTGCGGAGCAGCGCCGCCATGTTCGAGAGATCGTGTTCGAAGTCGTCGATCGCGGTGTCGGGCACGAGCGGGGCCGGCCATGCGAGCGTGGCGCCGCCGGCCTCGGACGCGCGGGTGGCAAGCGCCGATGCGGGCGGGATGTGCCCTTCGATCGCCCGCGCGATGTCGAGCACGTAAAACGACGGCACGCGTTGCCGCGATTCGTTCAGCTCGACGCGCGGGTACGACACATAGAGCTTCTCTGACGCCGCCCCGACGGCCAGCGCCAATTGCAGCCGCTCTTCCGCCGCCCGTCGCGTTTGCGTGGCCAGGGCCGGGTCGATCAGCTCTCGACGCCGATCGGGCAGCAACGCGTCTTCGCGAATGCGCTGCGGGAACATCCGCTCGGCGAGGCCGGGCACGAACGCGACGCGAAACGATCGCCCACGCGCCGCATACGGCGTGCCGATGAAGACGCGGCCATGCCGGCGGCGCGGCGGCTCGTGCGTGAGCGTCGACAGGCGCGGTGTCAGCACGTCGCGGACTTCGTGCAGGCTGACCGGCCCAATCGCCGACAGCGGCGCCAGCTCGCGCAGCACGCGCAGCACGCGCTCGGGTTTCGCGATGACCCGCGGCGCCAGCTGCGTCAGCGCTGTGAGCCATTCACCCCAGACCTGCGCCTTCGGCCAGTCGGCCATCTCCTCGAGAATCGGCTCGGCAAACGCGCGCAGGGCCCTGAGCTGTTCGCGATCGCGGCTGAGCGCGCGCACGCGCGAGGCGTCCGGATCCTCGGAGCCGGCTTCGCGGATGCGTCGATCGTATTCGTGCTCGAGCCCGCGCAGGCGCTTGCGCCAGCGATCGAGGTGGTGCATCACCTTCGCTTCAACGATCAATTCTTCCCAGCGCCACGGTGCACGCAACGTGCCGGCAAGATCGCGCTCGGATTCGCCGCGCGCCGCCTGCGTCGCCGCTTCTTCCTCCGGCTGCACGTCGACGGCGCGCGCGTCGAGCGGCAGCACCGCTTCGACAATGTCGTCGGCGGGCGGCGACCACAGATCGGCATTGCCGGCTTCGCTGAGCGGCACCTGGCCCAGCGACACGTACTCCGCGAACCGCCGCGCCGACAGATCCTCGTCGGCGCACGCCAGCAGGGCGAGCAAGGCGCGGCCGGCCGGATCGGGGCGGCGGGTGCCGCGATGGAACCACGCCGGAATGCCCGCGCGATCGAGCGCGTGCTCGAGAACGCCAAGGTAGGTTTGCGGCGCGCGCAGCAGGATCGCCATCTCGTCGAACGGCACGCCGCGACGCGCCTCCTGCAACAGCCGGCGTGCGATCTCGATCGCTTCGCGGCCCTCGCCCGGCGCCGAAAACAGCACGACCGACTGATCGGTCTCGCCTTGCGGCGGCGAGTCGTCTGCGAACAGGTAGCGCTGCAAGCGCGCCAGTGCGGCGGGTGCCGCGGCTGCATCAGGTGCGTCGGGTGCAAAGCTCAGATGAGCAAGCGTGGCGCGGTCGGCGGTCGGCACGGTCGCCACCACCGATCCTGCCGTCGCGACCACTGCCTTGATGAACGACGCTTCGGCTTCGGACCCGATCGCAATGTCCAGCAGCACAATCGTCTTGTCGGCGAGGAGATCAGGATTCGATCGCAACTGGCTCGTCGCGGTCGCCAGCATCGCGGGGTAATCCACCGCGCCGGCGCGCTCGCGTTCCTCGATCGCGCGCTCGAGCAGCGCGGAGAGATCCGCGTTGGCATCGTGGCCGCCGATGCGCGAAGGCTCGATCGCGGCCATGCGCAGCTCGCCGAGCGTGCGGCTGAGCGCGCGGGGAAATCCGGGCATCGCGGCGACCGGCGCGAAGTACTGCAACGCGTCTGCAGTCAGCAAGTCGTGCGTGATTCGCGCCGAGACCGCTTCGTCGCTGAGCGGCGCGCTCGGCGTGAGACCCTTGCGCGCGAGCGCGGGCACGGCCAGACGCGCCACCAGCTCGGCGACGCTGGAGCGGGTGACGCCGAAGGTTGCGCCGCTTTGGTGCGCGATCGAAAACGCGAATTCGTCGGCCGCGGCCCGCGTCGCCGCAATCACCAGCAGCGGCGGCGCGGCGCCGGCCAGCCGCGCCCGGGCCGCGTCGAGACGCGCGGCGGCAGACGGCAAGACAATCGAGGTGAGGGTTTTCGCCACGAGGAAGGAGTCTGTCGAGAATACATCCGCCGTCTGCCAGGAGGGGTCAGAAATCTGAAAAGATACCGGTGTGCGGATCGTCCAGGCCAATGCGGTGTACGACCCGGCCGCCAAAACTCCCGCCGCCCTTCTCGATCTGTATCGCACGCTGACGGAATGGAGCACTGCCGTGGTTGGCGCGGGCGCCGAGGTTTCGGTGGTGCAGCGCTTCCACACCGCGGCGTCGATCGAGCGTGACGGAGCGCGCTACGAGTTCGTACCCGATAAGGAGCCGCCGTGGCTGTCGACCAAGGGCGCGCCGAACCCCTTTGTCGATGCCGTTGTGAAGCAGGCCGCCGATGTCGTGCACGTGAAGGGGCTGATCTTTCCGCAGCTCGTGGCATCGATTCGCGCGCAGTGCGGACCGCGCACCGCGATCGTCGTGCAGCATCACGGCGGAGAATTTCCGATTCGCGGCTCGGGGCTGGTCGGCTTGTGGCAGCGCCAGCGCTGGAAAGGCGGCCTCGCCGCCGCGGACGCAATTTCGTTCACCGCGGCTGAACAGGCCGAGCCGTGGCGGGCGGCCGGCGTGCTCGGCAATCAGCGCATCCTCGAGATCGTCGAGGCCAGCACGACGATCCGCGACGTCGCACGCGATCGCGCCCGAACGGCCATCGCCGCAAGCGGCGCGCCGTTGATCCTGTGGGTGGGACGGCTGACGACCAACAAGGATCCGCTGACGGTGCTCGACGGCCTCGAGCGCGCGCTGCCCCGGCTTCCCGAGGCGCGCGTGGTGATGGTGTTCGGCGACGACACGTTGATCGAGAGCGTCGAGCAACGCGTGCGCGCATCTT
>DASUSZ010000342.1:0-7281 GCA_036374815.1 Vicinamibacterales bacterium | reverse complement strand
CGCCGGAGCGCCGGGCGCCGGATCGGTCGTCGTTCCAGGCGCCGCGCCTGACGGATCCGCGGCCGACGGCGGGACGACGCCGGCGGGGAACTGTGGAATCGCCAGCCGCAGGGCCTCGACTTCCTGCGCGAGGCTGGTGATGCGCACGGTGTTCTCGTCGATGCGCTCGCGCACGATGCGAAGGTCGCCGCCAAACTGATCGGTCGCCAGCTTCTGATCGGCGAACGACTTGCGCGTCGCCGCGTTCTGGTCGTCGATGCGCGAGTTGATCGTCTTGAGCGTGGTATTGAGCTGCTCGATCGCGGCGGTCAGCTGCTGCTGCAGCAGCTGCGTCTGTTCCTGCAGCATCCGCAGGTCGGCCATCATCTGGCGTTCACGCTGCGACTGCGCCGCGGCCGGGCTGGCGCCGAGCGCCAGCACCAGAAGTCCCAGGCCCCAGGCCCCAAGCCCCTTGATGCTCATACGCCCATCTTACTTTGCCGTGATCACGAAATGCGCGCGGCGATTGTTCGCCCACGCCGCGTCGTCGTGACCGGGGTCGAACGGGAATTCCTTGCCGTAGCTGACGGTCTTCACCTTGTCCGCGGAGATTCCGAGCGAGACCAGGTAGTTCTTGGCAGCCAGCGCGCGCCGTTCGCCGAGCGCCAGGTTGTATTCGGCCGTGCCGCGCTCGTCGCAATGCCCCTCGATGGTGATCGTCATGTTGGGGTACTTCTTCAGCACCGCGGCGTTCGCCTGCAGCACCTGCTGGCCTTCGGCGCCGACATCGGAGCTATCGAGCGCGAAGAACAGCGGCCGCAGCGGCGAGTCGCGATTCAGATCGTCGAGCGACTTCGATCCAATCGCGTCTTCATCCGGCAGCGGCGGAACGATCGCCGGCTCCATGATCGGCTTGGGCGGCGGGGGAGGTGCCGTCTCCGCCGCGCCGCCGGCAGTCACATCCGGCGGCGGCATCGGCCGCGCCACCGGTGGTTTGTTTCCCTTGTTGCACGCCGCCACGACCATCGTGAGCAGGATCACCAGAACGATTAGCGCTTTCGACTCTCGTCTCATGACTGACCTCTGAACCCTTGTACCGCTTGAACCCTTTTGAACCTTTTGAACCTTGAACCCCTGAACCCCTGAACCCTACTGGGACCAGTGCGGAGTCTGGTTGTTGCCTTCTCTCGTGATCTGCCGGAGATTGCGTCCGTCGCGATCGACCGTGAAAATCTGCAGGCGTCCCGCGCGCGTCGACGAGAACGCCAGATGGCGCCCGTTGGGCGACCATGCCGGGCTCTCGTTGGTGCCTTCGCCAAACGTGATCTGCCGCGTTTCGCCGGTGCCGATGTTCAGGATCTTGATGTCGAATCCGGGCCCGGTGCGCGCGGTGAACGCGATCTCGTTGTAGGGCGCCGGCGACCACGTCGGACGATCGGCGTATGACTCCTGTGAGATACGCCGCAATCCCGCACCGTCCACGCCGATGACGTAGATCTGCGGCGTCCCTGAGCGGCCCGATGCAAACGCGATCTGCGTTCCTGACGGAGAGAACGTCGGCGACGTATCAATCTCCGGATTGTTGGTGAGCCGGCGCACGTCCGAGCCGTCGCGGTTCATCACGTAGAGCTCAGGGTTGCCGTCGCGATTCGATGTGAACGCGATCTTCGATCCATCGGGCGAGAACACCGGCAGCCAGTTCTGGCCGCTGCCTTTCGACGGCTGTTCCATCGTGCCGGCATAGATGTTCGAGATCAGGATGTCGGGCACGCCCGATCGATACGAGGTGTACGCGATCGAGCGTCCGTCCGGCGACCACGCCGGCGTGATGTTGAGGGTGCGATTGATCGTGATGCGGCGTGCGTTGGCGCCGTCGTAGTCACTGACGTAAACCTCTTTGACTTCGCGCTTCTCGACGGTCCCAACGACGGGCTCACGATTGCGATCGGAGGAGAACGTCAGCTTGGTGCGCGCGACGCCACGCAGGCTGCGCTGCGACTCGTGAATTTCGTCCGACATCGTGTGCGCGTAGAGACGCGGGTTTGCCGCCGACCCGGTGTACTCGCGTCCGAAGATCGACTGCTGCGCGCGAACGTTATACAGCCGCAGCTCGACTCTGATGCCGGTCGCGACCTTCTGCACCGTGCCAATCACCACGCCATCGGCGCCGAGCTCGCGCCACCGTTCGAAGGGAATCGTCGAGATCGACGGCGCCGGCGGAATGCTCTTATAGGTATCGCGCGGAATCATGTAGAACTCGCGCTCGTAATTCAGGTCGTCCCACAGCACCTGACCGATCGTGCGCGCCGCCTCGGTCGTTTCGCGGTCGGTAGACAACGCCAGCAGATCCGGCACCGCGAGCCTGGTTTGCGCGCCGCCTTCACCGGTCAGGGTGATGCCGACGGTCGTCTGCGGTTTTTCCTGCGGCGGTTGCGGTGCCGGTTGCTGGGCTGCGAGCACCGCTGATGCCGCGACCATCGCCGCAACAATCGCCTTCGAACGGACAGAGTAGTTAGGCATCTAGTTCTCTCAACGCGTGTAATCGAAATAAAGGTGCACGGCCAGAGCCGACTCTGCGTAACCCGGCGGCAGGGGCGGCAGCTTCGTCAGCATCAACGCGCGGCGCGCGAACGAATCCATCGTCTCGACACCGCTCGACCGCTCGATCGTGATGTCGACGATGCGGCCATCCTTCTGAATCACGAACCGCAGATGCGTACGTCCGACCGCGCCCACCTGGCTGTTCCAGTTCCGCCGAATCAGCGTCGACATGGTTACCAGGTATTCCGGGCAGCAGAAGTCAGTCACTTCGAGGTGGCCGCCCGCGCCGCCGCCGCCCTGTGAAAGACCAAACCCCATGCCCTTGGCACCCGTCTCCGCAACGGCAGGCCCTTTCTGGATCTCCTTGCCGACCGTCGGCTTCGTGCTCCGCGGATCCTTCGCGTCAGCCTTGTTCGGCGGCGTCTTCTTTGGCGGCGCTTTCGTGGGCTCGATCATCTCCGGAGTTTTCGCCGCCGGCGGACGCACCGGCTCGATCGCCCGCTTGGATTCGGTCACTTGCTGGATCGACCGGCCGCCCAGCACTGCGGCGCCGCTCTTATCGGGTCCGACCGGTCCGCCGAGGCTAATCTGCATGATCGTTTCCGGCACTTCTTCCTTCGCGCCAAACCACGACGCGGGCAGGAGCACGAACGCCATCAGGACGCCGAAGTGCGCCAGCACCGACGCGCCGATCATCGACGTCATCGGGTCGCGCTTCGGGGCACGCGCGATCAGAACTTCGGAGACAGCATCCATGTCGTATCAGCTACTGCGCTCGCCGCTCCTGCGCGACGACGCCGATCTTTACGACGCCGGCTTCCTTCAATCGGCCGAACACATCCATTAATTCCTGCAATTGCACTTCGCCGTCGCCGCGCAGGTACACCTGATCGTCGCTGCGGCCGCGCATCTCCTGACGCATCCGTTCACCAAGCACGTCGATCGGCACGCTCTCCTGGTTGATGAACACGCGACGATCCTGTCGGAACGATGTCGGAATCGACACGTAGAGCGGCTCGGTGCTCGTCAATTTGTCGGCGCGCCGGGTTACCGGCAGGTTCACCTCGATGCCCTTTTGCATCATCGGTGCCGCCACCATGAAAATGATGAGCAGCACGAGCATCACGTCGACGAGCGGAATGACGTTGATCTCGGACAGGGAAGTCGTGACGCGGCGGCCGCGGCGCCGCCCGTTGTTCGACTCCGCCGCCGCCATTACCTTCGGCATTAGCCGAAATTCCTTTCCGAGATGTTGAGGAACTCGAGCGCAAAGTCGTCCATTTCCGACGCGTAGTTCTTCACCTTGTAGGTGAAGTGGTTGTAGAAATACACGGCCGGGATGGCGGCGAACAGGCCGAGGGCGGTCGCGATCAGCGCTTCCGCGATCGGGCCGCTGACGACGGCGAGGTCGGTCGAGCCTTGCTGGCCGATGTTCATGAACGCGGTCATGATTCCCCACACCGTGCCGAACAATCCGATGAAGGGCGTGATGCTCGCGGTGGTCGCGAGAAACATCACCCTCTTCTCGAGCTTGTTCACTTCGATCGACGAAGCGCGCAGCAAGGCGCGATCGAGCGCGGTGATGCTCCTGAGAGTTGGACGCGGCGCGGGCGTGCCGGGACTGGCCGCGGAAGCTTGCGGCTGCCGCAGCTGTGCCGTGAGCTCCGCGTAACCGGCCTGGAACATCCCCACGAGCGGGCTCGAGGCGAGCGACGGGCAGACCGCCTGCACTTCAGAGAACTTGGCGCTCTTGCGGAAGACGTCGATGAACGTCGACGAGTCCTTTTCGATGCCTCGGAACGTCCACCACTTGTAGAGAATGATTCCCCAGGAGATGACGGAGAAAAGCAGAAGCAGCACCATCACGGCCTGGACGATGAAACTGGCTTCGAGAATTAGTTTTAGAAAGTCCTGTGTCGATCCCTGAGCAGACGGCATCCCTTGAGAGCCTCCAAAAGCCTAGTTTCCATGGGGATGCGCTGCTGGGAGAGCGCGGTAACTCGTGCAACCGTAGCACGCCATGGGAAATTCTGTCAAAGCAATGATACGATGAGAGTTCCCCGCCTTCGCCAGGGCTTCGGCGGGCAGGCTGCTCGTCGAAGGCATTCCCCATGATTCGGTACCTGGCCATCCGCAACCTCGCGGTGATCGAGTCGGTGGCCGTCGATTTTGAACAATCGTTCAACATTCTGACGGGCGAGACCGGCGCCGGAAAATCCATCCTCGTCGAGGCGGTCGGCCTGTTGCTGGGCGGCCGCGCCACGCAAGATCTCATTCGCACCGGTGAGGACATAGCGACGGTTGAAGCGATCTTCGAGACCGAAGATGGCAGCGAGCTGATCGTGCGACGCGAGATCACGTCGCAGGGACGCAGCCGCGCCTTCATCAACGGCGCACTGGCGACGGCGGCCGCCCTCAAGGATTTATCGAATCGCCTCGTCGAGCTCCACGGACAACACGAGCATCAGCAGCTGCTCGATCCCGCGCAGCATCTCGCGCTGCTCGATGCGTGGGCGGGCCACGAATCGCAGCGCGCCAGGGTTGCCGCGGCCTTCACGCAGGTTCGTCATCTGCGCGAACAGCTCGATCGTCTCCGCATGGACGATCGCGAGCGTGCCGCGCGCCTCGACCTCGTCGAGTTCCAGCTTGGCGAGCTGCAGAAGGCGAACCTGCACCCGGGTGAAGACGAGGCGCTCACCAACGAGCGGCAGTTGCTGCGCAGCGCCGACACGATTCAGCGTCTGTGCGGCGAGAGTTACGCGGAGCTGTACGACAGCGAGGCCGCGGCCCTGGTGCAGCTTGGCCACGTCTGGAAGCGCGTCGGAGAGCTGGCCGCGATCGATGCGCGTTTCGCGCCTTACCTGGACGCGCGCGACGGCATCAAGGCGCAGCTCGAGGACCTGGCCTTTACGCTTCGTGACTTCGTCGACGGCATCGATGCGTCGCCCGGCCGGCTGCAGCAGGTCGAAGACCGGCTGGCGTTAATCGAGCGGCTGAAGCGAAAGCACGGCGGCACGCTCGAAGACGCGATCGCGCATCGCGATCGTCTCGCTGCGGAGCACCGCGCGCTGACCGGCGGCCAGTCGACGCTCGGCGAAATCGAGCAGCAGCTCGCCGAGGCAGGAAAGAATTTTCTCGCCGCGGCGAGGACGCTGTCGGCGAGCCGGCACCAGGCGGCGCCGAAGTTCGCGCGTCAGATCGAATCCGAGCTCGCCGACCTGGCGATGGAACGCACGCGCTTCGAAGTGCGGTTGACGAGGTCGGAAGCGGAAGGGCAGTGGGCCGACGCCGGCATCGACAGCGGCGAGCTGTTCCTGTCGCCGAACGTCGGCGAGGACTTGCGGCCGCTGGCGAAGATCGTTTCGGGCGGCGAGCTGTCGCGTGTCATGCTGGCGTTGAAGACGCTGGCGGCCGCGGACGCCGGACCCGCGAAGACGCTGATCTTCGACGAAGTCGATGCCGGCATCGGCGGCCGCGTCGCCACGGTGGTGGGGCAGAAGCTCGCATCGCTTGGCGATCGTTTCCAGGTGCTGTGTATCACGCACCTGCCGCAGATCGCGGCGTGCGGCCGCAGCCACTTCCTGATCGAGAAGAAGGTCCAGGGCCGCCGCACGGTAACCAGCGTCACGCGTCTCGAAGGCGAAGAGCGCGCCGCTGAAATCGCGCGCATGATGGGCGGCGCGGCGGCGGGGGAGAAGGCGATGGAGAGCGCCCGCGAACTGCTCGATAACACTGGTGCGAGACCAAAGGCGAAAGCGAAAGGCGAAAGGCGAAAGTCCGCAAAATAAGCCTGTTATTTCTAGGACCCTGGGACCCTAAGCCCTTAAGACCTTGCAATGAAGTATTTCATCGAAACCTACGGCTGCCAGATGAACGTCCACGACTCGGAGCGCATGGCCGGGCTCCTCGAGGCGGCGGGCTACGACCGCACGGATGTCGACACCGACGCGGACCTGGTGGTCATCAACACCTGCTCGGTGCGCGAGCGCGCCGAGGACAAGCTCTATACGCGGCTCGGCGAGCTCAAGGAAATGGGCCGCGAGATCGGCCGCGATCCGATCGTGGCCGTCACCGGATGCGTGGCGCAGCAGGAAGGCGACAAGCTGATTCAACGCTCCGCAGGCGTGGTCGACGTTGTGATCGGCACGCAGCAAGTGAAACTGCTGCCGGTGCTCGCGACGCAGAAACTGCAACAGCAGCGCGAGTCCAACGGCCGGCCGTGGCGCATGCCGCAAGCCGCGATCGCGATCGACAACCCGTACGAAGAACCCTCGTTCCCGCTTGGCATCGTCCGCCGCGGCGATCCGGTTCGCGCCTACGTGACCATCATCGAAGGCTGCAACGACTTCTGCGCCTTCTGCGTCGTGCCCTACACGCGCGGCCACGAGCGCATGCGCTCGAAGGCGGAGATCCTTGCTGACGTGCAGGAAGCCGCCGGCAGCGGCCGCCGCGAAGTGCAGCTGCTCGGGCAGATCGTGAATCACTACCAGGCGCCCGACGATCCGTCGTGCGATTTCCCGGCATTGCTCGAAGCGGTCCACAAAATTTCGGGCATCGATCGGATTCGCTTCGCGAGCCCGCATCCGCGCCACACCAGCGACCGGCTGATCGCCGCGGTCCGCGATCTGCCGAAGGTCTGTAAACATCTGCATCTCCCCGTGCAATCCGGATCATCACGCGTGCTCGGACTGATGAGGCGGCGGCATACGCGCGAGCAATACCTGGACCTTGTTGCACGGATCCGCGAGGCTATCCCGAACG
>DASUSZ010000341.1:0-17714 GCA_036374815.1 Vicinamibacterales bacterium | reverse complement strand
ACAACTATCTCGGCCTGGCGACGCATCCGAAATTGATCGACGCCGCCACTGAGGCGGTCGAAAAGTACGGCGTCGGGTCAGGCGCGGTCCGGACTATTTCCGGAACGATGGAAATGCACATGGAGCTCGAGCGCCGGCTCGCGAAGTTCAAGCACGTCGAATCGGTCGTCGTGTTCCAGAGCGGCTTCGCGGCAAACGCGGGGACCGTGGCGGCGGTGTTGACCAAGGAAGACGTGATCGTCTCCGACGAGCTGAATCACGCCAGCATCATCGACGGCGCGCGCTTGAGCAAGGCCGCCATCAAGGTGTTCCCGCACAAGGACGTCGATGCGGCGCGCAAGATCATGCAGGACATCCCGGCGTCGCAGAGGAAGATCCTCATCACCGACGGCGTGTTCTCGATGGACGGCGATCTCGGACGCGTCCCCGAGCTCTGCGCTCTCGCCGAAGAATTCGGCGCGATCATGATGGTCGACGATGCGCACGCGAGCGGCGTGTTCGGGAAGAACGGCAGCGGCACCGTCGATCACTTCGGCTGTCACGGCCGCGTCGACATCCAGGTCGGCACGCTGTCGAAGGCAATTGGAGTGCTCGGTGGCTACGTGGCGGGAACGAAGAACCTGATCGAGTTCCTCTATCACCGCGCGCGTCCGTTCCTGTTCTCGACGTCGCATCCACCCGCCGTCACCGCCGCGTGCATCGCGGCGCTCGACATCCTCGAGAGCGAGCCGCAGTGGATCGAGCGCCTTTGGGACAACACGCGCTTCTTCAAGTCCGGCCTCGAATCCGCCGGGTTCAACACCGGCATGAGCGAAAGCCCGATCACCCCGGTGATCGTCGGCGAAGCGTCGACGGCGGCGAAGATGTCCGACACCTTGTTCGAGCGCGGCGTCTTCGCGCAAAGCATTGGCTTCCCGACCGTGGCCCGGGGCAAGGCGCGCCTCCGCACCATCGTCTCGGCGACGCACACCAGGGAAGATCTGCAGTACGCTCTCGACACCTTCGGCAAGGTCGGCCGGGAACTCGGCGTCATCTGAAGCCGTAACAACCTGAGTACGTTCTTGCCGGAAGCCGCCAGCTGAAAGCCGAACGCTGATGCCACGAGAGTTCATCTCCCGGTACACCCACGACCTCACCTCCGAGGAGCTGGGGAAGCTGTTTACCCGCGAGACGCCCGAGGCATACCGGTTCTTCGCGCGCGGCATCAACACGGCCGAACTCGAAGGGCTGCCGTGGTACCAGCGGGCAATCAAGTACGGGCAGGGCTTCTTCCTGGCGTTCACGATGCGCCTGTCGCCGGCCCGCCGCCTGATGTACGGCGTCGCGCTGGCGATGTCGGTGATTGGCCTCCTCAAACTCTTCGCGGGATTCGGACTGATCAACGTGCCGATCCCGGTCGCGCTGTTTTTCGTCCACATCAACGTCCCCGGCCCGGTCTTCCCGTCCGGCACGATGTGGCTGCTCGGTGGATTCCTGTTGATGAATCTACTCGTGCTGCTCGAAGTCGCCGACCGCCTGTCGCTCAAGCGCGATCTCGAAGTGGCGCGCGAGATTCAGAACGCGATGCTGCCGGAAGGCACGTGGTCGGGGCCGGGCGTCGAAGCATTCGGCCTCACCAAGCCGGCCAACACCGTCGGCGGAGATTTCTACGACATCCTGCCGCAGCCGGACGGCACGGTGCTCGTCGCGCTTGGCGACGTTGCCGGCAAGGCAAGTCCCGCGGCGCTGCTGATGGCGTTGCTGCTGGCGATCCTGCGAACGCTGGCCGACGAGGGCATGCCGCTGACCGCGCTCGTGAAACGCCTCAACGTCCAGGTGTGCCGCCACGCGCCCGCGTCGCGATTCATCACGCTGTTCCTCGCGTCGTTCAATCCCGCAACCGGCCGTCTCGAATTCGTCAACGCCGGCCAGACACCACCGCTGCTGCGCCGGCAAAATGGATCGATCGAGCGGTTGTTGCAGGGCGGCGTCGCGCTCGGCATGTTCGAAGGCAGCACGTATCAGGCCGGCGAGCTGCAGCTCAATCCCGGCGATGCGCTGCTGTTGTATAGCGACGGCCTGACCGAAGCGGAAAGCCCGGACGGCCAGCCGTTCGACGAAGCCGGCCTCGAGCGCACCCTCGCGCTCTACGCCGGCGCGTATCAAAAGTCCGCCGCCGCCGACTTGGGACGGGCGGTTTTCGACGCCGTCGAGCGCCACCGGCGCGACCAGCGCCTGCAGGACGACCTTACGGTCCTTGTGCTCAGTCGCTTGGTACCGGCCGAAGGCCGGCCCTGAGGGAAACCGCGTTTGGCGCAGCCGAACGCGGTTGAATCGAAGGGTAGCGGATTTCGTCCCTCCGGGGTCTAATTGGCAGGGCGTCAGGCAGTCACACATCCGGACTGCCCGACATCCTGACGACCTGAATTGAAATGCTTGCAAGGCTTTGTCTTCTAGGCGCCCTCTTCGCTGTCCCCGCTTTTGCGGGACAGGTACCGTCACGCGCGCTCGACGACGAAGACATCTCCATCCAGAATTTTCTGCAGGCCGTCGAAACCTCGATCTCGACGATGGATCGCGCGCGGTGGACCGACTTGCTGTCGGCGACCGCCGACAAGGATCAGGCGCTCGAGTTCTTCGACGCCATGGTCCCCCAAGGCATCACGCGCGTCGTCGTCAAGGAGCGCGATCGATCGCCGCTGCAGGGCGCGCTGCCCGGCGAAGGCTTCCGCCTCGTCGTCGAAGTGTTCATGGAGACCGGCCCGCGCGGACGCATCGCGACGTGGCATCTCGACATCCGCCGTCCGCGCGGCGACGACATCGGCCGCCAGCCGTGGCGCATCCTGACGCAGGATCGCCTGGCGTCGATCGAAGGACTGCATCGGCTCAGCCTGCATTCTGAAAAACAGTACGCCGCGAAGAATCTCGTGCTCAAGTCCGTGGACTTCGAGCTGCGACTGCCGGCCGGCGACGTGTTCGTTTCGGAAACGCCTGAAGGCGTCACCGCGATCGTGCTGCTGGGCGAGGGCACGATGGTGTTCGACCCGGCGCCGAAGGTCGAGAAGGGCCAGCTGAAATTGTTCGCCGGCACCGAATCGCTCGAAACGCCGTTCACGACGGCGTTCGTGCGCATCAACCCGTTCGAGTTCGAGCAGCGCGTCACCGAGGGCATGCTCGAACCGGTGGCGGTCGACAGCCGGACGTATCGCCGCGGTGTCGGCGTGTTCGACGAAGGACTGCCGAAGTCGTTCAATCTCGATCTCAGCGATCTCAGCCGCGACGTGTGGTCGCTGCTGCCGCAGGCCGGGGACTTCGTCGCCGAGGTGCACACGCGCCGCTTCGATCACCTGACGTTCGCGCGATCGAGCGGCGAACCCGAGGACGTCAGCCTGTTCCAGCGCGCGCGCAAGCGCAACATCTGCGCTTACACGTCGGAGCAAAAGCTGCAGAGCCGCGGCCGCTTCTTCGACGAAGACGACACGGTCGATTACGACGTCATCGATTACGACATCGACGCGTCGTTCCAGCCGGAGCGCGAGTGGCTCGACGGGCGCACCAGGATCAACCTGCGCATCAAATCGCATGCGCTCGCCGTGCTGACGCTGCGTTTTGCCGACAGCCTGAACGTGTCGTCGGTGACCAGCGACGAATTCGGGCGGCTGCTGTTCCTGCGCGTGCGCAATCAGAACAGCGTGCTCGTGAACCTGCCGTCGCCGGTGTCGCGCGATTACCCGCTGTCGCTGACGATCGCCTACTCGGGACGAATCCCGCGGCAGAACACGCTCGACGAATCGTTGTTTCTTGGCGAGGGCGCGCCGGCTGAGGCGCCCGCGAGTCTTGGCGAAGGCGCGGCTCTCGGCGATCAGCGCGGCGGCCAACCCGACGACGTGCCGGTGGTTCCGCCGGAGCCGAAGTGGCTGTACAGCAACCGCAACTACTGGTATCCGCAAAACCAGGTCACCGATTTCGCAACGGCGCGCATACGTCTCGCCGTGCCGATCGAATACGGGGTGGTCGCGTCAGGCATTCCCGAGGACGGATCGCCGTTCGCGACCGCGCCGGCGATCCTCGAAAATTCATCGCGCGTGATTCCGCGCGTGATCTATTCGTTCGTCACGCCGCAGCCGGCGCGCTATTTCGGAATCTTGATCAGCCGCATGTCGCGCGTCGATGCCGCCACCGTGGCGCTCGACATCGTGCCGACGAAACCGCCGGCGCCCGACATGCGCGGCACGTCCACGCTGCAGCAGCAGGTGAATCGCCTCAACGCGGCGCTGGCGATTCCTCCGGTCGGCGCGCGCAACACGGTGAAGCTCGCCGTCGAGGCGAACCGCCGCCAGGAATCGCGCGGCCGCGACGCGATCAATACCGCCGCCGACATATTGCGGCTCTACGCAAGCCTCACCGGCGACGTCCCGTACGACCAGTTGACGTTGGCGATGGTCGAGGATGAATTGCCGGGCGGACACGCGCCGGGGTATTTCGCGATGATCAACAACCCGCCGCCGGTGACGCCCTACACGTGGCGAAACGATCCGGCGGTGTTCCAGGGGTTCCCCGAATTCTTCCTCGCGCACGAGCTCGCGCACCAGTGGTTCGGCCAGGCGGTGGGCTGGAAGAACTATCACGAGCAGTGGCTGAGCGAGGGCTTCGCGCAGTATTTCGCCGCTCTTTACGCGAAGGAGCGCCGCGGCGACGCGGCGTTCCGCGAAGTGCTGCGTCAGTTCAGGCGCTGGTCGATCGACGATTCCGATCAGGGTCCCGTGTATCTCGGCTATCGCCTCGGCCACATCAAGGGCGAGAGCCGCACCTTCCGCGCGCTCGTCTACAACAAGGGCGCGGGCGTGCTGCACATGCTGCGCCGCACGATCGGCGACGAAGCGTTCTTCGCGGGCGTCAAGCGCTTCTACGCCGAGAACCGCTTCAAGAAGGCGAGCACCGACGACCTCCGCAAGGCGATGGAGGCCGCGAGCGGCCGCGACCTCAATCGCTTCTTCGAGCGATGGATCTACGACAACGGCATCCCGCGCCTGCGCTACAGCACGGCCGTTGAAGGGAACGAGCTGACCGTTCGCTTCGAGCAGACGGGTGACCTCTACGACGTCCCGGTCACCATGTCGGTGACATATGCAGACGGAAAGACCGCTGAGTTCATCGTCCAGGTGAATGACGCCGCGAACGTCGCGCAGTTCCCGCTGACCGGCGCAATGAGGTCGGTGGAAGCGAATGCCGACGGCGCCGCAATCGCGCATATCGAGAGGAAATAGGCCTCCGCGCCTCCGCGCGCTCCGTCCTTCTCCGTGTCCTCGTGAGATAGAATTCCAAAGATATGGAAACCGTCACGCTGACCATCGACGGTCGGCAGCTCTCCGTCGCCAAGGGCACAACCGTCCTCAAGGCCGCCATCGAGGCGGGCATCCAGGTCCCTTATTACTGCTATCACCCCGGCCTGGGCATCGACGCGTCGTGCCGCGTCTGCCTGGTGAAGATCGAGAAGATGCCGAAGCTGCAGACGTCGTGCTCGACGCCGGTGGCTGAGGGCATGGTGGTGCACACGCAGGATCCGGAGGCGGTCGACGGCCGCAAGGGCGTGTTCGAGTTCCTGCTGATCAATCACCCGCTCGACTGCCCGGTGTGCGACAAGGGCGGCGAGTGCCCGCTGCAGGACTTCTCCTACGCGTTCGGCAACGACGAAAGCCGCATGGACTTCCCGCGCCGCATTTTCGACGGCGAGGGCGTCAAGGCCGACGTCGATTTCGGGCCGACGCTGATGCTGAACCGGAACCGCTGCATCCTGTGCACGCGCTGCATCCGCTTCATGGCGGAAGTCGACGGCGACGCGCAGATCGGCACGATCAATCGCGGCAACGGCAGCGAGGTCGCGACGTTCAACGAGCAGGGCGTGCATTCGATCCTCTCGGGCAACCTGATGGACGTCTGCCCGGTCGGCGCGATCACCACCAAGCAGTATCGCTTCCGCTCGCGGCCGTGGGACAACCCGCACGCCGTCGACACCACGTGCACGCTGTGCGCGAAGGGCTGCAGCACCACCGCGTGGCTCAAGGCCAAGCCGGAATGGGCCAAGGGCGCGCGCCTGGCGCGCATCACGCCGCGCTACAACCCGCAGGTCAACGATTTCTGGATGTGCGACATCGGCCGCTTCCAGTACCTGTGGGTCGAAGGCGAGCAGCGCCTGCGCAAGCCGCTGATCAACACGCGCGAAGGCGTGCAGCAGGTGGTGACGTGGAAGGACGCGCTGATGAAGGTGCGCGATCTGCTCAACGCCGCCGGCCGCAAGGATCCAGGGTCGGTGCGGATGCTCGCCTCCGCGCACGCATCGCACGAAGAGATGTATCTGCTGAAGCGCCTCGCCGAGGACTTGAAGGGCGAGGGCGGCGCGTCGCACGTGCACGTCGCGTGGCGCCGCACCGAAAAGCCGCAGCCGATCAACACCAAGTTCCGCGTGCCGGCGATCGATGCGCCAAACCTCAACGGCGCAAAGGACTTTGGACTCGCGACCGCGAGCAAGGCCGACGGCGACGCCGATCTCTCCGCGCTTCGCACCGCGATCGATCAGGACCGCGTTGCCGTGCTGTACGTCCTCGACCCGGGACCGGACGGCTCGATGGGCGATGTGTCGTGGATCGTCGAGGCGCGCAAGAGCGGCCGCGTTCCCGTGGTGATCTACCAGGGCGTGCTGCAAACTGAGCTCGCGAAGATCGCCGACGTCGTGCTGCCCGGCGCAGCGTGGGTCGAGAAGGATGCGACCTACACCAACGAGCAGGGCGTGGTTCAGGCCGCGTCCAAGGCGATCAACGCGCCCGGCGAATCCGTGGAGGACTGGCAGATTCTGACGAGCGTGGCCGCGGCGCTCGGGCTGCCGTATACCTACACCACGTCGCAGCAGGTGCGCGCCGATCTGGCGCGGCATCTCGCGGCCAACCCGGCCTACGCCGGCCTCACCGATCAGGTCTTCAATCGCCCGGTCAGCGCCGAGCACTGGCTGAAGGCGAGCAACCCGATGGAACGCTGGAAGTGGGACACCATGTTCCAGGATCTGCCGCCCGTAAAGGGCCACAACGTGCAGATGGAGCAGATGTCGCAGCCGACCGTCATCCCGCTGCGCCTCGTAACGGAAGAGATCTCGCGGGCATCGGAATAACGGGAGCCGGGAGCCGGGAACCGACGATATGCGGATGCGAATTTTGACCAGCTTCGGCGCCGCCGCTCTCGTTGCGGTCCTGTTGAGCGTTGCACCTTCGGCGCAGACGCCCGGCAACCGCCCTGGAGTGGCCGAGGTGGCTATTGCGCCGGCCGGTCTGGAGGTTCAGCCCGGCGGCTCCGCTCGCGCCGCGATCAACGTGCGATTGCCGGAGGGGTTCCACATGAACTCCGACAAGCCGCGCGAAGAAAATCTCATCCCACTCACCGTCTCGATGGAGGCAGTCCCCGCGGTCAGCGGCGCGACCGTCGCATTTCCCGAGGCTCTCGATCTCAAGCAGGAAGGCGCCGCGCTGCCGCTGCGCGTGTTCGAGCGCGAGATTGCGATCGGCCTGCAGGTGAACATCGCGGCCGACGCTGCCGCCGGCGCATACAAGCTGCCGCTGCGCGTGCGCTACCAGGCCTGCGACGAGAAGCAGTGCTACCTGCCAATCACGGCGCCGCTCGAGCTCAACCTGTCGGTATCGCCCGCCGCCGCGGTGGTCCCGCCGCCGTCCGCGATCGCCAAACTGGATTTCGCGAAGGCGGCCGCGGTGCCGATTGTTGCGCCGAGGCCGATCAAGCCCGCAACCCCTGCGCCTGCCACGCCCGCTGACGCGATGGCGATGCTCGACCGCTTCGAGGTGCGAGGCACCGAAGGCGGCTACCTTGCCGCCGCGACGTTCACCAAGTTCGTCAACGACGCGCAGGCCGGCGTCGCCCGGCGCGGGATGTTCGAAGGCCGCGGTCCGATTGCGATCCTGCTGATCGTTTTTCTCGGCGGCCTGGCGCTGAACCTCACGCCGTGCGTGCTGCCGATGATCCCGGTGAACCTTGCGATCATCGGCGCGGGCTCGCAGGGCGGCTCGCGCTCGCGCGGCCTCGTGCTCGGCAGCGTCTACGGCGCCGCCATGGCAGTGGTCTACGGTGTGCTCGGGC
The DNA here is from genome assembly GCA_036374815.1 of Vicinamibacterales bacterium. Lineage (GTDB taxonomy): Bacteria > Acidobacteriota > Vicinamibacteria > Vicinamibacterales > UBA2999 > 12-FULL-67-14b. The sequence continues at coordinate 9,596 of DASUSZ010000341.1, read as the reverse complement.
TGATCGTGATCCTGTCGGCGCAGACCTTCGGCACGATCAACGCCTCGCCGTGGTTCAACCTCGGCATCGCCGTGTTGTTCGTGGCGCTCGCGCTCGCGATGTTCGACGTGTTCGAGATCGATTTCTCGAAATATTCGGCCAACGTTGGAACCGGATCGAGCCGGGGCTCGGTGATGCTGGCCTTCACGATGGGCGGCGTCGCCGCGCTGCTGGCCGGGGCATGCGTTGCCCCCGTGGTGATCCAGGTCGTGCTGTTCTCGACCAACCTCTACGCAACGGGGACGACGGCGGCGCTTGCGCTGCCGTTCGTGCTTGGCCTCGGCATGGCCGCGCCGTGGCCTGTGGCCGGCGCCGGCATCAGCGCCCTGCCGAAACCGGGCGCCTGGATGGTTCGCGTCAAACAGGCGTTCGGCGTGATCATTCTCCTCACCGCCGGCTACTACGCCTACACCGCCTACGGAATTTTCCGGGATCGTTCCGTCGACCCCGCGCAGGTGTCCTCGAGCGTCGACGAGATGTTGAAGGAAGGCTGGCACGCCGATCTCGCCGAAGGTCTTGCCGTCGCGGAGCGCGAAGGCAAGCCCGTGCTGATCGACATGTGGGCGACGTGGTGCAAGAACTGCCTGACGATGGACAAGACGACGCTGGTCGATCCGTCGGTGAAGGCGGCGCTCGACGGCTTCGTGAAGATCAAGTTCCAGGCGGAGTCGCCGGACGAATCTCCCGCGCGCGAAGTGATGCAGCGCTTCGGCGCGGTCGGCCTCCCCACTTACGTGGTGCTGACCCCGAAGTAATCAGCAACCAGCAACCAGCAATCACCATCGTCGTTAGTTTTTGCTGGTTCCTGATTGCTGATTGCTGGATACTGTCTTGCGGTGTTTCGCAGGACTGTACGCATCGCCTGCCTCGTGATCGGTCTGCTGGCAACCGCCGGCCTCGCATATCGCACCCTCCAGGATGAAGAAACGCTGTCGCGCGAGCGGCAGGCAGCCGCCGGCACCGCCGCGGCGGTGGCGCGCGCGTCCGAGCTGCTGCTCGATCTGCGCGCCTCGTTGCACGCCTATGTCGCGCCCGGACAGGGCCTGCCGTTCTGGGGCAAGCGGGCGCAGGAAACGATCGATCAGCTGCGCCAGAGTCTCATCGATCTGGACACGCGCGTATCGCCTGCCGGCGGGACCATGGCCGAGTCGCTCGATGCGATCGATCAGCTGACCGCGGCCGAGCAGCGCGCCCGCACTTACGTCAGCCGCGACGAAATGCAGCTGGCCGGCGACGTCATCTTCACCGAAGTGCGCGATCTGCTCGCCACCGCCACCACCGGCGTGCAATCCGTGCGCGATCGGCTCGCGCGCGATCACGATCGGCGCACCGCCGCGATTCGCCAGGAGCAACTGGCGCTGGTAAGCGTCGCGATCGCGGTGTGGCTGCTCATCGCGCTGCTGTTCTTCCCAACCGAAACGGTACCGCTCAAGCCTGCCGTGAAAGACCCGGGAGAATGGCGGAACGAATTGAAAGAAACGCTGAAGAAGCCTGCACCCGTTACACCTCAGGCACTTCAGGCGCCCCAGGCACCCGCGGCACCCGTCATCGTGCCCGGCATCGAGATCAACGCGCTCAAGGAAGTGGCCGAGATCTGCACCGACCTCTCGGCGCTGTCGGATCCCGGCGCGCTCGAAGGCGCGCTCGCGCGCGTCACCACGCTGGTGAACGCCACCGGCCTGATCGTGTGGATCGCGTCGAACGACAACAGCACGCTGTCGCCGGTCGCGACCAGCGGTTTCGATCCGAAGCTCGTCGCGCGCATCGGCAAGATCGCGCGCGACAGCTCGAACCTGACCGCCGCCGCCTTCCGCGAGAACCAGTCGAAGGTCAGCGCCGTCGCGGCGAACACGCCCGGCGCGGTGGCCGTGCCGATGTGCGGACCGACGGGAGCCACCGGCGTGCTGTCGATCGAGCTCAAGCCCGGACAGCCGGTCGATGATCAGAAGGTTGCCCTGGCCGGCATCGTGGCGGCGCAACTCGCGACCCTGACGATGCCGATTGCCGATAGCCCGGCGCCGGCGGAAGCCCCGGTAACCGACGCCCAGCGGGCCGCTATCTGATGAACGTGATTCTTGCCGAGGACGATCTCGACATCCAGCTCGTCGCCAGGCTGGCGCTGAAGCGCGCCGGCTTCACCGTCCAGGTCGTCGGCAACGGGCAGGAGGCGCTCGACGCGGTGAAGGCGCAGCCGCCCGACGTGATCCTGCTCGATTGGATGATGCCGGAGCTCGACGGACCGGAAACCTGCCGCCGCCTGAAAGCCGATCCGGCGACCGCGGCGATCCCCGTGATCTTCCTCACCGCCAAGTCGCAGGAGGCCGAGATTCAGCGCGGCCTCAGCCTCGGCGCCGCCGGCTACGTGACCAAGCCCTTCGACGCGCTCACGCTCGGCCAGCACGTAAAGGACATCGTCGGCAACCTTCGTCAGTGAAAATCCGCACCCGCGCGTTCATCGCCTTGTGGGTCGTCATGATCCTCATCGCGGCAACGATCGCGTTCATCCTCGTTGCGCTGAACATCGCCGGCCGGATGGATGCGGAGCGGCAGCGCATCGCCGAGGTCCTCACCGTCCACGCGTCGCTGTGGCGGACGCTCGTCGAGTTGAAGCACGAGCAGCACAACCAGGCGATGCTCGGCCTGCCGTCGATCGGCGATCGATTGCGCCGCGAGCGCGAAGCGGTGCGCGACTATCTCGCGCATGAAACATCGCTGGTTCGCGTTCCCGAGCAGAAGCAACGGCTGGAGCAGCTGACCAGCGAGTACGAGGACTGGTCGGGCGGGTGGGACTCGGCCGCCGGCCGGCAGAGCTCGCCCGAGGAGCTGCTGCAGCGGAGCGAGGCGGATTTCGAGCCGGTGGCGAAGCTGCTCGCCGAGTTCGACGCGCGCGAGCGCGATCTGTGGAACGGCACCAATCGCGATCTCGTTCGGCGCCGCGAGGTCTTCTTCTTCACCCTCGCCGGCATCGCCACGCTGCTGATGGCCTTCATGGCGTGGCTGATCTACTCGAGCAAGCGGGTCGTCCTCGATCCGCTGACGGAGCTGACGGCCTCGGCGCAGTTGATGGAGCGCGGCGACTTCACCACCGCGCACCAGACGCTGCGCCAGGACGAGATCGGCGTGCTGGTGAATTCGTTCGCGAAGATGGCGCAGGCTGTCCAGGTCCGCGAGCGGGAGCTGGCGGCGGCGCTGACCGAGTCGCGCGAGCTCACCAATGTCACCGCTGAATCGCGCCGCCGCGTCGAGGCCGCGCACGCGGATTTGCTGGCAACGCTTGAAACCGTGCCGGCCGCGTTGATGATCTTCAATCCCGACGGCAGCGTTCGCCTTCGCAATCGCGCCGCCACCGAGGTGATGGGCATCGAGCCTCAGAATCCCGAGCTGCGGCGCAATTACTGGGATCGCTTCAAGCGCATTGCCAAGGACGGCTCGCCGATTCCGCGCGAGCGCTGGATCTCCACGCGCGCGCTGCAGGGCGAGATCATCAAGAACGAAGAGCTCGAGATTCACCATCCCGACGGCCGCGTGTTCCCAATCCTCGCCAGCGGCGCGCCGCTCAAGAACGAGCTCGGCCACATCGCCGGCTGCATCGTCGCCTTCCAGGACATCGCGAAGATGCGCGAGGTCGATCGCATGAAGGACGAGTTCGTGTCGATCGTCAGCCACGAGCTGCGCACGCCGCTGACGTCGATCCGCGGCTCGGTGCAGCTCGTGCTCGACGACCCGGGCGCCGTCGCGGGCGACGAGCATCGCAACCTGCTGCAGATCGCGCTGAACAACTGCGAGCGGCTGGTGCGGATCATCAACGACATTCTCGACGTCTCGAAGATCGAATCGGGCAACCTGTTGCTGCGCAGGAAGGCCGCGCACGTCGCCGATCTGATCCGGCAGGCCGTTGACGTGGTCGCCGGTCCGGCCCGGGCCGCCGGCGTCGCGCTGGCCGTCAACGTGCCGGCCAGCATCCGGCCCGTCATGGTGGACTCCGATCGGATTGTGCAGGCGCTGGTGAATCTGCTCTCGAACGCCGTCAAGTTCGCACCGACCGCCTCCACGGTATCCGTCACCGTTACCGGATCGGAGCACATGATCACGATCGCGGTTGCCGATCAGGGCGAGGGCATTGCGCCGGAGAACCTGAACCGGCTGTTCAGGAAATTTCAGCAGGTCGACAGCTCCGCGTCGCGGCGCAAAGGGGGAACCGGCCTCGGGCTCGCGATCACGAAGGCGCTGGTTGAGCAACACGGGGGCCGCATCTTCGTGGACAGCGAACTTGGCAAAGGCACGCGGTTCTCGTTCACGCTGCCGGCCGCCAGCGCCGCGGATGCGGCGGCGCTCGCGCCGGTTGCGGTCAATGACGACGGCTCCGCCCGCCTGGCCGCTCGTCGCGTGCTCGTTGTAGACGATGATGATGACTTCCGCGCGTTGATGAAGGCGCAACTCAGTCACGCCGGTTACGCGGTGCTCGACGCACGCGATGCGGCGTCGGCGCTGCACATTGCGCGGACCACCATTCCCGACATCATCACCGTCGATTTGCTGATGCCCGGCATCGATGGCTGGGCGTTCATCGACAAGCTGCGCCAGGAAGAAGGCCTTGCCAACATCCCGATCGTTGTCGTGTCCGGTGCCGCGGACGCGAAGAGCGATGGCCGCCTGCCGAACGACGTTTCGGTGATCGGGAAGGGCGAAGGACACGATCGCCTGTTGCGCGAGATCAGCCTTGCGCTCGCCGGCCGCCGGGGCGCGACGATCCTGGTCGCGGAGGACGACACCGATCTGCGCGGTGTGCTGACTGCGTCGCTGACCCGCAGCGGCCATCGCGTCATTCCCGCGCGCGACGGCGCCGAAGCCCTGGCCGCAATCGAGCGCGATCACGTCGATCTGCTGGTGCTGGATCTCGTGATGCCGAATATCGATGGTTTCGAAGTGCTGGCGAGGTTGAAGGAGATCGGCGGCAATGCGATCCCGGTCGTGGTGGTGACCGGCACGGACCGATCGACCACCGAGTTGCAGGCGCTGCGGCTCGGGGCCAACGTCTACCTGACGAAGCCGATCGAGGCCGCAGCGCTCACCGAGGAAGTTACAAAACTCCTGACCGGGCGCTGAGCGTCGCCTTCAGCGTCATCTCTTTCTTGTCGCGGATCACCACGATCGTGGCATCACCCTCGACGTCTTCGAGACGATCGATCAAGTCACCCGCGTCACGCACCGCGTTGCCGTTGATCGACACGATCACGTCGCCGGGCTTGAGCCCCGCCTTTGCGGCTGCGGAATCGCGCGTCACGCTCGACACCAGCGCACCGCCGTCTTTCGCGCCGAAATATTCGGCCAGCTCCGGCGTGATCGACTGGACGCTCGCGCCCAGGCGGCCGCGCGAGCCCGGGAGCCGGGAACCGGGAGCCGGGAACCGGAAAACGCCATCGGGCATTCGATACTCGAAGCGGCGGGGGCGGCGCTCGTCGGGGCCGTCATACCGGAACTCGAAATCGCGAGGCATGTCGAAGCGGAAATTGCGCATGCCGCGTTCGGCTTCTCGCATCGCGCGATCGACCTCGGGCCCGAAGTCCCAGGCCGTCTGGCCTGCTTCCGGCGTGGCGTTGACCGTCTGCTTCTTGCCGTCGCGCATCAAGCCAATCGCGACCGACCGCCCCTCCGGCGTTTCCTGCACCAGCCGGGTGAACTGGCGCACGCTGCGAACGCGCTCGCCGTCGAGGTCGACGACGATGTCGCCGGCCTTGATGCCGGCCTTCTCGGCGGGACTGCCGGCGTTCACTTCATCGATTCTCACGCCGCTGGTCGCGGCCTTGGCATCGAGGTCGCTCACCATCACGCCGAGCTGCGCGCCCCCTGCCCTGAGCGAGAGAACGTCGCCCAAGGGGCGACGGTCGCGAGTCGAAGGGCGCGCCTCGCCTTGCGCACTCACGCTCGAGATCGCCGTCAGCACGACCAGCAGCAACCCCAGCGCAAACGTTCCGAATTTGATGTTCTTCATAGCAGCCAATCCCTCACGAAGCCTATGACGCAGGAGAATGCCGGAGAGTTGGGCGGGCCTGACATTACAATCACGCAATGGTCAGAGGCGGGGGAGAAAAAAAGGAGATCCTGGAAAGGGCTGAGAAGGAGCGCGTCAAATTCCTTCGCCTTCAGTTCACCGACATTCTCGGGGTCATCAAGAACGTCGAGGTTCCCGACCGCCAGTTCGCCGACGCCCTCGACGGCAGGATCATGTTCGACGGGTCGTCGATCGAAGGCTTCGTCCGTATCGAAGAGTCGGACATGTATCTGCGTCCGGATCTTTCGACCTTCCAGGTGTTCCCCTGGGCCGACTCCAGCGGCGCGCGCGTCGGCCGCCTGATCTGCGACATCGCCAATCCCGACGGCAGCCCGTTTGCCGGCTGCCCGCGCACGACGTTGAAGAACGTGATCGCCCTGGCCGCCGAGCGCGGGTTCACGATGAAGGCGGGGCCCGAAACCGAGTTCTTCCTGTTCCTGCGCCGCGACGGCAAGCCCACTACCGAAACGCACGATCGCGCGAGCTATTTCGATCTCGCACCGATCGATCTCGGTGAAGACGTGCGCCGCGAGATCGTGGTCGCGCTCGAGCAGATGGGCATGCACATCGAGGCCGCGCATCACGAGGTCGCGCCGGGCCAGCACGAAATCGATTTCCGCTATGACGATGTGCTGGTGACGGCGGACAACGTCAGCACCACGCGCTTCATCGTCAAGAACGTCGCGCTCAACAACAACCTGCACGCCACCTTCATGCCGAAGCCGATCTTCGGCGTCAACGGATCCGGCATGCACACGCATCAATCGCTGTTCAAGGACGGCAAGAACGCGTTCTTCGATGCGCAGAACGAGATCGGATTGAGCGAGACGTGCCTGCACTACATCGGCGGTCTGCTGCAGCACGCGAAGGGCTTCTGCGCGATCACCAATCCGCTCGTGAATTCATACAAGCGCCTCGTGCCCGGTTACGAAGCGCCGACGGCAATTGCGTGGTCGGAGAAGAATCGCAGCCCGCTGGTGCGCGTGCCCGCCGCCCGGGAAACCGCGACGCGCGTCGAGCTGCGGATGCCCGATCCGTCGTGCAATCCGTATCTCGCGCTCGCCGTGATGCTGCGTGCCGGACTCGACGGTATCGATCAGAAGGTCGACCCCGGACCGCCGGTGAACAAGAACATCTACAAGATGAGCCACCGCGAGCGCCGCCACTTGCGTATCGACGATTTGCCCGCGAGCCTCAGCGAAGCCCTTGATGAGTTCGAGAAGGATGCGCTGGTCAAAGAGACCCTCGGCGAGCACATCTTCAATCACTTTCTCGAGGCCAAGCGCAACGAATGGGAAGAGTACCTGCGCCACGTCTCGCCCTGGGAAATGGACAGATACCTCGGCGTGTACTGATCAATCGTCCCTGTGCGGGGACACAAACCCGCGTTTTCCGGCCCTAAATCGCTGGCACAACCCTTGATATTTCGGTGATCAGCCGCGGCGGATCACCGAGAGGCGAACTATCAGGCAGGCGCTGGCATCGCCGCTTCTCGGCCGCACTTTCACGATCTTGCCGCGGCATCGTTTGTGGCCGCGCAGCGGCCACCCTGAGCGAGAACGGCGTTTGCAATAGCAGGCGCTGTTCGAGTCGAAGGGCTCAAGGAGGCAGGAACATGTTGGGACGAACAAAGAATTTCGTTCTCGGTCTGATGGTCGCCCTGGCGGCGCTCAGCGGCGCTTGCGCATCGATGGGCACCCGGTCGATCTCGGAAGTGAAGACGAACCCGGGCAAGTTCCACGACAAGACCGTCACCGTCGAAGGCGTCGTCACGACGTCGTTTGGCATCCCGCTGGTGCCCTTCAAGGTCTACCGTGTGAGCGACGGCTCGGAAGAGATGCTGGTCATCTCCGACGACAGCCGCATCCCGAGCAAGAACGCCCGCGTCCGCGTCCGCGGCGAGGTGAAGGAGGTCGGCCTTTTCGGTGGGCGATCCTTCGGGCTGCACATTCGCGAGAAATCGATTAAGTACCTGTAGCAGCAGGGGTTACGGGCTCGCGGGTTTACGGACTACGGGCTTACGGAAATGCCGTGAGCCCGTTTTGTTTGTACCCCCAAGCCCCAAGCCCGCAAGCCCGAAAGCGTGCCGCGGGGCCACCTTGTGAAAAGTAGTACAATGTCCCGCTGTGGAAGCCATTGAACATCCGTCCCCGCTAGTCGCGCTCGTCAATCTGCTGTTCGCGCCGCTGGGAATCCACGTGCCCGATCACCTCGTGTTCATCGGGCTCATCACGCTCTTCATCCTGTTCATCGGCCTCGCCATTCGCGCTTCGCTCAGCGTCGACAAACCCGGCAAGCTGCAGATCGTGCTCGAGGACATCGTCTCGTTCCTCGTCGGCGTGCTCGAAGGCAACATGGGCCCGAAGGGCCGCAAGTTCCTGCCGCTGCTCGGCAGCATTTTCGTGTTCATCCTGCTCGGCAACCTGATGGGCCAGATTCCCGGTCTCGGCTCGCCGACCAGCAACATCAACGTGCCGTTCGCGCTCGCCATCACGCTGTGGCTCTACTATCACTGGCAGGGCATTCTCGCGAACGGTCCGATCAACTACATCAAGCACTTCGCGGTGATGCCGGGCGTGCCGATCGTGATGGCGCCGCTGATCTTCATCATCGAGATCATCAGCCACATGTCGCGCGTGCTGTCGCTGACGCTGCGCCTGTTCGGCAACATCTTCGGCGAGCACCTCGTGGTGCTGATCATCGCCAGCATCGTGCCGTTCATCGCGCCGCTGCCGATCCAGTTCCTCGGCCTGATCGTCGGCCCGCTGCAGGCGTTCATCTTCCTGACGCTCGGCGCGATCTACCTCACCGCCGCCACGCACGTGGACGACCACGGCGACGAGATGGGCGGCGTCGACGGCCACCACCCGCACCAGCACGCGCACTGATTACCGCCGCGTAGGGGCGAACTTTAGTTCGCCCGGGGATGCGGTGATTGCCGCAGCCCAGTAACAACCAACACAGAAGCACGGAAACACAGAAGCACAGAACAAAACACCATTAAGGGTCTTACTAAGCGAGATCCTTAAGTAAGTGTTTGATTCTGTGTTTCTGTGCTTCTGTGGTTCTGTGTTGGTTGTTACTGGACCTTTGGTACTGGCCCCAGTTGATTGATCTTGACCACTACCACGGTGCGGTCGTCTGACTGGGGCGCGTCGCCGCAGAAGTGCTGAACGGCGGCGAAGACTTCGTTGACGATGTCTTTCGCCGGCATCGCATGGGTGCGCTCGATCACGTCGATCACGCGCTGGGCGCCGAATTCCTGGCCCGCTTCGTCGAACGCCTCGAAGATGCCGTCCGAGCACAGCACGAAGATGTCGCCCGCGGCCAGCGGGAACTGGAAGTCGTCGTACTTCGAGCCGCCGAATGATCCGAGCGGCGTGCCCGGCATGTGCAGCTGCTCGGCCTTGCCGTTGACGCAGCGCACCGGGAACGGGAGCCCCGAGTTGGCGAACGTCACCGTCTGCTTCTTGAACTCGAACATCGCGTAGCAGAGCGTGCAGTA
>DASUSZ010000340.1:0-5659 GCA_036374815.1 Vicinamibacterales bacterium | reverse complement strand
TGACCGCCGATGCGCCTGTTCAATACCCTCACCCGGCAGCAGGAGGATTTTGCACCGTCGCAGGCGAACACGGTGCGCATGTACACGTGCGGCCTCACGGTCTACGCGCGCGGCCACATCGGCAACTTCCGCACGTTCGTCTGCGTCGACGTGCTGCGCAGGGCCCTGAAGTACGTGGCCGGCTACAAGATGCATCACGTCATGAACTTCACCGACGTCGACGACAAGACGATCGTCGGCGCGGCGAAGGCCGGCATGCCGCTGCGCGAGTACACCGATCAGTACATTGCCGCCTTCCGCCAGGATGCGGCGGCGCTCGGCATCGAGCCGGTCGAGGACACGCCGCGCGCCACGGACGAGGCCAACCTCAAGGCGATGGCGGACATGATCAACGCGCTCGAGCAGCGCGGCCATACCTATAAGACCGACGGCTCGATCTATTTCAAGATCGCGACGCTGCCGTCGTACGGCAAGCTGGCGCGGCTCGATCACGAGGGCATTCAGTCGGGCGCGCGCGTCGACTCGGACGAGTACGACAAGGAGAGCGCCCGCGACTTCGTGCTGTGGAAGTCGACCAAGCCGGGCGAACCGAGCTGGGACGTGGGCTGCGGCCCGGGCCGGCCGGGCTGGCACATCGAGTGCTCGGCGATGGCGCTGCGGTTGCTCGGGGAATCGCCGATCGACATTCATACCGGCGGCGTCGACCTGGTGTTCCCGCATCACGAGAACGAGATCGCGCAAAGCGAAGGCGCGACCGGCAAGGAGTTCTCGCGCTTCTGGTTCCACATCGAGCACCTGCTCGTCGACAACCAGAAGATGTCGAAGTCGGTCGGCAACGTCTACACGGTGCAGGACGTGCTCGACAAGGGGTTCCGGCTGTCGGCGCTGCGCTACATCCTGCTGTCGGGTTATTACCGCAAGCAGCTCAACTTCACGTGGACCGGGCTCGAGCAGGCCGAGGAAGCGCTCAGGCGCATGACCGATTTCCTCGGCCGCGTCGAAGCGCTGACCGCGGGCGGGACGCATCCGGAAGTCACCGCGCGTGTCAAGGAAGCGGTCGATGCCTTCGACGAGGCGCTGCGCGACGATCTCAATACGGCGGCCGGTCTCGCGGCGATCTTCGATTTGATCCGGGCGCTCAACATCCTGATGGACGGCAAGCAGGTGGGGAAGGGCGACGCGCCCGAGATCATCGCCGCCTTCAACCATTTCGATCGCGTGCTCGGCGTGCTGTCGCTGCGCCGCGCCGAGGACGCCACGCCGCCGATCCCGCAAGCGGAGATCGATGCCGCGATTCATGCCCGCCAGGAAGCGCGCCGCAAGCGCGACTTCGGCGAGGCCGATCGCATCCGCCAGGACCTGCTCGCCAAGGGCGTGATCCTCGAAGACGGACCACAGGGGACGCGGTGGAAGCGTAAGTAAGGCCGATAGCTGAGAGCCGATAGCCGAGGGCATATGATCAGGGTATGGATGCGCCGCTGATCAAGACCGCCTTACCCGGACCCAAAGCCAAAGCCCTGATCGATCGCGACCGCAAGGTCGTGTCGCCGTCGTACACGCGCGGCTATCCATTCGTGATGGCGCGGGGTAGCGGCGCGATGGTCGAGGACGTCGACGGCAACCTGTTCCTCGATTGCGCCGCCGGCATTGCCGTCAATTCGACCGGGCACTCGCATCCCGAAGTCGTCGCCGCGATCATCGACCAGGCGCAGAAGTTCCTGCACATGTCGGGAACGGACTTCTACTACGAGCCGCAGGTGCGCCTTGCCGAGGCCTTCAACGAGATGGCGCCGTTCGGCGGCGAGAAGCGATCGTTCTTCTCGAACTCGGGCACCGAGGCGATCGAAGCGGCGATCAAGCTGGCGCGCTACGTCACCAAACGCTACGGGATGATCGCGTTCCTCGGCAGCTTCCACGGCCGCACGCTCGGCGCGCTGGCGCTGACGTCGAGCAAGGCGATTCAGCGCCGCGGCTTCGGGCCGATGCAGGCGGGAACCTTTCACGCGCCGTACGGCAACTGCTATCGCTGCCCGGTCGGCTTGAAGCCGGAGTCGTGCCAGGCGGAATGCCTCGACTTCGTCGAGCACCAGCTGCTGGTGCACCTGGTGTCGCCGGACGAAGTGGCGGGGCTGGTCGTCGAACCGATCCAGGGCGAGGGCGGTTACGTGGTGCCCGAGCCGAAGTTCCATCAGCGGCTGCGCGAGATCACGAAGAAGCACGGCATCCTGATGATTGCCGACGAAGTGCAGTCGGGGATGGGCCGCACCGGCAAGATGTTCGCGATCGAGCATTTCGGCGTCGAGCCGGACATGGTCGCCGTCGCCAAGGGTGTGGCGTCGGGGATGCCGCTCGGTGTGACGACCGCGAAGGCCGATGTGATGTCGTGGCCGCCAGGGTCGCACGCGAGCACGTTTGGCGGCAACCCGGTGTCGTGCGCGGCGGCCTTGAAGACGATCGAGCTCCTCAAGACGTCGCTGATGAAGAACGCCGCGGAAGTCGGCGCCTTCATGTTCGATCGTCTGCGCGAGCTGCAGCAGAAGCATCAGATCATCGGCGACGTCCGCGGCCGCGGCCTGATGATCGGCATCGAGCTGGTGCGCGATCGCGTCACCAAGGAACGCGCCACCACCGAGCGCGACAAGATTGTCGACGACTGCTTCAAGCGCGGGCTGCTCGTGCTCGGCGCCGGCAAGAACGCGATCCGCGTCTCGCCGCCGCTGGTGCTGACGAAAGCGCAAGCCGAAACCGCCGTTCGCATCCTCGACGAGGCGCTGGGGGAGAACGGGTAGATCGATTTCGGATCTCGGATCGAGTGGATCTCGGACTATTTGTCGATCAGATCCGCAAACACATCCGAAATCCACTCGATCCGAAATCCGAGATCCGTTGGAACGCCGTTTGCTGTAATCCGCGCATGCCACATGCGCGTCAACGTCTCGGAACCGAGGGCGAAATGCTTGCCGGCGCGGAGCTCGAACGGCTCGGATATCGCATCATCGAAAGGAATTACCGGACTCGCTTCGGCGAAATCGATCTCGTCGCGGAACACGGGGGCACGATAGTATTTGTGGAGGTGAAGACGAAGACGAGTGGCGATTTTGGCGATCCCGTCGAGGAAGTGACCACGCAAAAACAGCGACAGATCGTTTCGATGGGCGAGTGGTATTACAGCTACTGCTGCCCGCCCGACACCCCATGCCGCTTCGATGTCGTCGGCATCGACCTCTCTGAGGTTCCCCCGAAGATCGTGGTCTATCAGGACGCGTTCAGGCCCGGATGGTAGAGACCGAGTTAAGGACAGATCCAATCACGGGCCGCGTCGTTGCCGTCGACATCGGGCCGTTCAAGCGGCGCGATGATTTCGATCTCGAGCCGGTGCGCCTCGAGGATGCGCCGGCGGAGTGCCCGCTCTGCGAAGGACGCGAGGCCGATGCCGGCCACGAGATCCTGGCATGGCGCGAAGGCGGTCCGGCCAATGCGCCCGGGTGGTCGGTACGGGTCGTGCCGAACCGGCATCCGATGCTGCGCATCGAAGGGCAGATGAGCGCGCGGTCGGAAGGGCTGTTCGAATCGCGCGATGGTCTCGGCGCCCACGAAGTCATCGTCGAAACGCCGGTCCACGATCAGCCGCTGCACACCCTCGACGTCGATCGCCTGTGGCGCGTGTTGTGGGCGTGGCGGACGCGCATCCAGGATCTGAAGCGCGATTCGCGATTCGTCAGCGTGGTGCTCTTCAAGAATCACGGGCGCGCGGCGGGGGCGCGGCTCGATCATTCGCACTCGCAGCTGACGGCCTATCCGTTGATCCCGCCGGCGCTGGCCGACAAGCTGCGCGGCGCGGCACGGCATTTGACGAAGAGCGGACAGTGCATTTTCTGCGATCTGATCGCACAAGAACTGATCGAGGGCCGTCGCATTATTCGCGATCAAGACTCACTTCTTGCGATCGCGCCGTTCGCGTCGCGCGCACCTTTTGAGACATGGATCCTGCCGAAGGATCACGCGCCGCGATTCGAGGATGCCACCGATCACGCGCTGCACGCGCTCGCGGCCGCCATCAAACAGGTGATGGCGCGCATCGATTGGGCGCTGGAACGGCCGGCCTGTAACTTCGTGCTGCATACCGGGCCCCTGAACGGCGAGGGCGATACCGCCTTCCACTGGCACCTCGAGATCATCCCGCGCGTCACGCGGTTCAGCGGGTTGGAGTGGGGCGCAGGCGTGCATCGAAACCCGGTCGCACCCGAAGAGGCGGCGCGGCTGCTGCGTGCGTAGGTAGCCACGGCGATCGTCGTTCGCTCAACGATAGACGGTCACCGTCGACGATAACGAGCTGTTGCCGGCGGCGTCGAACGCTTTCACCTGCAATGTGTGCGCGCCGCGCCTTTCACGTTGCGCATTCCACGTCATGGTAAATGGCGCTGTCGTCGACGTCGCGGTCAACGTGCCGTCCACGTAGAGCTGAGTACGCGTCACGCCGACGTTGTCCGTGGCGGCGACGGCGATCGACACCGTTCTCGACACCGTTTGTCCATTCACCGGCGAGGTGATGGTAATCACCGGCGCGATCGTGTCGGCGGGTGGAGTCGCCGCTCCCGGTCCGACGTATTCATCGGCGCCGGTATCGGCGGGCGAGCCGCGCACTTCGCCGTCGATGTCGATCGCGACAGGCGTGCTGAGCAGCACCGCCTTGTCGATCGCGGCGTCGGCGCCCGCGGCCAGATGCACGTTGCCGCCGGCAGCATCCACGAACAGCGATAGTGATGCATTGGCGACGTTGCCGCTGAGCGTGGCTTGACCGCCGTCGCGGGCGATCAGGTTATGACTCGCCAGGTTGTTTGTGACGGTGGCCACCGTGTTGGTGAACCGCCATTCCACCGACGAGGACCGCGGCGTAGACGTGGAGACCACCGTGTTATGCAGCACGTTGGTTTCGCACGACTGCTCGAGGCCGACGCCCGTATCGAATCCGGCGCTGCTCGCGAACAACCGCGGGTCGTTGGCGACGACGAAGTTGTTGATGATGGCGCCGCCGTAGTGCCCGACATTGGCGGCGCCGCCGCACGGGGAGTCGGCATAGGTGCGGCCGGCGACCGTGCTGCCGAGGCCGAAGCCGATCCCGCGCGCCGAGTTGAGCACGACGTTGCCTTCGACGCGCGTGTCGCGGCTGCCGGTCCACGCGTGGATGGCATGCTCGGACAACCCGCTGGCGCACCAGAACCCGTTCAGCACGTTGCCGAGAACCTGCCAGCCGCGCGCCTGGTGGATGTCGATGCCGCCGGTGTAGCAGTTGTTGCGCACGAACGACCGGCCGGTATCGGTCATCTCGAATGACGAGCAGCGAATCACGCCCTCGTCCGCGTAGTGGCCGCCCGCCGGATTGACCTTGATGAATTGTTCGGCGCCGTCGACGGCGTTGATGTTGTGCAGCAGTGTGCCCGACAACGGCCCGTCCGGCACAACGTGCACGAGATGCCAGCTCGATCGCGTCAGTGTGAGATCCGCGATCGTGACATCCGATCTCTGCACCAGCACGACGTCGCCAGTCGCATAGCGGCCATCGAGCACGACACCCGATCGATTTGCGGATTTCGATCGCAGCGTAACGCCCGGCACGCGCATCACCAGGGTCTGCGGCAGCGAGTAGAGGCCGTCCGTC
>DASUSZ010000339.1:0-2989 GCA_036374815.1 Vicinamibacterales bacterium | reverse complement strand
CCAGATCATCCAGTCGCCCGACACCGTGGTGCTTCTGCAGGAAATGATTCACGACGCCCGCATCGTCCCGATGACCGGCAAGCCGCACTTGCCGAAGAAAATCCGCCAGCTGCACGGCGATCCGCGCGGCCGATGGGAAGGCGACACGCTTGTCGTTGAAACGACGAACTATCTGAACGGGTTCCAGGGATCCACGCCCGACGTGAAGATCACCGAGCGTTATACGCGCGTCAGCCCCGACTTCATCAATTGGCAGGTCACCGTCGACGATCCGGCGACGTGGGTGAAACCCTACACGTTCATGATCCGGCTGAAGAAGGCGGAAGGTTTGATCTACGAGTACGCGTGCCACGAGGGCAACTACGCCATGGAAGGCATTCTCGCCGGGGCGCGCGCCGAGGAAGCGAAAGCCAGGAAGGGCGCCGCAAAGAAAAAATAGCGTTGGTAGTTCTTACATCACCGTGAAAAAACGTCTGCCCGCCGAATGCCCGATTCAGGCGTCGATCGCGTGAACGGCCCGCGTCAATTTCATTTTCGTTCGCGGCCGACAAAACTGGCAGCAAAGTAAGCCCGATCTTGCAAGTTTGGCGTATTTCCCGCCGGAACACCCTTTGCTCTTCCCCGGCGCATGACTACCTACAAGAGCACTTGCTCAATCCTTCTCGTTGGAGCCTTGTTCACCGCTGCGTGCGGCGATTCGAAATCCTCGATGCTGCCGACGGCGCCGTCTGCTGTTGGCGCCGACGCGCTAGCCGTTGAAGCCGGCGATCCCGACGCGGTGTCTGGCGCGAACGCCAAGGGTGGCAACCCCAAAGACAAAGGCAAGGACAAGGACAAGAACCAGAACGGCAATGGCAATGGCAACGGCAACGGCAACGGCAAGCAGCCGAATGTCGAATTGCCGCCGAGCATTCCCGGCAACACCACGCCGGGCAACACGACGCCGCCGGTGCCGAGCACCAAGACCGTGCAGCTCGAAGGCCTGATTTCGGCGAAGGGCAGCAACACCATCACCGTGAACAGCCAGGTGGTGTCGGTGCCGACGACCGCCGTCATTCGCCACGGATCGAAGACCTACAAGTTCTCCGATCTTCGCGTCGGCAATCGCGTGCACGTCAAGGCGACGCGCATGGCGTCGGAGCCGGTCGGGTCGTTTGCGGCGGTCTCGTCCGCGACGACGCTGGTTGCGACCGAGGTGAAGGTGCAGAACCCGGCGGATCCGCGCGAGAGCGGTGAAGACGATCCGGCCGCGAACATGCTCGTCTCGGTAATGGCGACCGACGCGACCGCGACCGAAACCGGCCTCACCACCGGCACGTTCACGATCACGCGTGCGGGCGACCTGACCGCGCCGCTGACCGTGACGTTCACGCTGAACGGCACTGCGACGCGCGGCACCGACTACACGACCGATCCCGCGTACGCCGCGGGTGTGCCGTTGACGGTGACGATTGGCGCCGGCGTGCCCTCGGTCACCGTCACGATCACGCCGCTCGCGGACGCCGACACGACGGAAGTCAATGAAACGGTGGTGCTGACGGTCGTTGATGGCGACGGCTACACGGCCGGCGCGCCCGCGACGGCAACGGTCACCATCGCGAGCTAGGACTGCATCACTGACTCCCAGACTGCTTGACTGCCTGACTCCGACTGAGCACTGCAGTCTGCGGACTCTTGACTGAAAGCGTAGGGCGCCCGGAGCAGTGCTCCAGGCGCTTTACGCTTTCAGCGTTTCCCGCGCGGCGGCCTTCTCCTGCGCCGCGGACGTCAGCATGCGAATCGCGGTGTAGAGCACGACGATCAGCACCAGGTAGCGGACGTACTCGATCGACAGCCGCTCGACGAGCGGCGCCGCGACGAGCACGGCGAGCGGACCGGCGATCAGGAACGCGATCGCGGTGCGCAGGTGGTAGCTGCCCTTGCGGACGAACTGCACGCTGCCCGACGGCATCAGGAAGGCGCACGCTCCCATCATGATCGGGTACGAGACGCGCGGGTCCATGCCGAGCAGGCTGATCATGATCATGCACGGGCCGTAGAAGCCGATGCCGAGCATCATCAGCGCCCCGAGCACCATCGAGATGCCGACGGCGATCGCCAGCTTCGCTCCCGACAGTCCGAGCGCCTCGCCCGGGGGCGGTCCCTGTCCCGACATCGACAGCACCATCAATCCCGACGCCACCAGCAGCGCGATGCCCATGCCCAGCTGCACCTGCCGGCGGTTGAAGCTCGATACCACGCCGGCCCCGAGAAACGCGCCGAGCACCGCCGCGCCGATGATCGCGACCAGCGTGACGAAGTCGACCGTGATGATGGTCATGAAAATGACCGCTTGCACCACCGTCGCCATCACATAGCCGACGTTCAGCGTGCCGGGAATCTTCTCGTCCGGCATCACGTTCCACAGCTTCGACATCGAGGTGGTGGTCGCGTAGGAGCCGATGCCGAGCGTGTCGAAGAAGTTGGCGATGAACGCCACACCCATCGCGAGCGGTGACGGCTTGAGCTCGCCGGGGGCATGCTTGCGCCGCGTCTCCGTCAGGTACCAGAACGCGTGAAACGCCACCGCGATCACGATCAGCAGCAGGATCAGGATGTATTTGGGTTCCATGTGCGGCCGATTCTACCCGACGAACTTATAACCCGAACCGTGAATCGTCAGGATGTGCTCGGGAGCGTGGGGCGCCCGCTCGATCTTCTGCCGCAGCTTGGCGACGAAATTGTCGATGGTGCGCGTGGTGGGGAACTCCTCGTAGCCCCACACCTCGTTGAGAATCTGTTCGCGGGTGACCACCTGGCCGGTGTGCTGGACGAAGTAGCGCAGCAGGTCGAATTCGCGCGCCGTGAACTCGATCCGGGTCTTGCCGCGCCGCGCCTGGTGCAGCTTGAAATCGATCTCGATGTCGCCGATGCGAATCATGTCCGCGGTCGGCTTCTGCTGCCCGGTCCGGCGCAGGACGGCGCGGACCCGCGCCAGCAGCTCCGTGAT
>DASUSZ010000338.1:0-34313 GCA_036374815.1 Vicinamibacterales bacterium | reverse complement strand
GGCCGCCCCTCGAAGTAGACCGCGTCGACCGCCTGCTGCAGCTCCAGCCGCTTCTGCTCCGCCTCGTCCGCGCTGCAGCCGTTGATGACGACGATGAACTCGTCGCCGGCGTAGCGGACGCAGATGTCGTACGGGCGGATGGCCGTCCGCAGCACGCGCGCGACTTCGCACAGCGCGTGGTCGCCGACGTGGTGGCCGTGCGTGTCGTTGATTTCCTTGAAGTTGTCGAGGTCCATGACCATCAGCGAGACCTCGGACTTCAGGCGCTCGGCGCGGGCCAGCTCGCGCGTCAGGTGCATGAACATGAAGCGTGTATTCGGCAGGCCGGTCAGCGCATCGGTCAGCGAATCCTCCTGGGTCTGCTCGAACACGATCGAGTTGTGAATGACGGCGGAGGCCTGTTCGCTCACGCGATCGAGCAGGCGGCGATGATCGTCGGTGTAGAAATCGCCCTGCGTCGAATACACCGCCAGCGTGCCGATGAAGCGATCGCTGAACACCAGCGGCGCCACCAGCGCGGACTGCAGCGTCGTGGATTTCGCCAGCCCGGCGGCTTCGAACTCCGCGCTCGGACGCGCGTTGACGAGCGGCCGGCGGTTGCGCGCGACCCACCCGGCAAGACCCTGGCCGGCACGGACCGTCATGGTGCCGATCGCATCGGCCTCGACGCCCGTCGCAAACCGGCAGCGCAGCGTGTCCGCTTCCTCGTCGAACAGGAACAGCGCGCACGCGGAGAACGGCACCAGGTTCGACAGCTTCGACGAAATCAGCGCCATCGTATCGGCGACGCCGAGGCTGGTGCCCATCGTCTGCGCGATTTCATAGAGCGCGTAGATCTCGCGATGCGCGAGCGCGATGTCTTCGAACACCGTGCTGCTCTTGGTCGCCTCGGGCTGGAAGCCGACGGCCGGGCGGCCCCGTTCATTGGTCGGCTCGAGCGACAGGCGCCGCGGCGTCGCGGTTTCGATCGTGTCGGCGGCCGCTTCCATTTCCGCCGACATCCGCACGAACATCTGCACCACCGCCGGATCGAGCGCGCGGCCCGCTTCCTGCTGCAGCAATGCCAGCGCGGCTTCGGGCGTCATCGCCTTGTGGTACGGACGATCCGAGGTCAGCGCATCGTAGTAGTCGACGACGGAGAGGATTCGCGCCCCCAGCGGAATCTCTTCCCCCTTCAACCCCTGCGGATAGCCCTTGCCGTCCCACCGTTCGTGGTGGCTCAGAATCAGCGGCGCGACCGGATACGGGAATGGCACCGCGCTGATGATTTCCGCGCCGACCTGCGGGTGCACGCGAATCTTCTGGAATTCTTCCTGCGTCAGCGGTCCCGGCTTCGACAGGATGTGCTCGGGCACGGCCAGCTTGCCGATATCGTGGAGCAGCGCCGCGGTCTTGACGCCCTGGATTTCGGTATCGGACATGCCGAGCCCGCGGGCGATGCTCGTGGCATACACCTGGACGCGGCGGATGTGCGACTGCGCGGTCTGGTCCTTGGCATCGATCGCGAGCGCGAGCGCTTCGATCGTCGCCAGGTGCAGATCGGCCATCTCTTCAACGTGACGCCGCTCGTCGTCGATGCGTCCGAGGTAGACCTTGTAGGTGCGATAGGTGAGGTAGAGCGGCGCGGCCGTGAGAACGGCCATCCACAGGCCCGCGTTCATCAGGCCATAAGTGGCCGCGGCCGCGGTCAGGGCGCCGACGAAATAACTCGGCGCGCTCCACAGGAAGTTCTGGTTCCACACCGCCATGAACGGCTGGCGTGTCGCGAGCGAGACGGCGATCGCGATCAGGCAGGTATTGAAGATGAAATACATCGTCGCCGCGCCTACCAGCGGACGCGCGATGCCAGGAATGTCGTGCGCCAGCTGGCCGGGCACGCCGCCGAGCAGTTCGTAGGCAAGGCCCGAGGCCTGCACCGTGATCGCCAGGCACGCCATGCTGAACATCGTCCGGTAGACCGGGTTCCTGGTCTTCATCCGGAACGTGCACTGGCTCCACGCGCTGGTGACGGCGACGATCATCGTTTCGTTCGGGCCGAGGAGCAGCAGCGATGCGAAGTCGACCGCGTACGACACCGACATCGTCGAGCCGCTCTTGGCCAGCGGCAGGCTGACTTTGAAGGCGGACGTGACGGCCGACGTTACGAGGAGAAGCGCGAAGAGCGGGAGGTTAGAGAATTCTGACTGCGGTCCCAGCCACACCACGAGGACGGCGCCGATTGCGATCGTGGCGCCAACATACAAGCGTGCCGGCAGCGGGAGAGAGCGCATGTGCGCGGATGCTTCTTATGAACCCCACACCGCCTTGGACCGCGCAGCCACCGCATCAGGCACGCGCGATTCACGACTCGATTTGTTGGGGCGCTTGGGGGCGCAAATCATCACGACCGACGGAGTATAGGTGACCATAGAGTCACATACAACAAAAAACTAAACACAGCGAATCCACCGTCCAGGTTTCGCGGTGATAACTGTTTATAGAACAAAGACTTACAATTTTTACCGTCGAGGAAGATTTTGTGCAGAAATGCCCAGGATTACCTGGACAGTGATATGACAGTAAAAGCCTCTATGGCAGTTGTCAGTTCCCTGTAGGACGTCCCCGACGACGGGCGCCGCCGGCGGCAGGCTCGAGTCCGTATTCTTCGATCTTCCGGTAGAGCGTGCCGCGGCTGATGTCGAGGACCTTTGCCGCTTCGAGCTTGTTCCAGTCGGTGGCCTCGAGCACGCGGATGATGTGCGCGCGTTCCGCGTCACGCAGCGACGGCAGGCGCGTGGAGCTCTCTTCGGGCCGCGGCATGGCGTGGCCGTGCAGGAACTCGATGTCGGCGGCGCGAATCGATCGGCCGGGCGCCGACAGCGCCGCGCGCGACACCGTGCTCTCCAGCTCGCGGATGTTTCCCGGCCAGTGATACGACGACAGCAACTCCTGCGCTTCGCTCGTGAACTGCTTGGCGTCGAGCGGTAATCCGTTCGCGGCGCAATAGCGCGCGAGGAATCGATTGGCGAGCACCGGAATGTCCACGGCGCGCTCACGCAGCGACGGCAGGCGAATCGCGAACGCGTTGATGCGGTAGTAAAGATCTTCGCGGAACCGGCTCTCGCGCACGAACATGTCGAGCGGCCGGTTGGTCGCGGAGATCAGGCGGAAGTCGACGTGAATCGACCGGTTGCCGCCCAGGCGCTCGAAGCGCCGCTCTTCCAGCACGCGCAGCAGCTTGGCCTGCGCCATCAGCGACATGTCGCCGACTTCGTCGAGGAACAACGTGCCGCCGTTGGCGAGCTCGAGGCGTCCCGGCTTGCGATCGTGCGCGCCGGTGAACGCGCCTTTTTCGTAACCGAAGATTTCCGACTCGAACAGGCTGTCGGGCAGCGCCGCGCAGTTGACGGCCTGGAAGTTCTCGGGGCCGCGGCGCGACAGCTCGTGGATCATGCGCGCCACGACTTCCTTGCCGGCGCCGGTCGGGCCGAGGATCAACACCGAGATGTCGGACTTCGCCGCGGTACGGATCCACTCGAAGATGGCGAGCATCTTCTCGTCGCGGCCGATCATCTCGCGGAAGCGCTGCACCGACGGCGACGATTCCTCGATGCCGAGGTTGGCGCGGCCTTCGAGGAAGATGTCGAGCAGCTTGGCGACGGCTTCCTGCTCCGGCTTGATCGCGCCGTAGGTCGGCGGATCGCCGGCGTGCTTCTTGACGACGCCGAACTCGACGAGCTCGTTGACGCAATTGTCGACGTCGAGGCGCATGCGGCCGAAGGCCTGCATGATGGTGTCGCTGTCGAACGACTCGCCGGGCCGTGCGCTCAGGAAGCGGAGGATGCCGGCCCGCAAGGGCGACTGCACCAGCGACTTGAAGCGCGTTTCGAGATCGGGCGGAGCGTCCGGACGCTGCGCGCCTTCCCGCGCGCGCCGTGCCGCGAAGGTCACGTCATCCACGCGCGGCCTCTCGAGGTCTGACGCCGCCTTCCGCGGCGGTTGGCGCGTTGCCCGGCGTCCGGTAAATCTGCGTCTGGTACTGCTCGATCAGGTGCTTCATCCGCACCGCATCGACCTTGCGGTGGCCGTGGCACACGACGGGCGTCTGGCCGCCGCTGGTTTCGATGATCACGTCCGAGAACATTAGGTTGGTGTCGATGCTGACCGAAGCCACGTGGACAATATGTATCGAATGTTCTTTTCGGCCGAATAGCTCCGGCGTGTAGTGAACGACCGATGTCGGCGTCACCAGCACCTGCGTCGGGAACAGCCGGTTGCCTCTTGACCAGCGGCTCGCCCGGAACACATGACCGGTCGCAAACGGCTGGCCCTTCCACCAGAAGAAGAGCGCCAGCGCCACGAAGGCGGCGGCCAACACGCCCGCCGCCGGAATCCAGAGGCCGTCAGCCACGCCCAGATGCTAACCTAAAGCGATGCCTTACCGTTCTCCTGGGGCGCCGAAAGGCTCCAAATCATTCCTCAAAGGCAAGCCAATCCGTTATTACCGCCCGAAAGGGAGTGCCGCGGTGCGCACTCTGATCGACGAGGGCTTCCAGGCGTTCAACGCGGCGCGGCTAGGCGAGGCGTGCCGCATCTTCAGCGACAAGATGCTCGCGAAGCAGCACGACACGACCATTGCGCTGACGATCGCCGGCGCCATGACGCCGGCGGGCCTGGGCGGATGCGTCATCGAGCTGATGGAGCGCGGGCTGATCGATTTCGTGATCAGCACCGGCGCCAATCTCTATCACGATCTGCATTACGCGCTGAACTTCACGCTGCGCCGCGGCTCGCCGTTCGTCGACGATCGCGTGCTCTACGAAGAAGGTGTGATCCGGATCTACGACGTGCTGTTTCCCGCGCAGGTGCTGCTCGATACCGACACGTTCATCCGCGACTTCCTCGTCAAGAGCGGCATGGAAGGCCCGATGTCGTCGGCGGAGCTTCATGAAGCGCTCGGCAACCACCTGCTCAAGGTGCGCCCGGGCTGCGCGAAATACTCGGTGGTGGCGGCCGCGGCCAAGTTCGGCGTGCCGATCTACACCTCGTCTCCCGGCGACAGCTCGATCGGCATGAACATCGCCTATCACGAGTTGATCAACCGCAGCACGCTGCAGGTCGATCCGAACAAGGACGTCAACGAGGTGTGCGCGATCATTCGCGCCGCCGAGAAGAACGGCTGCGTGATCCTCGGCGGCGGCTCGCCGAAGAATTTCTATCTGCAGGGCCAGCCGACGTTGTGGGAGGTCTACGGCATCCTCAAGGGCGGCAACGACTACTTCATCCAGATCACGACCGACTCGGTGGTGTGGGGCGGACTGTCCGGCGCGACGCCGGCCGAGGCCGTGAGCTGGGGCAAGGTCAATCCGAGCGTGCTGCCGGACACCGCCGTTGCCTACTGCGACTCGACGATCGCGTTCCCGTTGTTCTGCGAGTACGCCGTCGGGCACAAGAACGGCAGGCGCAAACGCAAGGCGCTTCTGTCGAAGCGGGCCGAGCTCGTCAGCGAGCTCGAAAAAGAAGCACGGAAAAAGATCAAGAGTAAGAAGTAGTGGGAACACTCTGGTCTGAGCTCGGGCCCGTCGCCGAGTCGGTGGCGGATCGGCCGCGCGTCTACGCCGACGCCAATGTGCCGTCCGGCATTGTCGCGTTCATGCGCGAAAGGCTGCGCTGGGACGTGCTGAGCGTGATGGAGCAGCCGGACCTGCGGCGTGCCCGCGATACCGAGCATTACCGCCTGGCGCGCCAGTTGCGCCGGACATTGATTACACTCGACCGCGACTACCTCGACGATCGCACCTTCCCCCCGGAAAGTGGAGCAGGCGTGCTGGTAATTGCCGCACCCGACGAACGCGGGCTCGCTGTACTGCTTGGGCGCCTCGATGCGCATCTGTTTTCCGGCAACGCCCTGCCGCTCGACGGCCGCAAGCTGCACGCGCACTCGGACTGGAGCTCCGACGGCCAATGAGCGCTCTGATCCTCGGCGTCGACGTCTCCGACGCGATCGCGCGCCTGGCGATCATCGGCGGTGACGGGCGCGGCGGAGCCCGCGACATCGTCAGCCAGGGGACCGTTGCCGCGGTCCGCCCCGGCGCGATCAGGGACGCCGCGAAGAAGGCGGTTGCCGCTGCCAAAGGGAAGATCGGCGCCGTGGGCGTCGCGACGGCGTCGGCAGGCGACGAAATTCCCGGCGACTTGATCGAAGCGCTCAGCGCTGTTGCGAAGGTCAAACCCGTGGCCGTGGCCGCCGGCAACGCCGCCGCGATCGCCGAACAGTGGCGCGGCGCGGCCAGCGGCGCGAAGCATGTCATTTCGTTTTCGATCGCGCAGCACGTGACGGCCGGCGTCCTGATCAACGGCCAGCCGTTCACCGGTGCGCACGGGCTCGCCTCGTCGGTCGGCTGGCTCGCGCTCAATCCGGTCGAGCGCGAAGACTACCGGCGCCTCGGCGGTCTGGAAGCCGAAGTCGCATCGGCCGGCATCGTGCGGCGGTTCGTGTGGCGCATCAAGTCGGGCGATGAATCGCGCGTTGCCGATCAGGTCAAGGGCGACTTCTCGAAGATTGCCGCCGCCGACATCGTCCAGGGCGCGCGATCAGGCGATGGCGTATCGATTTCAGTGATGCGCGACACCGCCAAGTACATCGGGATGGCGGTCGCCAACCTGGCGACGATGTTCGATCCGGAAGTCGTCGTCCTCGGCGGCATCATTCCCTCGTCAGGCGACGTGATGCTCGAAGCGGTACGATCGGAAACGGCGCGGCGCCTGATGCCGCAGCAGGCCGATCGCGTGCGCATCGAGCTGTCGTCGCTCGGCGAAGACGCCGTTGCAATCGGCGCGGCGCGCGCGCTCGCATGATTGCGCTCTCCGGCGCGGACATCGTCCTGCCGGACAGGGTGATGCGCGGCGGCTCGCTCGTCATCGATCGAGGCCGCATCGCGGCAATTGAACCGCGCGCGATCGCCGCGGCCGCGGGCGTCACCGTCGTCAACGTCGCACATCACACCATCGTGCCCGGCTTCGTCGACGTGCACGTGCACGGCATCGAGGGTGTCGATGTGCTCGATGGCGGCGGCGCGGTCGAGGATGTCGCGCGGCGGCTGCCGAAGTACGGCGTCACCGCGTTCTGCCCGACGTCGGTTGCCTGCGCGCCGGCACGGTTGACGATGCTGCTCGAGAGCGTCGGCCGCGCGTCGACGGTCGGCGGCGCATCGGCGCGCGTGCTTGCCGCGCATCTCGAAAGCAATTTCATCAATCCCGAATGGAACGGCGCGCAGCCGATGGCGTGCTTGCGCACAGCGACGGGTGCGCCGGGTGCGTCAGGTGCGTTCACCGGAGCGGACATCTTGGCGACCATCGCGGCGCACCGTGCGAGCGTTGGCATCGTGACGCTCGCGCCGGAAATGCCCGGAGGGATGGAGCTGGTTCGCGACCTGGTGCTCGCCGGGCATCGGGTATCGCTGGGCCACACGGGTGCCGACTACGACGTGGCCCGCGATGCGATCGCGGCCGGAGCGCATCACGCCACGCACCTCTTCAACCGCATGTCGTCGATCACGTCGAGATCGCCGGGAGTGGTCGGCGCAGTCCTCGAAAGCGATGCGGTCGCGGCCGAGATCATTTGCGACGGCCATCACGTGCATCCCTCGCTGATCGCGCTGGCAATCCGCGTCAAGTCGGTGTCGCGGATGATGGCAATCACCGATGCCACCGCGGCGGCGGGATTGCCGGCGGGAACCCGCGCACGGTTGGGCGATCAGACGATCATTGCCGGCGAGAAGACCGCGCTGCTCGAAGACGGCACACTGGCGGGCAGCATCCTGACGATGGATGCGGCGTTCCGGATGCTGGTTGGCCGCATCGGCTTGTCGCTGCCTGAGGCGGCGAGAATGTGCGCCACTACGCCTGCGACGCAGCTCGGGCGGACCGACATCGGCTCGATCGCCGAGGGTAAGGCCGCGGATTTGGTGATCCTCGACCGCGATTTGCGGGTGACTCAGACGGTGGTTGCGGGGGAACCCTTGAACCCTTGGAACCAGTGAACATGCGAACCCGTAGGTAGTCCTGAGGTGAGTATGAAGGTTTTGACTGTACTGGCGGCGGCCGTCGTGCTGGCGGCGTGCGAGGTCAACCTGAACACCGAGGGCCTGTCGGCGCGCGAGGTCAAGACGTTCAAGGTCACCGGCCAGCCTGAAATCGTGCTCGACACGTTCGACGGATCGATCGAGCTGCACTCATGGGATCGCGGCGAGGTCGAAGTCGAAATCGAGCGGCGCGCGATGGAGCAGGCGCTGCTCGACGAAATCAAGGTCGACGCGCAGCAGCAGGGCGACAAGATCATCGTCAAGGTGACGGGACCGCGGCGCGACAAGCGCACCGTGACATTCGGCGTGCATATCTCGCCGACGGCGCGGCTCCGCGTCGCCGTGCCGCGCTCGGCGAACATCAACGCGGTCAGCGGCGACGGTTCGATTCGCGCCGAGGCGATCGAGGGCCGCATCATGCTGCGCACCAGCGACGGCAGCGTGACCGCGACACGGCTCGGCGGCGACGTGCAGATTCGGTCCGGCGACGGCTCGATCCGCGTCGACAACGCGACCGGCAAGCTCGATTTGGAGACCGATGACGGCAGCATCGGCGTGGAAGCGCAGCCAAGCGTGCTGCGGCTGAGCACCGGCGATGGATCGGTGCGCGTCGCGATCGACCCCGACACGGTGATGACCGACAACTGGGACATCACGACCAGCGACGGCAGCGTCACCCTGACGCTGCCGGGCCGCTTCAACGCGGAGCTCGACGCGGAAACCAGCGACGGCGCAGTGCGGTCGAATCATCCGCTGCTGGGTGAAGATGACGCGCGGCAGGAGGGCAGCAACCGCGAACGCCGCGAGCGGCGCCGCGTGATGCGCACGAGGATCGGCGACGGCGGCAAGCTGCTGAAAATCCGCAGCGGCGACGGCTCGATCAGGATCGAGCGCGACTAGCTTCTCGGCCGCCTCGTTGCGCTGGCGCGGGCGAGCTCCTTTCCCGCCACCTGAAATTCTTCGACCGTTGCCTGGATAGCGGTCCGCCGCGTCGCGTGGGTACGCCACGCGGCGTAGACGTGGCGGCGCAGCGCCGGCTCTGACGGGACGACCGTTACTCCCGCCGGCACCGTGCCACGGCCGAGCCGCGGCAGCACACAACACCCCAATCCCGCGGCAACCAGCGCCAGCTGCGTCGCGTACTCGCCGGCCGTGTGCGCGATCTTCGGCTCGGTGCCCTGCTTGCGCAGCGTGTGCATCAGGAAGTCGTGGCAGATCGACCCCGACGGCCACGCGATCCACTCCTCGCCGCCGAGCTCGCTCAACTTGATCGACCTGGCTCGCGACAGCCGATGGCCGGGCGGTAACGCAATGTCGGCGACGTCATCGAAGAGGGGAGCCTTGGTCAGCCCCTCGGGCAGCGCGATCGGCGCGTTCTCCCAGTCGTTGATGATGATGACGTCGACGTCGCGGCGCACCAGGCGCGGAATCGATTCGTGGGGTTCCTGCTCGTGAAACGTCACCAACAGCTGCTTGTGCTTTCGCAGCAGCGCGCGAATCGCCTGCGGCGCGAGGCCGCGCGCGGCGGTGGCGAACGCGGCGATGGTAATCGGCCCGGCGACCGCGGTGTCCTTGGCTTCGAGCTCGGCCTCGGCCTCCTCGAGCAGCGACAGCACGCGGTGCGTGCGCGACACCAGCGCGTTGGCGGCGTCGGTCAGCCGCACGCCGCGGCCGTGACGCTCGAGCAGCGTCTGGCCGGTCTCGAGCTCCAGCTTGGCGAGCTGCTGCGACACGGCCGACGTGGTGACGTTGAGGGTTTCAGCGGCGGCGATGATCGAGCCGTGGGCCGACACCGCATGGAGGGCGCGCAGGCGATCCAGGTTCAGCATCCAGATATCCTAAACTAATCAGTCAAGAATTATTCACTTGTCCTAAATAGTTAACGGGGCCATCGTAGGCACCATGAAGAGCTCGTGGGTCGATTGGGTGCTGCTGGTCGTGCCGGGCGTGATCTGGGGCGCATCGTTCCTGTTCATCGCCGAGGGCCTGGAGGCGGTGGCGCCCAACGGCGTCACCTTTACGCGCATCGCGATCGGGTTCCTGACGCTGTCCCTGTTCCCATCGGCGCGCCGGCCGGTGGCCCGGGCCGATTGGGCAGGGACGGCGGCGCTCGGCGTGCTGTGGTTCGCGTTCCCGCTCAGCATGTTTCCGTTCGCCGAGCAGCACGTGTCGTCGGCGCTGACCGGGATGTTGAACGGCGCGACGCCGTTGTTCGTGGCGCTGGTGGCGAGCCTGATCGCGCACCAGTTGCCGTCGCGCGGCACGCTGGCCGGCTTGAGCATCGGCTTTGGCGGCGCGGTGTTGATGGCGGTGCCGGCGCTCGGCGGTTCCAGCAGCGCGTTCGGCGTGACGCTGATCGTGGCGGCGCTGGTCTCTTACGGAGTCGCGCTCAACGTTGCCCGCCCGCTGCAGCAACGCAACGGCGCGGTGCCCGTGATCTGGCGCGCGCTTGGCGTGGCGCTCGTCTTGACCGCGCCGCTTGGATTGCCTGAAGTCCTGAACGGCGAGTGGACGCTTCGCCCCGCGCTCGCGATGCTTGGCCTCGGCGCGGGCGGCACCGCGATCGCCACGATTCTCACCGCGACCGCCGCGGGGCGGATGGGCGCGACCAAGGCATCCATATCCGCCTTCCTGATTCCCGTGGTGGCGCTGCTGCTCGGCGTCGTGATTCGCCACGAGCACGTGACCACGATCTCGCTCGCCGGCGCCGCGATCTGTTTGAGCGGCGCATTCATCCTGCGCGATCCGAATGTATTGAAAGCGATTCTACCGAGGCGGCTGGTTGGCGTAGCGGCTCGGATCTGACACGCCGGCGGCCGCGAACGCGTCGCGCCGCTCGCGGCATTTGCTGCACAAGCCGCAATGCATCGGCATCTGCGCGGGAGCCGGGAGCCGGGAGCCGGGAACCGGGTTCATGCAGGACAGCGTCAGCTCGAACGGCACGCCGAGCTCGACGCCGCGCTTGATCACATCTTTCTTGTGCCACTCGAGAAAAGGCGTCGCGATTTCGACGCGGTGATCGAGCCCGAGCGACAGCGCCTCCGCCATCGCGGTGAAGAACGCGGGCCGCGCATCGGGAAAGGGATTGCCCGCGAGCGGGCCAAGCGCGATGCGATGCGCCTTGGCCTTGGCCGCCATCACGCCGGCTTTCGTCAAGAGCACGAGGTTGCGCCCGGCAAGATAGACGTCCTCATCCGGCGTGTCGTAGGCCGGCGGCACACCGCGAATCGCCCAGTGCGTGGGCGGATAGACATCGCGCATCGTGAAGGACATGCGCGCCAGCGGATCGACCCTGCCGGCAAACAGCGGCGCGTCGAGCAGGCGCTCAACCATCGCGACTTCGGCGTCCTCCCAGGCGAGGCCGACGCACACATACACGGGCAGCACGCGCGCGGACTGCGCTTCGTGCGCCGCGAGCACCGCGCTATCGAGGCCTCCAGAAAGCAGAACGAGTGTTGCCATGACGCTATGATCGAAGGCAGTGATCATAGCGCTGGATTTGGACGGCACGCTGATCGACTCGGCGCGCGACCTTGCCGATTCGATCGGCGAGATGCTGCAGGACTACGGCGCCGCGCCGCTGCCGTTCGACGAGGTCGTGGGCATGGTCGGCGACGGCGCGCCGATCCTCGTGCGGCGCGCGCTGAAGCAGGCCGGCCTCGACCCGAAACCGGACGAAGCGCTCGCCCGCTTCCTGAAAATCTACGACCGCCGACTGCTCGATCACACAACGCCGTACGACGGCATGGCGGAAAGCCTCGCGCTGGCGCTGCGTCTGGGCCCGCTGGCCGTGCTGACCAACAAGCCGCTCGGGCCGTCGATCGGGATCCTCGAAGCGCTCGGACTGCGCGGTTTCTTTTCGCGCATCATCGGCGGCGACAGCGAATACGGGCGCAAGCCCGATCCAGCGGGCCTGGTCGCATTGCAGGCGCTCGCTCCGGGCGAACAGCTCGTGATGGTGGGCGATTCGCCGGCGGACTGGAAAACGGCCGAGGCCGCGAATGTCCCGTTCGTGTTTGCGAGATATGGATTCGGCGCGGCGAAATTCGGCGCCGAGCCGCCGAACACTGACTTCGCGATGGATCATGCCAGGGAGCTGACGAGTGTGCTCGGCATGGTCCGCGTGAAGGCGGACGCCCACAAGATTTCTTTGTGAGGGTCCGGTTTTAGCCGGTCCGGGCCGCAACCAGGAGTTTCGAAGCTGCGCGCGCGCCGATCGTCATGCGCTGATCGTCCTTGCCCTTCAACCGCACGCTGTCCGACACCTCGTCGCGTGCTTCGACCTCGATCGTCTGTCCGGGTTTGAGGTGATGGCTCTCGATGAAGCGCAGGAAGGCCGCGTCCTGGTCGGTGACGCGCGCCACCGTGACCGGCGTGTTGAGCGGGCACGTCAATAGCGTCTCGAGCGATCGATGCGCAAGCTGCCCATCGGCGGTCGGAATCGGATCGCCGTGCGGATCGAACGCCGGCCTGCCCAGCATTTCGTCGATGCGCTCGATCAACCGATCCGAGACGACGTGTTCCATCTGCTCGGCGTCTTCATGAACCTCGTCCCAGTTCATGCCCATGACCTGGACCAGGAACAACTCGATCAGCCGATGACGCCGCAGCACGCGCGCGGCGAGTTTCTCGCCGGCGCTCGTCAGCCGCACGCCGTTGTAGGGCTCGTAAGTGACGAGGCCCGACTCGGCGAGCGCCTTGACCATGGTCGTGGCCGTGCCCGGCGCAATGCCCAGGGCCGTAGCCAGTTGGCCCATCGGCACGAGCTTCTGGCCTCCGACCAAATGGGTCTCGCCGACGTAAATCGCCTTGAGGTAGTTCTCGACGGTGCTCGACGGAAGCATTGAGGCTGCAATATTTTAGCAGAGGGTTAGGTCTATCGGAGTTGCAAGTTTTGCCGATACCATCTTATGATTTTGATTAGTCAAAACGCGTGATGACCACGAACCCGCCGTCCCCGCCGGTCCAGATTCCCTCGCTCCCCGAGGTGTATCGCTCGATCGAGATTCCAAAAGCGGGCTGGCGGCGGTTCCTGGCCTTCCTCGGTCCCGGATATCTCGTGTCGGTTGGCTACATGGACCCGGGCAACTGGGCCACCGACATCGCCGGCGGCTCGAAGTTCGGCTACACGCTCCTCAGCGTCATCCTCATCTCGAACCTGATGGCGATCCTCCTGCAGTCGCTGTGCGTCCGCCTTGGCGTGGCGACGGGACGCGACCTCGCGCAGGCGTGCCGCGATTACTACTCGAAGCCGGTCGCGATCGTGTTGTGGATCCTCTGCGAGATCGCGATCATCGCGTGCGATCTCGCCGAGCTGCTCGGCAGCGCGCTCGCGCTCAACCTGCTGTTCGGAATTCCGATGGCGATCGGCGTGTGCCTCACCACCCTCGACGTGTTGCTGCTGCTGTGGCTGCAGAACAAAGGGTTCCGTTACACCGAGGCGATCGTCCTGACGCTGGTGACGACGATCGCGGTGTGCTTTGGCGCGCAGGTGTTGATGTCGCAGCCGGACTGGGCGGGCGTGGCCGGCGGCCTGGTACCGACCACGCAGGTGCTCGCCAACCCGGAGATGCTCTACATCGCAATGGGCATCCTCGGCGCCACCGTGATGCCGCACAACCTGTATCTGCATTCGTCGATCGTGCAGACGCGCGCGTGGAATGCGTCCGACGCGGACAAGCGCCAGGCGATCAAGTACGCGACGATCGATTCGTCGGTGGCGTTGTCGCTCGCGTTCTTCGTGAATGCCGCGATTCTGGTCGTTGCCGCGGCCACGTTCCATCGCGCCGGACGCCTCGACGTGGCCGACATCCGCGACGCCTACCTGTTGCTGTCGCCGCTGCTTGGCGTATCGATCGCCAGCACGCTGTTCGCGCTGGCGCTGCTCGCATCGGGCACCGCGTCGACGCTCACGGCCACGCTCGCCGGCCAGATCGTGATGGAAGGCTTCATTCACCTGCGGCTGCCGGCGTGGCTGCGGCGCCTGGTCACGCGCCTGCTCGCGCTGGTACCCGCTCTGGTCACCATCGTCTATTTCGGTGAGAACAGCACCGGCAGCCTGCTGGTGTTGAGCCAGGTCGTGCTGAGCCTGCAGTTGTCGTTCGCGGTGATTCCTCTCGTCATCTTCACGAGCGACAAGGCGCGCATGGGCCCGTTCGTCAATCCGCGATGGCTCACCGCCGTCTCGTGGGTCGTCGGCATTGTCATCGGCTCGCTCAACGCCTGGTTGCTGATTCAGACGTTCCGCAGCTTCTTCGCCTAATACAATCCGGCTGTGTCGCTGGACTCCGCGTTCGACAGCCCGCAAGCCAAGCGGCGATACGTCCGCACGCTGTTTGCGACCATCGCGGATCGCTACGATCTGATCACCGCGCTGTTGTCGTACGGACAGGACGCGCGCTGGAAGAAGAAGCTGGTGGCGATTGCGGACGCGCGTCCGGGCGAGCGCGCGCTCGATCTTGCCGCCGGCACCGGCGACATCGCATTCGCGGTCGCGGCGCGCGGCGCGAAGACCATCGGCCTCGATATCACGCACCGGATGCTGCAGCTCGCGCGCGTGAAATCGAATGCCGCGACGTTCATCACCGGCGACATGATCAACCTGCCGTTTGCGTCGCGGTCGTTCGATCTCGTCACGACGGGCTACGGGCTGCGCAACGTCCCGGATCTCGACGCGGCGATCGACGAGATTGCGCGCGTGCTCAAACCCGGCGGCCGCCTGCTGTCGCTCGATTTCAACAAGCCGGAGAATGCGCTGGTGCGCGGCGCGTATCTCGCTTACCTGCAGATGGTGGGCGCCGCGCTCGGCTGGCTGCTGCATCGCGACCCTGATACGTACCGCTACATCCCGGCATCGATCCGCCGCTACCCCGGCGCGCGCGGCGTCGCCGACCGCCTTTCGGCGCGCGGATTCGTTCGCGTCACGGTGATACCCTTGCTGTTCGGTCTGATGTCCCTCCACTTTGCCGAGCGATCGCGATAACGGTTGCACGGCCTCCGACCGATGATTTCTATGAAGGTCGTGATGTCCGTGTGCAGCGGCGTGCAGCCTTCGGCACTACTGGAAACGAGACGACGAGGCATCAAAGCGCTTTAGGCACTTTAAGCACCAGGCACCCAAGCACCCAGGCACCCATAACGTGGCCCTACTCGACTCCCTGATGTCCGCGATTGTCCGCGCCGATGGCGACGCGCTCGTCATGCACGTGGGCGAGCGGCCGTATGTGGTCGTGGGCACGCAGACCATCACCATCTCGACGCACGGGCTGAACCTCGATGCGATGACCAACATGCTCGCGCAGCTGTTGTCCGCCGAGGCTCAGACGCAGCTCGAGGAGTTTGGCGCGGTCGAGTACAAGGTGCCGCAGCAGGGCGAGGATCGCTTCTCGGTCGTGGCCGCGCGCGGCGGTGACGACATCTGGATCGAGATTCGGCGCCGCCGTCCTCAGCCCGCACCCGCCGTCGCTGCGCCGCCGCCAGTGCAGGCACCCGCGGCCGTTTCCGAACCCGCGCCCGCGCCGCCACCAGTCGCAGCTGTTGCCGAACCGGTAGCCGATTCGGAACCGATCGCCGAGCCCGTTCCCGAACCGGTTGCTGCCGCGATCGCCGCACCTCCGTCAGAACCTCCGTCGGCACCCTCGCTGGAACCCGCGTGGGAACCTCCGTCGGAACCCGCGTGGGAACCTCCGGTAGAACCTTCGGCAGAACCTTCGGTAGAACCCCCGTCGGAACCTTCGTTAGAACCCCCGTCGGAACCCTCGTGGGAACTTCCGTCCGACCGTTCGCCGGAACCATTGTCGGAATTCGTTCCCGAGCCTTCGCCGATTCCCGACGCGATCACCGAGCCGGTCGCCGAGCCGATGCCGGTTTTCGCGCGCGACATTCCAGCTGCCGCGATCACGCCGCCGCCGGCTCCGCCGATCGTCCCGGAGCCGCTCGCGCAGGACGAGATGGCGCAGGAACCGATTACGCCGGAGCCGCCTGCGCCCGAGCCGATTGCGCCCGAACCGATTCCGGAGCCGATCGCGGCGGAGCCGGAGCCGTCCGTCGAGGCGCCCGCACCGGTGGAGGCACCAGAGCCGGTGGTCTACGCCGAGTCGATGCATCAGACCGCGGGCGATTCGGCCGAGCAGCCGGCCGCGGTGGAGCAGGTCCACGAAGAAGCGCAGATTGCCGCGCTCGCCGAAACACTCGAGACCGCCGCTCGCGAAGCGGAGATTCTGGAGCAGGCTCCGCGCATTGCGGCGCTCGCCGAAACGCTCGAAGCCGCGCGCGTCCAGGAAATCGTCGAAGAGGCTCCGAAGATTGCTGCGCTCGTCGAGACGCTCGAGGCTGCGCCGGCGTTCCAGCAGGCTCAAGAGGTTCAAGAGGTTCAAAGAGTTCAAACGGTTCAAGAGGTTCACCAGGTTCAAGGGGTTCAAGCGGTTCAAACGGGTCAAACGGTTCAAACCGTTCACACGGGTCAGGAAGTTCACGCGCAGACGCATGCTGGACATGCGGGCGGCGGGAAACCGCCGGCACCAGTCGAGCGCGCTGAACCCATTGAACGTGTTGAACCCCTTGAACCTCGTGAGCCAAAAGAACGAGTTGAACCGCGTGAACCAAGAGAACGCCTTGAACCTCTTGAACACCTTGAACCCCTTGAACGCCTTGAACCACCGCCGACAGTGGTACCGATGACGCGCACGGTGCGCATCGAAGTGCCGCCGCGCACGCAGCCGCCATCGCGCGCGGCCAGCAGCATCGATCGGCTGCTGCGCGTGGCAGCGGCACGCGGTGCGTCGGCGCTGTTCCTGACGTCGGACTCGCGCCCGTGGATTCGTGTCGAAGGCGATCTGCGCTTCCTCGAAACGGAAGCCGCGTGGTCGCGCGCCGATGTCGAGAGCGCCATCCTCGAAATTGCTCCCGAGAGCGGCCAGGAATCGATCGGCAGGGGCGAGGCCACCGAGTGGCTCTCGGAATTCGAAGGCGTCGGCCGCATCCGCTGCACCACCTTCCACGATCACCGCGGTCCGGGCGTGCAGCTGCGGATGATCGCCACCAAGGCGGCCACCGCAGAGCAGCTCGGCCTGTCGCGCGAGGTGCAGGCGCTCGCCACCGAAGCGCAGGGCATCGTGCTCGTCGCCGGGCCGCGTGCCAGCGGCAAGTCGACGATGCTGTCGGCGCTCGTCGACCTCGTGAATCGTCAGCGCGCGGAGTACGTGATTTCGCTCGAGCGGCAGATCCGCCTGGTGCACGACAACCGGATGGCGCTCGTCAGCCAGCGCGAAATCCGCGGCGGCGCGGAAGACGCCGTCATTGCCGCGCGTGCCGCGCTTCGCGAAAGTCCCGATGTGCTGGTCGTCGACGACCTGATGTCGTCGCACATGGTGCCGCTGCTGCTTACCGCGGCGTCCGAAGGCCTGTTGATCTTCGTGTCGATCACCGCGGCCTCGACCGCCGACGCGGTCGAGCGGTTCGTGGAGCTGGCGCCGCCCGAGATGCGGAAGGCCGTTCAGAACGCGATGGCGGAGGAGTTCCGCGGCGCCATCGGACAGGTGCTGTTGAAGAAGTCCGGCGGCGGCCTCGTCGCGGCGCGCGAAGTGCTGCTCGCTACCGCGCCGGTGACGCGCGTGATCGAGGAAGGGCAGCTCGGCCAGTTGCCGCTGACGCTCGAGAGCGGCCGTAAGCACGGCATGATGTCGCTGACCGACTCGCTCGCGGAGTTCGTGCGCGCGGGCACGGTCGATCTCCGCGAAGCGTTCCGCAAAGCCCCCGATCGCACGCGGCTGCTCGAGATCCTCAAACGCGACGGCGTCGATACTTCGGCTGTGGAACGGCTCGCGTAGTTGGCAGTTGAGAGTTGGCAGTTGCCGGTTAGTTGCCAGTTGTAAGTTTCAGTTCCAGTTCCCGAATACAATTGAACAATGGCCGACGTAGCAGTGGTGCGCAAGCGCGTGCGCGCGGAGATTGAGAAGGCGCGGAGAGATCAGGCGGAGCGGCGCGGCCGCGTCGCCGAGGCGCAACAGAACTACAACACCTTCCTCGAGACCGCGGCGATTCCGGCGTTCCGGATGATCGCCAACATCCTCAAGTCTGAAGGCTTGCACTTCGAGGTGATGACGCCCGCCGGCGGCGTGCGCCTGCAGTCGGAGCGCAACCGCGAGGACGCGATCGAGATGGAGCTCGACACCACCGCCGATCCGCCGCAGCCGCTCGTCACCGTGACGCGCGAGCGCGGCCGTCGCATCGTGCAGAGCGACCGCACCATCAAGGGCAGCAACCCGCTGGTGCAGCTGACGGAAGAAGACGTCATCGACATGCTGCTCGAAGAGCTGCGCCCCTGGCTCGTCTAGGCTCTAAACGACTCGTCTCTCGCGAAGCGCGGCGATAGCGGCGCTGTCGAAGCCCAGCTCACGAAGTACCGCGTCAGTGTGCTGTCCCAGCACTGGCGGCGGCGTGCGCACCGTCGCTTCGTTCTCCGACAACTTGATCGGTGCGCCGATCACTCGCGTGGCGCCGACGGTGGGATGCAGCAGCGTCTTGATCATGTCGCGCGCGGCAAGCTGCGGGTCGTTCAGCATCTGGCCGATGTTGCGGACCTCGCCGTTGGCGACGCCCGCCTTGTTCAGGATCTCGATCCACTCGGCCGACGTCTTCGTCCGGAAGGCGGCGTCGATCGGCGGACGCATCGCGTCGTAGTGCTCCATACGATCCTTGTTGGTGGTGAAGCGGGGGTCGTTCGCCAGCTCGGGCAAGCCGATCGCCGGGCAGAATTTCTGCCAGGTCGCATCGTTGCCGACGGCGATGACGATGTCGCCGTCCCTGGTGGTGAAGGTTTCGTACGGCGCGATGGTTGCGTGACGGTTGCCCTGGCGCGGCGGGATCTTGCCGTTCGCAAACCAGTTCGCGGCCTGGTAGGTGAGTAGCGCCGCCGTGGTATCGAGCATGCCGATGTCGACGCGCTGGCCGCGACCCGATCGCTCCCGCGCGAGCAGCGCCGCGGTGATGCCTTGCGCGCAGTACAGCCCCGCAACCATGTCGGTGATCGCAACGCCGAGGCGATAGCCCGGCCGATCGGGGTCGCCGGTCACGCTCATCAGGCCGCCTTCGGCCTGCATCACCGCGTCGTAACCGGCTTCATCGCTGCGCGGCCCGGTTTGTCCGTACCCGGAGATCGACGCATACACGAGACGCGGATGCCGCTTGTGCACCGCCTCCCAGCCGAACCCGGCGCGATCGATCGTGCCGGGCCGGAAGTTCTCGACGAACACATCCGCCTTCGCGATCAATCGCTCGAGGACCTCGCGCCCTTCGGCAGGCTTGAAGTCCACCGTGACGCTTTCCTTGTTGCGATTGATGCTGAGGAAGTAGGCGCTTTCCTTGCCGAGGAACGGCGGGCCCCAGTGGCGCGTGTCGTCGCCCTTGCCCGGATGCTCCACCTTGATGACGCGCGCGCCGAGATCGGCCAGCACCATCGTGCAGTACGGTCCCGACAATACCCGCGTCAGATCGACGATCGTGAATCCTGTTAACGGTCCGCCCATCAGAGTTCTTTGAGCCTTTGCGAGATGCGCGCGACGTCGCTGAGCAGCGCGTAAGCGGTCTGCGTCAGGCTGCCGCCGCGTTGCACGATGCCGATTTCGCCGAGCAAGTCGGTGGAGAGGTAGAGCGCATTGTTGAGATCGACGAGGTTGGCGAGCGGATCCGTGTGATCGAGCAGCTCCGGTTCGACGCGCGCCTTGACCCTGCCGCCCTGCCGCGACGCCGACGCCACGAGGCGGATTCGCTTGTTTCTGGCCAGCGCCTCGCGGACGTCCGCAGCCGTGACGCCCTTGATGCCGGTGCGCGCCACCTGATGCGGCGTGATGACGCTGCCCATCAGCACGTTGACGAGCGCCGCCGTCTTCGCCGCCGCGTCCCAGCCGTCGATGTCCAGCGTCGGATCCGCTTCGGCAATGCCGCGCGCCTGCATGTCCGCGAGCGCGCGATCGAACTCGACGCCGCGCTCGAGCTCCGACAGGATGAAGTTGCAGGTCGTGTTGATCACGCCGCGAAAGCCGTCGATCGTGATGGCCGGCATCGTTTCGCGCACGAGGTTGAACACCGGCACGCCGTCCATCACCGCGCCTTCGAAGAAGAACACGCGATCCGCGGATTCGGCGAGCGCCTCGAGCTCGTGATACGCGAACGCCGCGGGGCCCTTGTTGGCGGTGACGACGTGCGCCTGTCCTTCGAGCGCGGCGCGCACGTGCGACACCGCGGGCTCGCCGCGATCGATGTCGAGCACCGTCGTCTCGATGCATATCAGCCGGCCCTCGGCTGCGTCATCGGCCATCGCGTCGGCGACCTGCCGAATCACGTCGATGCCGCTGCGCTCGCGCGGCGAGGCGTCGAGGCGATCGAGCGACTGCCGGCCTTCGACTGTCGTCAGCGCGCGCCGCATGTCGACGCCGTCCGGATCGATGACGCTGCCATGGTGCCGCGTCGAAATGCCGGCGATCTTCCAGGTGAAGTCGAGTCGATCCGCGGTTTCACCGAGCAGCCTGACGAAGCGGCGCGCGACGTTGCCGAACCCGATCAGGACCAGCGTCAGTTCCGGCTGATTCATCTGGCGGGCGCGGCGGACGCGGGCAGCGACTGCAACAGCTCCTTCAACCGATCGAGGCCGGCCCGGTTGTACTCAGGCGGCTCCCCGAAGCCGAGGCGCAGGTAGCCATCCATTCCGAAGTGATCGCCCGGCACGATCAGCACGCTCTTCTCCTCGCGCAGCCGCGTGACGAGCGTCGTCGAATTGATTGGATGGTCGTAGCGGACGTAGATGATCGCGCCGGCTTCGGGCTTGATCCAGCGGAAGCCGCCGGCGTCCTTCAGCCAGGCTTCGATCAACGGCAGGTTGCGGCGGAGGATGCCGCGGGTGCGTTCGAACAACTCGGCGCGCCGTGCCGGCTGCATCGCGACGCGCGCGAGGCGATCGCTGAGCGCGCCGGGCGCGATCGTGACGTAGTCGTGATACGACCACAGCGACGCGATGAGCGCGGGCGGCGCCACGATCCAGCCGATGCGAAGGCCGGGCAGGCCGTAAGCCTTCGACAGGCCGCTGGTGATGATCGCCTTCGGCGATCGTCCCCACAGCGACGGTGTCTCGACGCCGTCGATCTCCGCGCCTCGATACACTTCGTCGGACAGGATCCACGCGCCGTGCTGGTCCGCGATGCGCGCAATCCCATCGAGATCGGATGCGGTCAACCTCGCGCCGGTCGGGTTGTTCGGATTGCAGATCACGATCATCTTCGTCTTCGGCGTGACCAGCTGCGCGAGCGCGTCGATATCGACCCGCCATCGGCCCGCGTCGTGATCCTCGACGAGCTTCCACTCGCGGATCACGCCGCCGAACGCGCGCGACAACCCCCAGGTCTGCATGTAATTCGGGACCAGCATCACCACTTCATCGCCCTTCTCGATCAGGTTGAAGGTGGTGATGAAGTTGGCTTCGGAGCCGCCGTTGGTGACTTCCACGTGGTCGATGCCGGCGCCGGGATACATCGAGGCGATCGCCTGACGAAGCTCGATGGTGCCGTTTGACTGCGAGTAGACGAGCGGTTGATCGAGCAGGCTGTCGAGCCCGGCGGCATTGCCTATCAATTCCCGCGGTGTCAGGGGCCGGACGCCGCTTTCGCTGAGGTTGAACTCGACCAGATTTTCGTAGGTGGACTGCATTCGCTCCATGGCGAATTGTTCGAGCTTCATGCCGGGCAGTTTATACTTTCTGCCTGGGCCGCTACCGCGCGCCGGTCACCCGGCCCTCATAAACATGCGAGAAGACCCCATTCCGCGTTTCGTCCGCGTCCCCGCGCGCGAATTCGCGATGGGTTCTGACGACGGCGCAGACGACGAACGTCCCGCACATCGCGTGCAGATCGACACGTTCTACGCCTCCGTCCACCCGATCACCGTCGAGCAATACGCTGAATTCACCCGCGAGACCGGTCACGGCGCGCCTGGCATCCGCGATCTGCCCTTGCTCGTCACGCCCGCGCAGGAATCGTCGTTCCGCGAGCTGGCGATGCCGTACGTGTGGCGCGGCGGCGAGGCGCCGCGCGAGCGGGCGCGGCATCCCGTGACGATGGTCACGCACGCGGATGCGACGGCCTACTGCCGGTGGCTCAGCGGCCGCATCGGCCGGCTGGTGCGGCTGCCCACCGAGGCGGAGTGGGAGCGCGCCGCGCGCGGCGAGCGTGACGGCGCGCGCTACCCGTGGGGCGACGATGTCGATGCGTCGCGCGCGAATTTTCTTCCCGACCCCGCGCTGAAGCGTCATCGCGGCACGCGTCCCGTCGGCTGTTATCCGCCGAACGATCTGCAGCTGTACGACATGGCGGGCAAC
Source organism: Vicinamibacterales bacterium (assembly GCA_036374815.1). Lineage (GTDB taxonomy): Bacteria > Acidobacteriota > Vicinamibacteria > Vicinamibacterales > UBA2999 > 12-FULL-67-14b. The sequence goes on along the minus strand of DASUSZ010000338.1, from coordinate 11,885 downwards.
GTGTGGCAGTGGATCGCCGACTGGTATCGCGCCGACACGTATCGCAACCGCAACGGCGATCAGCGCAACCCGCGCGGTCCTGGCAGCGGCACGCTGCGCATCGTGCGCGGCGGCTCGTGGGTCACGCACGACGTCGATCAACTGCGCTGCGCGCATCGCCACAAGGTGCCGCCCGATACCTACGCGTACAGCATCGGCTTCCGCGTCGTCTATTCGGACGACGGGTCGGAGGAGACCGACGCGACGTAGGGGCCTGCGGGCTTGCGGGCTCGCGCTCTTGCGGGCTGCGCCGTGTTACTTCAGCGACATTGTTAAGCGGACTTGCGCTCGTACTTCGAGTTCGCCGGGCGCGACCGGAGTCGCCGCATCGGCCCGCGCCATCTCCAATTGCCTCATCATCGGGATCGGTTCGCGCGCGCCCGAGAGTTCTTCGATCTTGAGAATGCGATCGATGGCACGGTTGGAGCCTTGTGCGATTGCCTGCGATTTCGCCATCGCGTTTTTGACCGCGGCTTGAAGCGCAGCCGCTTCAATCTGGTCCCGTTGCTTCACGTCAAACCGCAAGCCGTGGATCATCGTCGCGCCCGAATTGACGACGGCATCAAGAACGTCGCCGAGCCTGGCCAATTCATCGACGCGAACCTCGATGACGTTTCGTGCGACATAACCGCGCGGCGTCTGCCTGCCGTTTGCGTAATCGAAGTCAATCTGTAAATCAATCGCGGTGGTCTTGATGGCATCCTTCGCGATGCCGAACGCCGCGATCTTCTGCTGGATTGCGGTCATCGCGTCGGCGTTGCGTTGCTGGGCGTCCTTAGAGTTTTTCGATCTCGTTTCCGCGCCAATGGTGACCCACGCTTGATCGGGCGTGGCCTTTACAACGCCATCACCAGTGACGACGACCTGTGATGTGGGCTCGGACTGCGCGAACGCCGGAGTGGCGATGAACAAAAGGCTCAAGCATGCGAAGAAAAGTTGCCTCATAGATCCACTATCGCACGAGAGCGTTGCGGTTCGCAGTTTCTGCGACCTAAGCAAATCTGCTTCTATTGCGTCTTCACGGTTTCGGAGAGAATTCCCGCACCGTAGGGCTGGCAGCGAAGCTGCACCTATGTGCGTCATGTCCAGAGACCATCGAAAACTCGACGCGTTCAAACTCGCCGACGAATTCGTGCCGCTCGTGTACCGGCTGACGGCCGGCTTCCCGGACTCCGAACGATACGGCCTTCAGTCGCAAATTCGCCGTGCCGCAATATCGACTCCGACGAACATCGTCGAGGGCTGCGCGCGGGAAGGCGAGGGCGATTACTTGAGATTTCTCGACATCGCGTTTGGTTCGTCTCGAGAGGTCGTGTATCTCGTAAGTCTCGCGACCCGGCTCTCGTTCCTGAGCGAAAGCGATGGATCGAAACTCACCGCACTCGGTGAGCGCGTGGCCGGCGCGTTAGCGAGCCTACGCCGATCGTACGGGAGGCGCTGACCCCGTGACCCCGCAAGCCCGCGAGCCCGCGAACCGCGAGCCTTACTTCGCGAGGCTTTGCCACAAATACCACGCCGCCACCGAACGATACGGACGCCACGCTTCGCCCATCCGCCGCAGCTTCTTCGCGTCGGGGCGCCTGCGCAGTCCGTAGGCGCGGTGCACGGCGTTCATCAACCCCAGATCGTCCGCGGGCAGCACGTCGAGGCGGCCGAGGCGGAACATCAGGAAGATCTCGGCGGTCCAGCGGCCGATGCCTTTGACGGCGACGAGCTGCTGCATCACCTCGTCGTCAGAGTGCTTCCGCAGGCGCTTCAGATCGAGCCGGCCGTCGAGGACGTGCGCGGCGAGATCCTTGACGAACGCGGTCTTGGCGCGGCTGAAGCCGCACGCGCGTAACTGATCGTCGGCCAGCGTCATCACAAGGGCTGGGGTTGGACGACGGGCCGGGAACAGATCCTCGAAGCGCTTGAAGATCGTGGCCGCGGCTTTGGTCGACAGCTGCTGCGACGCGATCGACATGCAGAGCGTGACGAACGGATCTTTCGGTGCAGCCCCGTGCAGCGCGCAGGGACCAATGCGCTTGATGATGAGGCTCAGCTTTGGGTCGGCGTTCATCAGGTGCCGCCGCGCCTTGGAGTAATCAGGTGGCACGATTCGGTAACGATAACGCAAGCCCGCAGCCCCGCAGGCCGGCAAGCCCTTTGAGATAAAGTAAGTCCCTTGTAGTTCGACATGGCAATTCCCACATTCACCACCGGGGTGAGTCCTTCGATCGTCGATCTGGTCGGCGACACGCCGCTGATCCGGCTGCGCCGCATCGAGCGCGACCTGGCGGGCGTCGAGCTGTACGCCAAGGCCGAGTGGCTGAATCCAGGCGGCTCGGTGAAGGATCGCGCGGCGCTGCGGATGATCCAGGAAGGGATTGCGTCGGGACGGCTCGTCGAAGGCAAGGTGATCCTCGACGCGACGTCGGGCAACACCGGCATTGCGTACGCGATGATGGGCGCGGCGATGGGCTTTCGCGTCACGCTGTGCGTGCCCGAGAACGTCACGCCGGAACGCAAGCGCATCCTGCGCGCCTACGGCGCCGAGTTGATCTTCACCAATCCGCTCGAGGGATCGGACGGCGCGATTCGGACCGCGCAGCAGATGAACGCCGAAGATCCCGAAAAGTACTTCTACGCGGATCAGTACAACAACGATTTCAACTGGCGCGCGCATTACGACACGACGGGCCCGGAGATCATCCGGCAATGCGGGGCGCGGCTGACGCACTTCGTCGCCGGCCTCGGCACGAGCGGCACGTTCGTCGGCACCGGCCGCCGGCTGCGTGAATACAACCGCAACATCGTGCTCGCGTCGGTGCAGCCCGATTCACCGCTGCATGGCCTCGAGGGGCTCAAACACATGGAGTCGGCGATCGTCCCGGGCATCTACGACGTGACGCTGGCCGACCAGGACGTGCGTGTCGGCACCGAAGAAGCCTATGAAATGACGCGCCGGCTGGCGCAGGAAGAAGGCCTGCTGGTCGGCATCTCGAGCGGCGCGAACCTGGCGGGCGCGATCAAAGTCGCGCGCAAGGGCGCGGTGATTGCCGTCGTGTTCTGCGACGGCGGCGAGCGCTATCTCTCGGAGCGCTTCTGGGAGAATCCTCCGGAAGGCGCGCTCATCGGCGGCACCAATTAGCGAACCACACTTCGAGGAGTAAGAGTCATGACCCGCATCCCGGCGATTCGTGCCGCGCTCATCGTGGCGAGTCTCTTCACCGCGCTGGCCGTGCCGTCGGCGCAGACCGCGCGTCCGGCCGCCGCCACCGACGTGCCGCGGCTGGCCTTCGACACCTACACGCTGCCGAACGGCCTGCAGGTGATCCTCAGCCAGGATCGCCGCCTGCCGCTGGTCGCCGTCAACCTGTGGTACCACGTCGGCCCCGCGAATGAAGAGCCCGGCCGCACCGGGTTCGCGCACCTGTTCGAGCACTTGATGTTCCAGGGCTCCAAGCACACGCCGCCCGACTCGCACTTCCCGATGCTCGAGGCCGCGGGCGCCACCGACATCAACGGCACCACGGACTACGACCGCACCAATTATTTCGAGACGGTGCCGTCGAATCAGCTCGAGCTCGCGTTGTGGATTGAATCGGATCGCATGGGCTACCTGCTCGACACCGTCGACCAGGCGGCGCTGTCGAACCAGCAGGACGTGGTGCGCAACGAGCGGCGCCAGAGCCTCGAGAACGTGCCGTACGGCATCGCGGAAGAGCGCGTCGTGCACCTGATGTACCCGAAGGGCCACCCGTATTACGGCTACGTGATCGGCTCGCACGAAGACATCCAGGCGGCGAAGCTCGAAGACGTGAAGGATTTCTTCAAGCGCTATTACGCGCCGAACAATGCCAGCCTCGCGATCGTCGGCGATTTCGATCCGGCGGTGGCGCGCGCGCTGGTGCAGAAGTACTTCGGCACGCTCAAGCGTGGACCGGCCGTGCCGCCGATCACCGCGGTCACGCCGCCGATCACCAGCGAGCGCCGCGCCACCGTCGAAGATCGCATCGAGCTGCCGCGTCTCTACATGGCGTGGCTGACCTCGCCGATCTTCAAGCCGGGCGACGCCGATGCCGACATCGTGGCGACGCTGCTCGGCGGCGGGCGCTCGAGCCGTCTCTATAAGAAACTCGTGCACGAGCTCGGACTCGCCCAGGACGTCAGCGTCGTGCAGCAGTCGCTGATCCTCGGATCGCAATTCCAGATCACCGTCACCGCCCGCGCCGGCAAGACCCTCGAGGAGATCGAGCGTGCGGTCGACGCCGAACTGCAGGTGCTGCGCACGACGCCCCCCGATGCGCGGGAAATCGAGCGCGCCCGCAACACGCTCGAAACCCGCATCATCACCGCGCTCGAAGGCCTCGGCGGATTTGGCGGCGTCGCCGATCGGCTGAACATGTACAACCACTATTTGAAGACGCCGGAGTATTTGCAGCAGGACATCGCGCGCTACCGCGCCGTGACGCCGGCCAGCGCGCTGGCGTTTGCCAAGGAGCAGTTGACGCCCAACGCGCGCGTCGTCGTCCACGCGGTGAAGGGCACGCCGAACCTGACGTCGCCGCCGACGCCGCAGGCGCCCCCCTCGGCGCCCGGACAGGGCGCCGAATCGGTGAATGCCGACGAGCCGTGGCGCAAGAACCAGCCGGCGCCGCCGGCGTCGCGCACCTACATGCAGGTGCCGACCCCCGAATCGATCACGCTGCCGAATGGGTTGACGGTGATGCTGGCGCCGCGCCGCGGCCTGCCGGTGGTGGCGGCCAACCTCGTGATCAAGACCGGCAGCGACAGCAATCCGATCGACGCGCCCGGCCTCGCGAACTTCACCGCCGCGATGCTGACGCAGGGAACCAGGACGCGGACCGCGCTGCAGATCGCCGACGATACCGCGCAGATCGGCGCGACGCTGACCACGGCCAGCACGATGGATGCGTCGACGATCAGCACGCGCTCGCTCAAGAAGAATTTCGCGGCGGCCTTGACGCAGCTGGCGGACGTCGCGCTCAATCCGTCGTTCCCCGCCGACGAGCTCGAGCGGCAGCGCGCGGTACGCCTCGGACAGCTCGCGCAGCAGAAGGCGAATCCCCAGGCGCTCGCCGCGACGATTGTCGCCAACGTGCTGTACGGCGAATCGCATCCGTACGGCTTTGCCGAGGTCGGCACCGCTGAATCGCTGAAAGCGATGACGGCCGATCGCATGCGCGCGTTCTGGCAGCAGAACTTCGTGCCGAACAACGCCGCGCTGGTGGTGGCCGGCGACATCACGATGGCGGAACTGCGGCCGCTGGTGGAGAAGGCGTTCGGCGCCTGGCAACGCGGCACTCCCGCGCGCCCGTCGCTGACGACGCCGGCGTACGCGCCGTCGAAGGTGGTGATCGTCGATCGTCCCGGCGCGCCGCAAACGCAGCTGCGCGTGGCGATGATCGGCGCGGCGCGATCGACCCCGGATTTCCGTCCGGCGCAAGTCATGAATACCGCGCTCGGCGGCCTGTTCTCGAGCCGCATCAACATGAACCTGCGCGAGAAGAACGGTTACACCTACGGCGCCTCGTCGCAGTTCGTGTTCCGCAAGGCGCCGGGCCCCTTCCAGGTCGGCAGCGGCGTGCGCACCGACGTCACCGGCGCGGCGGCGCAGGAGATCATCAACGAGCTGAAAGGCATGGCCGCCGGCGCGATGCCGGCCGATGAGTTGAAGCGCTCGAAGGATGCGCTCACGTATTCATTGCCCGGCGCATTCGAGACGAGCGCCAATACGGCCGCCAGCCTCGCCAACATTTACACCTACGACCTCGGCCTCGATTACTACGCGACCTACGCGGAAAGCGTCTACGCCGTCACCGCGGAGCAGGCATTGGGCGCCGCGAAGAAATACCTCGTCCCGGATCGCTTCGTCGTCGTGGCGATCGGCGATCGTTCGAAGATCGAGGCGGACTTGAAGAAGCTCAATCTGCCGATCGAGATTCGCGATGCCGACGGGAAGGTCGTCAAGTAGCGATTGGCGATGTCGATTCGGTTGAGCCCCGGCGTGGACGCGGCCATCCGCGCCCACGGCCGCGAGACGTTTCCCCACGAGTGCTGCGGCGCGATGCTGGGGAAGGACGGCGTCGTCAGCGAGGCGTTCAAGCTGCCGAACACGACCGACGAAGGGCCGCGGCGGCGGTTCCTGGTGCGCCCGGACGACTATCGCGTCGCCGAAAAGCGCGCCCGCGAGGCCGGGCTGGACTTGCTGGGGTTTTATCATTCGCATCCGGATCACCCCGCGAGGCCCTCGCAGTACGATCTCGATCACGCGTGGCCGTTCTTTTCCTACGTGATCGTGTCGGTGATGGGCGGGGAAGATCGGCTGCTGACGTCGTGGCGATTGAAGGACGATCGCTCGGCATTCGAGGAAGAGACCGTAACCAATGGCGACTAAGATCCTGATTCCGACTCCGCTTCGTCCGTTCACCGACAAGCTCGATGCCGTCGAAGTCGACGGCGCGAACATCGGCGAGCTGCTGAAGAACCTGACCACCAAGTACGGCGGCCTCAAGCAGCACCTCTACTCGGCCGACGGCAAGCTGCGCAGCTTCGTCAACATCTACGTCAACGACGATGACATCCGGTATTTGCAGAAGGAGCAGACGCCGTTGAAGTCGGGCGACACGGTGAGCATCATCCCGTCGGTAGCCGGCGGCGCACCGTCGGCGACGGAAGTGCTTCCCGACCTGAGCGGCGAAGAGATCAAGCGATACAGCCGGCACCTGATCATGCCGGAGGTTGGCGTCGAGGGGCAGAAGAAGCTGAAAGCGTCGAAGGTGTTGTGCATCGGCGCGGGCGGACTCGGATCGCCGGCCGCGATGTACCTTGCCGCCGCCGGCGTCGGCACCATCGGCATCGTCGACTTCGACGTCGTCGACTTCTCGAACCTGCAGCGCCAGATCATTCACGGCACGCCGGATGTCGGGCGCGCGAAGCTGGCGTCGGCCAAGGACCGCCTGAACGCGCTCAACCCGAACGTGCACGTCGAAACTTACGACGAGGCGCTCAGCTCCGAGAATGCGTTGCGGCTGTTCGAGCCGTACGACGTGATCCTCGACGGCACGGACAATTTTCCCACCCGCTACCTGGTGAACGACGCGTGCGTGCTCACGGGCAAGCCGAACGCATACGGCAGCATCTTCCGCTTCGAAGGACAGGCGTCGGTGTTCGCGGCGAAGGATGGCCCGTGCTACCGTTGCCTCTATCCGGAACCGCCGCCGCCCGGACTGGTGCCAAGCTGCGCGGAAGGCGGCGTGTTCGGCGTGCTGCCCGGTATCATCGGCGTGATTCAGGCGACGGAAACGATCAAGCTGGTGCTCGGCGCGGGCGAGCCGCTGATCGGCCGCTTCCTGATCTACGACGCGCTGCGCATGCGTTTCCGCGAGCTGAAGCTGCGCAAGGACGCCGATTGCCCGGTGTGCGGCACGCATCCGACCGTCACGAAGCTGATCGACTACGAGCAGTTCTGCGGCGTCGCGCCACATCAGGTCGCGGCCGCGGCTGCGCCACCGACATCCATGGACGCACTCACTTCGAAGGAACTGAAAGCTGAACTCGATCGCGGCGAGCCGATCGTGATCGTCGACGTGCGCGAGCCGCAGGAATTCCAGATCAACCGGCTGCCCGGATCGATCCTGATTCCGCTGGGCGAGCTGCCGAAGCGCTACGTCGAGCTCGACCCGGGCGCCAACATCGTCACGCAGTGCAAGTCGGGGGTACGCTCCGCGAAGGCGCAGGACTTCCTGCGTTCGAAGGGCTTTACGCGTGTCCGGAACCTGACGGGCGGGGTCCTCGGCTGGATCGACCAGGTCGACCCGAGCCAGCCCAAATACTGAGAACGTGTCTCAAGATTGAACTACGGCTTGCCGGGTCGGACATTCGCGACCTAATATAGGACTACTGCGGTCGTATATATCGCGAGACCCTGCAAATGCTGAGACTTTCCAAGAAATCCGACTACGCGCTGATCGCGATGAAGCACCTGGCGACCCGCCCCGACGGTGGGGTGTCTTCGAGCGCCCGCGAGATTTCGGAGTCCTACGACATCCCGCTGGAGTTGCTGGCGAAAGTGCTGCAGCGCCTGGTGCGCGCGCGGTTGCTGGTGTCGGTCCAGGGCACGCGCGGGGGCTACCGTCTTGGCCGCAGCGCGCAGCTGATTACGGTCGCCGACGTGATCCAGGCAGTCGATGGCCCGGTCACGGTCACTGCGTGCTCGGACACCGATCACAACTGCGACCAGTACACGAAATGCAGCATTCGCGACCCGCTCTGGAAGATCAAGAACCGGATCGTCGAGGCATTGAACACGGTCAGCGTGGCGGAAATGGCCGCGGAAGCGGATGCGCCCCCGCCGCAACCGACGCACACGGTGTCGCGAATGATGTTCATCCCGCCGGTTGGGGAGAGCTAACGATGGTTCACCACGAAGGTTCACTCCGGAGGTTCAGCTCGGCGGTTCAGGACGAAGGTAGAACCATCGTGTTGAACCACCGTCCTGAACCATCGTATTGAACCGCCGTAAGGAACCATTGTGATTTACCTCGACCACCACGCGACGACGCCGGTTGATGCGCGTGTGCTCGAGGCGATGCTGCCGTTCTTCACCGAGAAGTTTGGCAATGCGGCGAGCAAGCAGCATCGATTTGGCTGGGAAGCGAACGATGCCGTCGAGCGCGCGAGGAAGCAGATCGCGGCGCTGATTGGCGCGAGCAGCAAGGAGATCATCTTCACGAGCGGCGCAACGGAGGCGAACAACCTCGCGATCAAGGGCGCCGCGAAGGCGAGGCGTGCCGATCGCGATCACATCGTTACGATCGCGACCGAGCACAAGGCGGTGCTCGATCCGATCGCGTCGCTCGCTCAAGACGGTTGGAACGTCACGGTGCTGCCGGTCGACCGCGACGGACTGGTCGACGTGGCGAAGGCCGCGGCGGCGATCACCGGGCGCACGGCGCTCGTGAGCGTGATGGCGGCGAACAACGAGATTGGCGTGTTGCAGCCGCTCAAGGAGCTTGCCGCCGCGGCACACTCGAAGGGCGCGTGGTTCCACACCGACGCGGTGCAGGCAGCGGGCAAGGTGCCGTTCGATGTCGAAGAGGTCGCCGTCGATTTCGCATCGTTGACGGCGCACAAGATGTACGGCCCGAAAGGCGTCGGCGCGTTGTATGTGCGGCGGAAGCGTCCGATCGCCGCGCAGATCGAAGGCGGCGGCCACGAGCGGGCGATGCGATCGGGCACGTTGAACGTGCCGGGCATCGTGGGTTTCGGCCGCGCGGCGGAAATCGCGCGAGTGGAGATGAGCGGCGAATCGAAGCGGCTTGAATCGCTTCGCAACCGGTTGCTCGAGCAGCTGCGGTCGCACATCGATGGTTTGACCGTGAATGGAACGATGCAGGCGCGGTTGCCGGGCAACCTGAACGTGAGCTTCGACGGCGTTGATGGAGAAGCGTTGCTCGTCGGGCTGGAAGACGTTGCCGTGTCGTCGGGCGCCGCGTGCACGCAGGCGGAACCGTCGCACGTGCTGACGGCGCTCGGCCACTCGAAGGACCGCGCGCTCGCGTCGCTGCGATTCGGCATCGGCCGCGCGACCACGCCGGACGAGATCGACCGCGCGGCATCCAAGGTGCAGGAGCTGGTGGCGCGGCTACGGCGTCTGTCCACCGTGGGTTAAGGGAATGATCGAAATTACCGAGAGCGCATCGCGCGTGATCAACAAGTAGTTGCAGAAGCAGGCCAAGCCTGGCGGCGGTCTGCGCATTGCGGTAAAGGCCGGCGGCTGCTCGGGGTTCAGTTACACGTTTGCGTGGGACACGGCCGCCAGGGATACCGATCAGGTGTTCGAGGGAGCGGACGGCGCGAAGGTGTTCGTCGATCCGCGGAGCTTGAAGCTGCTCGACGGCACCGTGCTGGATTTCGACGAACACAATCTGATGGCGACGAGCTTTACGTTGAAGAATCCGCACGCGAAATCGACCTGCGGATGCGGAGAGAGCTTCTCCGCCTGATAAAGGCAAAAAGGCAGAAGGCAAAAAGGCAGAAGGCAGAATGAGCACCGCAACGAAGCAAATCGAAGAGCTGGCGAATACCGAGTACAAGTACGGGTTCGTCACCGACGTCGAGCAGGACATTGCGCCGAAGGGCCTCAACGAGGACATCGTCCGGCTGATCTCGTCGAAGAAGGGCGAGCCGCAGTGGATGCTCGACTGGCGGCTGAAGGCGTTTCGCGCCTGGTTGAAGATGACCGAGCCCCATTGGCAGAACGTCACCTACGACCCGATCGACTACCAGGGCACCAGCTACTACGCGGCGCCGAAGGAAAAGAAGAAGCTGAACAGCCTCGACGAGGTCGATCCCGAGATCCGCGCGACCTTCGACAAGCTCGGCATCCCGATCGAAGAGCAGAAGCTGCTCTCGAACGTCGCCGTCGACGCGGTATTCGATTCGGTGTCGGTGGCGACGACCTTCCGCAGCAAGCTGGCGGAGCTCGGCATCATCTTCTGCTCGTTCTCCGAAGCGGTGAAGGATCACCCGGAGCTGGTGAAGCAGTACATCGGCTCGGTCGTGCCGCACACCGACAACTATTTCGCGGCGCTCAACTCCGCGGTGTTCAGCGACGGCAGCTTCGTCTACATCCCGAAGGGCGTGAAGTGCCCGATGGAGCTGTCGACCTACTTCCGCATCAACGCGCAGAACACCGGCCAGTTCGAGCGGACGCTGATCATCGCCGACGAAGGCGCGTCGGTCAGCTATCTCGAAGGCTGCACGGCGCCGAAGCGCGACGAGCACCAGCTGCACGCCGCCGTCGTCGAGCTGGTGGCGCACACCGACGCGACCATCAAGTACTCGACCGTCCAGAACTGGTATCCCGGCGACAAGCAGGGCAAGGGCGGCATCTTCAACTTCGTCACCAAGCGCGGCGTGTGCAGGGGCGACCGCTCGAAGATCACGTGGACCCAGGTCGAGACCGGCTCCGCGGTGACGTGGAAGTACCCGAGCTGCATCCTGCAGGGCAACGATTCGGTCGGCGAGTTCTATTCGGTCGCGGTGACCAACAATTTCCAGCAGGCCGACACCGGCACCAAGATGATCCACCTGGGCAAGAACACGCGCAGCACGATCGTCTCGAAGGGCATCTCGGCGGGCCGCGGCCAGAACACCTATCGCGGCGCGGTCAAGATCGGCAAGAACGCCAGCAACGCGCGCAACTACTCGCAGTGCGATTCGCTGCTGATCGGCGATCGCTGCGGCGCGCACACGTTCCCGTATCTCGAAATCAAGAACACCACCGCCAAGGTCGAGCACGAAGCGTCGACCTCGAAGATCGGCGAGGACCAGATCTTCTACTGCGAGTCGCGCGGCATCGCCAAGGAAGACGCCATCAACATGATCGTCAGCGGCTTCTGCAAGGAAGTCTTCCGCGAGTTGCCGATGGAGTTTGCCGTCGAGGCGCAGAAGCTGCTCGGCATCTCACTCGAAGGGTCGGTTGGTTAAGCCATGTTAGAAGTCAGAGATCTCAAGGTTCGCGTCGAAGACAAGGAAATCCTCCGCGGCATCAACCTGACGGTGAAGCCGGGCGAAGTGCACGCCATCATGGGGCCGAACGGTTCCGGCAAGAGCACGTTCGCGCGCGCGCTGGCGGGGCATCCGGGTTACGAGGTCACCGGCGGCGAGGTCAGCTACAAGGGCCAGGACCTGCTCGACATGGATCCGGACGAACGCGCGCGCGAAGGCCTGTTCATGGCGTTTCAGTACCCGGTGGAAATTCCCGGCGTCAACAACGCCTACTTCCTGAAGGCCGCGCTCAATGCGAAGCGCAAGCAGCAGGGCCTCGACGAGCTCGA
>DASUSZ010000337.1:0-6832 GCA_036374815.1 Vicinamibacterales bacterium | reverse complement strand
CTCCGCCACATCCATCTTCACCGGCCCCTCGTCGGACTCGGCGTCGACGATCCGCACGAAGGCGGCGTTGGCGAGCTTCTCGAGAAACTCGTCGTCGCCGCGCAGCAGCTCCGCGGCGCGCGCCAGCGCGGCATCGGCCTGCGCGTTGATGGCGCGCAGCTCCGGCATCACGGCGTGCCGCACGCGGTTGCGCGGGATGGAACGATCGAGATTGGTCGCATCCTGGCGCCACGGTTCCTGCCGCGCGCGCAGGAAGTCCTCGAGCTCGGCGCGCGGCGTGTCGAGCAGCGGACGAATGACGTGGTCGCGCCGCGGCGTCATCGCCGCCAGCCCGCTCGATCCGGCGCCGCGCGCGAGGCGCAGAATCACCGTTTCCGCTTGATCGTCGCGCGTGTGCGCCACCGCGACGCGATCGGCCTTCACCGACGCCATCGCTTCCTGGAAGAAGCGCTGGCGCGCATGGCGCCCGGCCACTTCGATCGACACCTGGTGCGCTTTCGCGTCCGCGGGGACATCGGCGTCGCCGATCACCGCCGCCACGCCTAATCGATCCGCGAGGGACCGGCAAAAAGCCGCATCGCCTGCGGCATCTTCACCCCTGACGTGATGATTGAGGTGCGCGATACCCGCGAAGATCAGCTGATCGCGCGCCGCGAGCTCGCGCAGCAGGAACGCCAGCGCGACCGAATCGGAGCCGCCAGACACGGCGGCGACAACGCGCGTCTCCGGCGTCCACAGCGAGTGCTTCGCTGCGTACTGCTTCACGCGATCAATGAGGTGACTCAAACTGAAACTTGAAACTGCCGACTGAACTGGCAACCGGTGAACTGCCCGCTGCCAACTTTCAGGATTCAGTTGGTGCCGGAGGGCGGACTCGAACCGCCGACCCTGCGCTTATGAGACGCATGCTCTAACCAGCTGAGCTACTCCGGCAAGAACCTTTGATTCTACCAACCTCAGGCGGATTCGACCAGTGCCGCGGCCAGCAGCGGGATCAGCAGCTCGTGATGTCCGGTCAGCGAGTACCCCTTGCCGGTGCCGGCGGTCGGGCGGTTGACGACGTTCGTCAACGGGCGATAGTGCCGCAGGAAATCGAGATTGACCGTCGTCAAGCCATCGAGCGGCGTGCCATCGTTGCGCGCGATCGCAACGGCCTTCAGAAACACTTCCGGCAGCACCACGGCCGATCCGCAGTTCAAGTACACGCCGCGCTCCAGCCGCGATACCAACGACACGAAATACTTGAAGTCACGCAGGCTCGCTTCGCCAATCGCGGCGCCCGACGCCTGCGGGTGCATGTGAATGATGTCGGTGCCGAGCGCAACGTGCACGGTGACGGGAATCTGCAGGCGCCACGCGGTGGCCATCACGCTGATCTGCGCGAAGGACGGCTTTGCTGCGTCGAGATATTTCCCGACCGACTGCCCGAGCCCAAGGCCCGCCGCCGCGCCGTCGTTGATCGCGCGATTCAACTGCGTGCCGGTCTCCTCCGCCATGCCGAAGGTGCCGGGACCGAGCGTCGCGTCGACATCTTCCGACGTCCCGCCCGACAAGGCGATTTCGAAATCGTGAATCACGCCGGCGCCGTTGGTGGCGATTGCCGAAATGAAGCCCCGCTCCATCAAGTCGACGAGCACCGGCGACAACCCGGTCTTCAATACGTGCGCCCCAAGGCCCCAGATGATCGCTTTGCCGTCACGTTTCGCGGCCGCGATCGCGGCGACCACTTCCTTGAAATCACTCGCCGCCAGCAGGCTCGGAAGCGAATTGACCAGGCCATTGACGCCCGACCCCGCTTTGTACGGGGTGGCGAATTGCGCCAGGCCCACCTTGCTCGACCGCGAGCGCAGCGGATAGGTTTTGATGCCTGACAGATCGAATTCTTCGTAGGGAAGCTTCATAGAACGATCATCGCGTCGCCATAACTATAGAACCGATAGCGATTGGCAACCGCTTCTCGATACGCCGCCAGGGTGTTGTCGCGGCCCGCAAACGCAGACACCAGCATCAGCAGCGACGATTTCGGCAAATGGAAATTCGTGATCAAACCCGAGACCAGCTTGAATTGGTGTCCGGGATGAATGAAGAGGGCCGTCTCGCCGGATCCCGCTGGAACAGTACCGTCGGCGGCCACGGCCAGTGACTCGAGCGTCCGCGTTGTCGTCGTGCCCACGGCGACGATACGGCGGCCCTCCCGCTTCGCTTTCGTCAACGCCGACGCGGCGGCTTCGCTCACCTCGAACTGCTCGCCTTCCATCTGATGTTCTTCGACGTTCTCGACGCGGATCGGCTGGAAGGTGCCGTAGCCGACATGCAGGGTGATGCTGGTTCGCTCGACGCCGTGCCGATCGAGCGCCGCCAGAATTTCGGGCGTGAAGTGCAGGCCGGCCGTCGGCGCCGCGATCGACCCGCGTTCGCGCGCGTACACCGTCTGATACCGATCGCGATCGCTGATCGCATCGGCTCGCTTGATGTAGGGCGGCAGCGGGACGTGTCCGATCGCGTCGATCATCTCGCGCACCGGCGACCCGTCATCGGTCCACAGGCGCACCGTCCTGCGTCCGTGAAAATGACTGCCGATTACTTCCGCATGAAGCGCTGCACCCGACGCACCCGTGAATATCATCCTCGAGCCCTCGCGCAACCGTTGCCCGGGATGGACGAGCGCGATCCAGGTGTCCGGTTCTGCGGCGGGGCGGATCAGAAAACATTCCGCCGCGCCGCCGCCGGGCAATCGCTTGCCGATCAACCTCGCCGGAAATACGCGCGTGTCGTTGACGACCAGCAGATCGCCGGGTCGAAACAATGATGGCAAGTCACGGAACTGAAGGTGTGCGATACGGCCGGTGGCGCGATCGAGCGCCATGAGACGGCTGTCGCCGCGCGCGGCGGGCGGCTCTTGCGCGATCAGGTCGCCGGGAAGATCGAAATCGAAGTCGGAGACGTGCAGTGCGGGCCGCTCAGTCGAAGGTCAGTGAACCGGCGAATCGACCAGGCCGTTGCGCTGCATGCGCCAATCCTCGGCCAGGATCGACCACAGCACCTGATCGTGGTAGTGCCCGTCGCGCAGGAACGAGCGGCGCAGGATGCCTTCCTGCACGGCGCCAATCTTTCGGAGCGCGCCGTTGCCGCGGCCGTTGCCGACGGCGGCCCGCGCTTCGAAGCGCTGCGAGCCAACGACGTCGACGCCGAAATTCAGGATCACCGTTGCGCAAGCCGCGAACAGGCCCGTCCCCCAGAACGACGAGCCCAGCGCGAAACCCCATTCGCACGAGCCGAAGCCGGCTTCGAGCGAACGCAGCTGAAACAATCCGATCGCAGTGTCGAGGCCGTCAGGCACGACGCCGAAGCAGATCTGATTGCCCTTTTCACGCTGCGCGATGGTCCAGGCAATGAAGGCCTCGAACCCTTCGATCGTCGTCGGCGGCGGCGAAATGAATCGCGACACTTCCTCGGTGCTGATCATCGACAGCAGCGACGGCGCGTCCTGCGCCGTCAGTTCGCGAAGTGTGAAATTCGTTCGAGCGAGTACCGGCAGCGCGGCGCGCCAGTTCGCGGCGGGCGCGTCAGCCGCCGCGCCGCGATTCGGCTGATAGGGCATCTTCTCCATCAGCGCTTCATGCCATGCAACGCGCGGTTGCCCCACACGATGTTCGTCGCCCCGAGCGACGTCGCGGGGTCGTCGGAATTGCCCCAGACGATATTGTCGAGCGCGACTCGGTCTATCGCGCCGCGCGCCAGCGTCTCGACCCAGAAGCCGGCGACCACGTTCGAGGCCCACACGTCGCGGACCAGGCCGTTGCCCCACACGATGTTGTCGTCGGCGGTGTTGCCCCACACGATGTTGTCGTCATTGCCCCAGACGATGTTGTCGTCGATGCCCCACACGATGTTGTCGCTCTCGCCGTTGCCCCAGACGATGTTGTCGTCGCCGCTGTTGCCCCAGACAATGTTGTCGTCGTTGCCCCAGACGATGTTGTCGTCGTTACCCCAGACGATGTTGTCGTCGTTGCCCCACACGATGTTGTCGCCGGCCTGGTTGGCCCAGTCGATCTGGCCGGCGAGCACGTCGTAGGCCCACACCAAATCGTCGTCCCATCGGAACAGGTGCAGCTCGGCGAAGCGCGGCTGCACGAAGCGATCGCCGTAAATGATGCGGCGGCTCCACGAAATCGTGTTGCCGGCGGCGTCCTCGTTCTGCGCCGTCAGCCGATGACGAATCCAGTTGGCGCCGTGAGGAACGTGCGGGTTGATCGCGTCGGCGAGCATCAGCGCGCCCGCAATGTTGACGGCGCCGGCGCCCTGCGTGAGGACGTCGGTTTCCGGCACGAGCCGCGACGTGAACTGCAGCGCGATCTTGATGGCATGGACGCTGAGCGCGTGGTTCTCGCGCAGCAGCAGCGCCGCGGCGCCGGCCACTGCCGGCGCGGCCATGCTGGTTCCGGAGAGCGTGAAGTAATCAGCGCGGCTGCCGCCGCCCGGCACGCGCAGGTGCGGGTACTCGTTGAACAGTCTGCTGCCGCGCGCGGCGAGCGACACGATGTTCACGCCGGGCGCGACGAGATCCGGCTTCGCCAGCAGATCGAACCGCGTCGGCCCGCGCGAGCTCGAGGCGGATACCTGATCGTCGGAGACCTGCGGCGTCCCCTGCGTATCGAGCGAGCCGACACAAATCGCGGACGGCGCGTTGCACGGCACCCCGACGCCGCCGTAGCCGGGGGCATTGTTGTTCGCCGGATTCTGGCCGCGGTTGCCCGCCGCCGTGACGATCGCGATGCCCTTGCGCGACAACCGCTCCACCGCCTGCACCAGCGGATCGGTGAAGATCGACTCGAGCACGCCGTGGCCGAGCGAAATGTTGACGACCTTGATCTTGTAGGCAACGTGGTTGCGCGCGATCCACTCGAGCGCGTCGATGACATCGCTGGTGTTGCCGGTGCAGTCGTCGCCCAGCACGCGCAGCGCCACGATGTCCACGTCCGGCGCGATGCCCGCATACAGGCCGTTCGACAAGGCGCCGTTGCCGGCGACGATGCCCGCGACGTGCGTGCCGTGGCCGCAGTTGTCCACGGGCACGCGGCCGCCGCTGACGAAATCCTTGTAGGCGCGAATGCGGCTGAGCGGAAGATCGGCGTGCGGCGAGATCCCTGAATCGACAATCGCGACCGCGATGCCGTTGCGCGACGCCGCGATCGTTGCCGGCGCCTGGCCGATGCCCGTCGATCTGCGCGCCGACCTGTCGCGCGCCGGCCGCTCGGCCAGCACGCGGACGCCGGCATCGAGCGATACCTGTTTCGCGAGGCCGATCTCGGCGGCAAACGACTTTGCGCTGCCGAACACGACCAGCGCCGGGCCCGCTTCGGTATCGACGGCGCGTACCGCCGCGCCGCGATCGAGCAGGCGATGGAACGCACCGTCGCGTTCCGCCGTCGTCGCGAACTGCATGATGACGCGCGCCGCTTCGCCCGACGCGATGACAGCCTTTACCGCATCGTCAACGGTGCCGGCGGCCGAAGACGCCGCTGCCACTACGCTCAACGAGAGCGCTGCGGCGAGCGTCCGCCACGGTCTTCGGAAGAATTGCATGCAAATTTTTCCAGCCGGAATCGAGCCGGAATAGCTTACTCCAGCCCGATTGCCTTGGGTAGGTTTACGGAATTGCTCGAACGGCTAGTGGACCAGGCCCGCGCCCCACACGGCTTTGGCCTGGCGCCATTCTTCCGCAAGGATGGACCACAGCATCTGGTCCAGATACTGGCCGTTTTTGAGGAATGACCGGCGAAGAACGCCTTCCTGCACCGCGCCCAGCTTGCGCAGGGCGCCGTTGCCGCGGCCGTTGGCGACGCAGGCGCGCGCCTCGAGCCGGCTCACGTTGAGCGTTTCAACCGCGAAATCCACCGTCAGCTGCCCGCCGTCGATGAACATGCCGGTGCCCCAGAACGCCGAGCCGAGCGCGAAGCCCCATTCGGCCGTCGCAAATCCCGCCTCGAGCTGGCGCACCTGGAAGAGCCCCACTGCGGTGGTCATCCCGTGCGGCACGACCGCGAAGCACACGTAGCGGCCCGCGGCGCGCTCGGCGCGGGCCCACGTAATGAACTTCTCGAAGCCTTCGACCGTGGTCGGCGGCGGCGAGATGAAACGCGACACTTCTTCGGGCGTCAGCATCGCGAAGAGCGCCGGCGCGTCCGAAACTTCGAGCTCGCGCAGCGTGACCTTGTTGCCCGTCAGCACCGGCAGCGCGTCGCGCCAGTTGCTGCTGATCGTCGCAGCGGCGCCGGCGGTATTTGTCGCGGCCATCGGGCGATCCATGTCTGGCTGGTAGGGCATCTTCTCCATTACTTCTTGCCCCCCTTTCCGCCAGTCTCGCCGCTCGTGCCTTTATTGCCCCACACGATGTTGTCGTCGGCCTCGCGGTTGCCCCACACGATGTTGTCGTCGGCGTTGTTACCCCAGACGATGTTGTCGTTGCCCCAGACGATGTTGTCCTGGTCGAGGTTACCCCACACGATGTTGTCGCCGTCGAAGTCCGCGTTGGTGGTGTCCTTGGGCGCGAGGAGGTTCTCTCCCCACACGATGTTGTTGCCCCAGACGATGTTGTCGCCCCACACGATGTTGTCGCCCCAGACGATGTTCTCGCCCCAGACGATGTTCTGACCCCACACGATGTTGCCGGCGTCATCGCCCCAGACGATGTTGTCGCCCCAGACAATGTTGTCGCCCCACACGATGTTGTCGCCCCACACGATGTTGAGGCCCCAGATCGGCAGGTTATAGAAGACCGAATCGCCCCACACGATGTTGTCGCCCCACACGATGTTGCCGGCCCAGGCGT
>DASUSZ010000336.1:0-6410 GCA_036374815.1 Vicinamibacterales bacterium | reverse complement strand
GATCATTCACCTCGGCCGGCCATGGCTCGCGTTCTGGCTGTTCCCGTACCCGAGCGCGCGCGAGATCTGGCCGAACTTCCGCTCGCCGCTGGCGTGGGATTTCTTCGCGATCAACACCTATCTCACCGGCAGCCTCCTGTTCCTGCTGTTGCCGATGATTCCCGACTTCGCGCTCGTTCGCGACAGGTCGACCGGCTGGCGGAGGAAGTTCTACGGCGCGCTCTCATTCGGATGGCGCGGCACGACGAAGCAGTGGAACCGGCTCGAGTCGGCGATGCAGATCATGGCGATCGCGATCCTGCCGGTCGCGGTCTCGGTGCATACCATCGTCTCGTTCGACTTCTCGATGGCCAACGTGCCGATGTGGCACTCGACGATCTTCGGGCCCTACTTCGTCGCCGGCGCCATCTTCAGCGGCATTGCCGCGCTGATCATCGCAATGGCGGCGCTGCGCAAGGCGCTCGGCCTCGAAAAGTATCTGCTGCCGCTGCACTTCGAGAATCTCGGCAAGCTGCTGCTGTTGATGAGCATCCTGTGGGGCTACTTCGTCTTCAACGAGCGCCTCACCGTGTGGTACGGCAACGAGCACCACGAGATGGCGGTGTTCTGGGCGACGCAGCGCGGCGAGTACGCGCCCTTCTACTGGACGATGGTCGTCTGCAACTTCGTGCTGCCGATCGCGATTCTCTCGAATCCGTACACGCGCAACATCATCGGCTGCGTCATCGCGTCGTTCGGGGTCGTGGTCGGCATGTGGCTCGAGCGCTTCCTGATCGTCGTCCCGTCGCTGGCGCACAAGGCGCTGCCGTACTCGTGGGGCACCTACACGCCGACGCCCGTTGAGCTCTACATCATGGCCGCCACCTTCGCGGCGATGATCCTGCTCTACACGCTGTTCGCGAAGTTCGTTCCGATCATCGCGATCTGGGAAATGAAGGCCGGCGATTTCGTTCATCCGCCGAAGCAGGGCGTTGGCGCCGGCGATCCGCATCGCATCGAGAGCGCGATTTCCGCATCGGCGCCGGAGGCCGCATCGTGAGCGCGATCTACGGGCTCTACGCCGATCCGAATCTCGCGCAGCGCGCCGTCGACAACCTTCGCGCCGCCGGCGTATCCGACGCGGACATCACCATCATTTCGTCGGAGCCGTTCGAGCACCTCGAATTCGGTCATCGCGATGCGAAGACGGCGATGCCGTGGATTGCCACGGCGGCGGGCGCGATCGGCCTGCTGTCGACCTACTACCTGCTCGGGGCATCGCAGCGCTCGTGGCCGCTCGTCACCGCGGGAATGCCGATCGTGCCGCTGTGGACCAACCTGATCATCATCTTCGAGATGACGATGCTCAGCGCGATTCTGGCGACGGTGGCGACGTTGATCGTGACGGCGTTCATCGGCGACAAGGGAAAGCTTTACGATCCGGAAGTGTCGGACGGCTACATCCTCGTCGGTGTCGAGCACGCGGCGGATCCCGCGAAGCTCGAGCCTGCGCTGACGATTCCCGGCGCGCGAGTCAAGACGATCTAAACACCGCGTTTTCAAATACACTCTTTGCCATTCATGCGTCTGGCGGGATTTGTCTTCATTTGTAGTTTTCTTGCGGCAGCTGCGTTCGCGCAATCACCGGTCAACGGCGCCGGCAATCGGAAGCAAGCCACGGCGACGCGGGTGCCGAACGGATCGATCCGCGTCGACGGACGGCTCGACGACGAGGCGTGGCAGAGGGCGGTTCCGATCACCGACTTCATCCAGAAGGAGCCGGTCGAAGGCGCGGAGCCGACCGATCCGATGGAGGTCCGCCTCGCCTACGACGATGACGTGCTGTACGTCGGGGCGAGGATGTCCAGTAAGGACGGCCGCATCCAGGCGCCGTTAGGCCGCCGCGACAACGACGATCAGGCGGAGCACATCCTCGTCGCCTTCGACACCTTTCTCGATCGCCGGACGGCCGTCGTATTCGGCGTGACCGCATCGGGTGTCCGCATCGATCGCTACCACTCGAGCGATCAGGAGGATTCGTTCGATAGCGGTTTCGATCCCGTGTGGCGCGCCGAGACGAATGTCTCTGCCGATCAATGGACCGCCGAGCTGTGGATTCCGTTCTCGCAGTTGCGCTTCAATCCCCGCGACGATCTGCGTTGGGGGTTGAATCTCTATCGCTTCCGGCCAACGCTGGACGAAGCGGATTACTGGATCATGGTCCCGCGGACGGTCCGCGCCTGGTCATCGCGATTTGGCGAGCTGAGCGGCATTAACGGCGTAGTGCCGCCGCGGCGCATCGAGGCGCTGCCGTACGTCGCGGGCGGATCGACCATCACGGCAAACCGCGATTTCAATAATCCATTCGATGACGGCAAGAACCTCGAAGGCCGCGTCGGCGCCGACGTCAAGATGGGCCTCGGCCCGAACCTGACGCTCGAGACCGCGATCAATCCCGATTTCGGCCAGGTCGAAGCGGATCCGGCTGAAGTCAATCTCACGGCGTTCGAAACGCGTTTCCCCGAGAAGCGCCCGTTCTTCACCGAAGGCGCGCAGCTGTTCAACATCGGGCATCCGAATTTCTATTACTCGCGCCGAATCGGTGCGCGCCCGATTGGGCCTGCGACGGGCGAGTACGTCGACTATCCGACGCAGAACACGATTCTTGCCGCCGCGAAATTGACGGGCCGTCTTCAGTCGAAGACGTCGCTCGGCTTGATTGGCGCCGTCACCGACGATGAAGAAGCGCAGGTGGCCGGCGGCGGCATCGCCGATCGGCGCTCGATCAAGGTGTCGCCGCACGCGTACCACTTCGTCGGGCGGATGCTGCAGGAGTTCGGACCATCGGCCTCGACCGCCGGCTTCATCGTCAACTTCATGCATCGCGATTTCGATGACGGCAGTCCGCTGATCGATCTGTACAGCCGGAACGCCGTCGCCGCGGCCGGCAACACGCTGCTGCGGTTCAAGGGCGGCCAATACGAGTTTCGCGCGTCGGGCGGCGGCTCGTTCCTGAATGGCAGCGAGAAGGCGGTCGAGCGCTGGCAGCGATCGAGCTCGCATTACGCGCAGCGTCCGGATCGCGACTACGCGCGCCTCGATCCGACGAAGACCTCGCTGGCGGGCTGGTCGGTGCAGATGAACTTCGACAAGGTGAGCGGCCGTCACTGGCTGTGGGGCGCCAACACCAAGATCGACTCGGAGAATTTCGAGGTCAACGACCTGGCGCAGTTGAACGGCGCGGATGGCTGGCTGACGAACGCCAATCTGCGGTATCGCGAAACGCAGCCAGGCAGGCTGTTTCGCAACTACTACGTGCAGGTCGACGCGAATACGGACACGACGCTGCGCGGGCTGATGCAGAGCGGCCGCCTGCGCGGCACCGCCAGCGTGACGTGGCTGAACTACTGGACGTCGCAGGTGCAGTTCTCGCGCGATTTGCCGACCACCAGCGTGTCGCTGACCCGCGGTGGCCCGCTGATGGCGCGCGGCCCGGGCTACACGCTCAACGTCAGCTTCGGCAATCGCGCCAGCTCGCGGACGCGCATCACCGGCAGCGTCAACCGCCAGATCAACGATGACGGCGCCGACGTGAAGCGGGTGCAGGGCACCTTCTCGATGCGCCCCGGCCCGCGCTGGCAGTTTTCGGTGTCGCCGTTTTACGATCGCGTCACCGAGCCGCAGCAGTACATCAGCACGTTGTCGGGCGGCCGCGCCGAGACCTACAACACGCGCTACGTGTTCGCTTTCATTGATCGCAGCACGATGTCGATGGAGTATCGGCTGGGTCTGACGCTCAAGCCCGACGTGAATCTGGATATCTACGCGGAGCCGTTTGCCGCGTCGGGCCACTACTACGATTACGGCGAGCTGCTTACGCCCGCCAGCCGCGAGCGGCTGAAGTACGGCACCAGCGGGACGACGCTGGCGACCAATCCGGATGGCAGCCAGGTCGTGACCGACGGCGCCGCGACGATCAACCTGCGCAATCGCGACTTCAACACGCTGTCGTTCCGCAGCAACGTCGTGCTGCGCTGGGAATGGCGCACCGGCTCGACGCTGTACGTTGTCTGGCAACAGGACCGCGCCGGCACCGAAGTCCTCGGCAGCCGCGTCGGCGTCAACGACGCGTTCCGCTCGATCACCGCCCCCGGCCCGAACATTTTCCTGATCAAGACCTCCTTCTGGATCCCCGTCCGCTGATTTGTAACGAAGACTGACATCGCACCCCCGGTTTTTGATGCAGTTCGTGCCAAATCAGCGGTCGCGGCGATCGCAGAATTTCAATATCGGTGTAACTCCTTGCGTACCGCGTCGGCTTCGCATTCCGGCAGCGGTTGCTCAACGAGTTCGAGCCAGCCGATTGGCAGCCCGATGGGATCGGGGTCGAGTATGCCGCGCTGGTCGCCAAGTCGTTCCGCCAGGCTCGACCAACGCCAGTCTTTGACGCTATGCACCAATCCGGCTGCCAGCGCGTTCTGTTCGACGTATCGCATGCAATTGAAGTAGTACCGCTCGTTGTAGATCGTCGAGGCCTTGAATCGATCCTGGTAGACGTGGCCGAGCCCGATCGTATCCGTCCTGCGCCGCCAGCGTTTCGCATGCGTCGTCGTCAGTCGATGCAGGAACGCCGAGACGTCCCATTCGACTTCGACCCAGAAGACAAAATGCCAATGGTTCCCCATGATGCAGTACGCAACTATTCGCACCGGGCACATGGCCTTGGCCCAGGCGACTAATCTGAGAAATTCCTCGAAATCTCGCGCGCGCTCGAACAGCAGACGCTTGTCGTTGCCGCGATTGAAAACATGGACCACCGTTCCGACTGGCAGATTTCGCGATTTACCCGGCATGAGACACCTCCTGCGCGGGGACAAAGCAATCGCGACACCATCCACAGCTTCAACAGGCGTTGGAACAAATTGATCGCTCCGCGATCAGCGAGATCGCAGCGATAGCATCAAAAACGCCGGGTGCGATGTCAGTCTTCGTTACAACTGGCGGGAGGCGAGGATGCGGCGGAAGGAGCCGGTCTGCAGTTCGGATTCGGTGAGGCCGGTCTGCATCGCTTCGTCCAGCGTGATCGCGCCGGAGCTCAGGCCGCGATTGAAGAAGTTCACCAGCGCCTGGCCCGTTGCCGCATCGTCGAACGCGGCTCCGGCTTTGGCCGCCTTGGTGAAGAAGTTGCTCAGCCGCGCGGTGGCGGCTGGGCGGGCGGACAGATAGAACGCGTAGACCGCCGCATAGCGCGTCGGCAGATGACCGGGATGCAGGTCCCATCCCTGGTAGAAGCCATTGACCAGCGAGTGCGTCACATCATCAAAGTGTTGCTGCCACGCCGCCTGCACGTGAGGCGGGATTGGCAGGATGTTGCTCGATCCATCCGAAATCATCACGCCGGTCTGCGCCAGCGATACGCGCATCATCTCGCGGGCGAAGTCGCAGGCGAGGTGGCGCGGATGCTGCCACGCCGCGGTGATGCCGCAGAGCGCGGTGTAGTCGTAGACGCCGAAATGCGCGCCGCGGACGCGGCCCTGGCCGGCCTTCACCAGCGCCGGCAGCGCGACCCGCCCGTCGGGGGTGAAGATCGCCTGCGGCGTCTCGATCATCAGCTCGAGTTGAATCGCATTGCGCCGCAGCTTCAATTTCTTCTCGAGCCGCGCGCAGCTCCGCGCGACCGCTGATACATGCGCCGGCGTCATCACCTTGGTGGCGGTGACGGCGAAATTCGGCGGCAGCCGCCCGGCCGTCTTCACCAGCGTCGTCACGAAGATGTCGAGGGTGCGCAAGCCGCGCCCGTGCAGCTCCTTCGACATCGGCTTGATGCGAATGCCGATGAACGGCGGCAGCGTGCCCGCCGTCATCCCGGCGGCCACTTCACGCGCCGCCGATGCGGCGTGGCCGTCTTCCTCGGCATCCGGCCGCGTGCCGTAGCCATCCTCGAAGTCGAGGCGATAGTCTTCGATCGGCTCCCGTTCGAGCTTGCTGACGACCCGCGCGCGCACCAATTCGGCCAGGCCCGGAATGCCGGCGGGCAGCGCGACGACCCTGCCGAGGGCCGCCCCGTTCGGCGCGAAGTTCTGGAGCAGGTCGATCGCCTGGCGGCCGGCGCGTTGCGCAGCGTCGCTCGTGAACGTGTCGGCGCCGCCGATGAACGTGTGGACCGGCTGGCGCGCGCTCGGATCGCCTGGATACAGAGCGGCGAGCTTCTTGTTCGCGGCGGTCAGCATTTGCGGACTACGTTCCCCGATACGTCGAGTAGCCGAACGGGCTGAGCAGCAGCGGCACGTGATAGTGCGCTTCGCCGCTGACGGTCTCGAACACCACGACGACTTCCGGATAGAAGGTCTCGATGTCGTCGCTGTCGAAATATTTCTGCGTGTCGAACGTCAGGCGGTACACGCCGGGGCGCAGCGATTCATTCGCCGGAT
>DASUSZ010000335.1:0-4483 GCA_036374815.1 Vicinamibacterales bacterium | reverse complement strand
GATCACCATGGAGCGCTACCCTTCCGGCATCGGCAAGAAGGGGTTCTGGCAGAAGGACGTGTCGAAAGGCTTTCCCGAGTGGCTCGAGCGCGTCAAGGTGCCGAAAAAAGACGGCGTCGTGCATCATCCCGTGATCACCGACGAGCGCTCGCTGCTGTGGGTGACGAATCAAAACACCATCACGCAGCACGTGTGGATCTCGCGGATTCCGGATTTGTATTACCCCGACATCTGCGTGTTCGATCTCGATCCGTCGAAAGACGATCCCGCGGCCGTGCGTCAAGCGGCGCTCGGCTTGCGCGATCTGCTCGCCGAACTTGGAGCGACGTCGTGGATCAAGACCACCGGCGGCAAGGGCTTTCACATCGTCATTCCGCTGGACGGCAAATCGACGATGGATGACGTGGCGGATTTCGCGAATCGGGTCGGGCGCGTGTTCGTGTCGCTCGCGCCCGATCACCTGACGCAGGAATTCAACAAGGTCGATCGCAAGGGCCGCATCTACGTCGACACCGGGCGCAACGGATACAGCGCGACGTTCGCGGCGGCGTATACCGTCCGCGCGAAAAAGGGCGCGCCGGTGTCGGCCCCCTGTACGTGGGACGAGGTCGAAAAGGGCAAAGTCGACCCGGATTCGTTCACGCTCCGCAACATGCCCGCGCGGATCAAGAAGACCGGCGACCTGTGGGCCGACATGCTGCGCAAGCGCCCATCACTGAAGAAACCCCTCGAAAAACTGAAGCGTCTGGCCAAGGCCTGAGCTTTTGCCCAGCCAGCTCGGCTGTATTAAGGGTTGGCCCGCAATCTGCAATAGTTACGGTCGTGAAACTGCTACTTCGTTGCGCATTCGCGCTGATTTGCTTCCACCCCGTCGGCGCGCTCGCGCAGGAGCCGCCGGCTGTGCCGTCGAGCGCCACCGAGCCGCAGGGCATCGTGGCGGAACCCGGCGGAATCACGAGAGCGGTGCTGTTTGCGGACCGCCACTTCGGTAAAGGCGACCTCACAAACGGCATCTACTTGGACTGGGGCAACATGGTCCCCGGCGCGGGCTGGATGTCGGCCGGCCCCGGCTACAAGCAGTGGTATGCGAAGGACAGCCTGTTCGTCGATGCGTCGGCCGCGATCTCGGTCAAGAACTACCGGATGGCGCAGGCCCGCATCGAGGCGCCGAAGTTTTTGAAGAGCCGTCTGGCGCTCGGCGCGCAGGCGCGCTGGCAGGACTTCCGGAACGTCGACTACTTCGACGTCGGCCCCAACACGGTGCTCGAAAACCGGACCGACTACGCAATCGAATCGACGCAGCTCACCGCCTATGCGACGTTGCGCCCGACGCGATGGATGGACGTCGAAGGCCTGATCGGCTGGATGAATCCGGCCACCCATCACGTTGACGGCCCGTTCCTGGCGCGCATCCAGAGCAGCCGCGAGTTCGTGCCGATGCAGGTGTCGGCGACGATCGACACGCGCGATTTTCCCGGCCACCCGACCAGCGGCATCGTGCTGCGCGGTGTCGGCGCGCGCTACGACGATCGCACGAGCGGCGCGATGAGCTTCGAAAAGACCGAGGCTGAAGCCGCGGGCTTCCTGCCGATCGGCGGCGGCCGCGTGGTGCTCGCGCTGCACGGCTGGTATGTCGGCACCGAGCCGACGACGACCGGCGGCAGCGTGCCGTTCTACATGCAGCCAAGCCTCGGCGGCCTGAGCACGCTGCGCGGCTACACCGATTACCGTTTCCACGACGATCACATGGTCGTGGCGCAGGCCGAGATGCGATTGAAGCTGATGACGCATGTCGACTTCGCGGTGTTCGGCGATGCCGGCAACGTTGCGCCGCGCCGCGGCGATCTCAACTTCGACAAGCGCTCCTACGGCGTCGGCTTCCGCATGCACACGCGTCGTGAAACGTTCGCGATACTGGACATGGCGAAGGGCGACGAAGGCTGGCGCTTCCTGTTCCGCCTGAAGGATCCGCTGAGCCTCGGGCGCCTCAACAAGAAATCGACGCTGGTGCCCTTCGTCCCGTAAGGCGGCAGCATTGAACACGGATTAGTTTTAGGAGACGCGAACATGACCCGCACCATCGCCATTGCCATTGCCGCTGTTTCGCTGACGGCATGCGCCGGCGTGAAAGTGCCGAAGGCCCAGACCAGTCCCGCGCCGCCGGCGGCGAGCCTGTGGAGCGAGCCGACCGATCTGGCAAGCCGCGATTTGTATTACGGCCCGTGGGGCAAGGAGCACGCGCCCGATCCGGACGGCGTCTACACGCTGGTCGAGCGCAAGCACACCGGCGTCAATCTCGGCATGACCGTGAAGGACGAGAAGGGCCGCGAGTGGAGCGTCAAGCAGCCGTATCCGGGCGGACTCGACTCGGAAGCGCCCGTCGAAGTTGCGCTGTCGCGGCTGCTGTCCGCGGTCGGCTATCACCAGCCGCCGATCTACTACATGCGCGCGTTCACGCTGAAGGACGACTTCGGCAAGAAGGTCGAAGTCGGCGGCCGCTTCCGTCTCAAGGACGCTTCGATGAAGGAGACGGGCTCCTGGAAGTGGGAAGACAACCCGTTTGTCGGCAGCAAGCCCTATCAGGGCTTGATCGTGATGCTGATGATGTTCAACAGCACCGACCTCAAGAACTCGAACAACTCGCTCTACGAGTATCGTGACGGCGACCTGGTCAAGCAGCTCTACGTCGCCCGCGACCTGGGCGCCGCGCTCGGCGACACCAACAAAATCGCGCCGCGCAAGAACGATCCAGCGTCGTTCGAGCAGATGCCGTTCGTGCTCGGCGTCAACGGCGGCAAGGTGCAGTTTGCCTACAACGGCTGGTACAAGAACCTCGTGCTCGATCGCATTACGCCCGACGAAGTGGCGTGGGCGAGCGAGCTGCTCGACCGGCTTTCGGACAAGCAGTGGGCCGACGCCTTCCGCGCCGCCGGTTACGAGCCGCTGGTTGCCAACCGCTTCATCGCGAAGCTGAAGGAAAAGGTCGACCAGGGCAAAGCGCTGGTCAGCCGCGCCGCCGACCGCGACCAGCAGTAAGACGGCGGGCTCGCCCCGCCGTCGCCCGCCGGGATTTGAGTGCGGGCGAAGGCGGGAACTATAATCCTCCACTTGACGTCCAAGTGGAGCGTGTCCGGCATCCGTCGACTGTTACTGCGACTCGTGTCGGTGTTCCGCCTCAACCGGGCGGAAACCGACCTGAACCGCGAAATCCACTCGCACCTCCAGCTTCTCGAGGACGACTACGTTTCCAAGGGGATGACGCGCGACCAGGCGCGCGATGCGGCACGCCGCGCGTTCGGCGGCGTCGAGCAGGCCAAGGAACACCAGCGCGACGCGCGCGGGTTCCGGTGGATGGATAACTGGCGCATCGATCTCGCGCTCGGCGCGCGAATGCTGCGGAAGTATCCGGGCCTCTCGATCATCGGCGGCGCCGGGCTGGCGATCGGCATCGCGATCGGCACCGCGTTCTTCGCGTTCTTCTACTCTTACATCTACGCCACGATCCCCGGCCCGGACGGCGATCGCATCGTCGGCCTCGAGAACTGGAGCATCAAGACCAATAACGAAGTCCGGCAGTCGGCACACGACTTCATCACCTGGCGCGACGAGCTCGAGACGGTCCAGGAGCTCGGGGCGTTTCGCACCGTGTCGAGAACGCTGGTCGCGCCCGGCGCCGCCGCCGAACCGGTGCCGGTTGCCGAAATAACGGCGGCGGGCTTCGGCGTTCCGCGCGTGCAGCCGCGGCTGGGACGCGCGTTCACGGCCGCGGATGAAGCGCCCGGAGCGAATGCGGTGCTGATCATCGGCAGCGATGTGTGGGCGTCGCGGTTCAACGGCGATCCGGCAATCGTCGGCCGCGAAGTGCGGCTGGGCGAGGTCGTCCACACGATCATCGGCGTGATGCCGGAGGGTTTCGAGTTCCCGATCAATCACAGCTACTGGACGCCGCTGCGCCTCGATCCCTCCCGCCACGCGCGCCGTGCGGGCCCGGCGATCTTCATTTTCGGCCGGCTCGCGCCCCACGCCACGATCGACGAAGCACAAGCCGAGTTGTCGACCATCGCGTCGCGCGCGTCCGATCGGTTTCCAGACACGCATGCCGATCTGCGCGCGCGGGTGATGCCGTATGCCCACCCGATCATGGACATCCAGGGCATCACGTCATGGCAGTTCGCCACGATGCAGGCGCTCGTCAGCGTGCTGCTGCTGATCGTGGCGTTGAACGTCGCGATCCTCATCTATGCGCGCACGGCGACGCGGCAGGGCGAAATCGCGGTGCGCACCGCCCTCGGCGCGAGCCGCGGCCGCCTGGTGATGCAGCTGTTCATCGAAGCGCTGGTGTTGTGCGGCCTGTCGGCGGGTGCAGGCGTGCTGCTCTCGCAGCTGGGGCTGCGGATGGGGCACGCGATCATGGAGACCGAGGTCGGCCGGCTGCCGTACTTCATGGCGGTCGGCATTCCAGCGCCGGCGTATGCGTACGTCG
>DASUSZ010000334.1:0-24106 GCA_036374815.1 Vicinamibacterales bacterium | reverse complement strand
GTGTCTGGGATGGGGTGAACTGGATCGGGCAGTAGATCGAAATCCGAGATCCGAAATCAAAAAGGGGCGCCGCGAGGCGCCCCTTTTAATCTAACGGCTGATGAAGCTCTTAGCGCTTCTTCGCCTTCTTAGCCTTCTTAGCTTTCTTCGCCATCGCTCAATCCCCCCCTTCAGGTTGGGTTATGCGGAAGTCCGCCGCGACACTGCGTTGGCCTCTGCCGCCTGGCACTCGGCCTTGCTAGTTCCGGCCGTCTTCGCGCCTTGCCGCGCACGCCGTGAATTTTTACTCGCCGCCGGCGAGCTGCGTGCGCAATGCGAAATAGGGTGGGGCAGTCTGTGAGAACCGCCCCTGTAAGCGATTTAGCGCTTCTTGGCCTTCTTCGCCTTCTTAGCCTTCTTCGCCATTGTTCTCTCCTGATGGGGGGTGACTCTGCCTGATGGCAACCGCTGATCGTGTTGTGTGTTCGAAGAGTTTTTACCTCTTCACAACCAGTGGCCTGAGCCGTCCACCCTCATACCAGATGTAGATTATGGATGAGAAAAATCGGTTGTCAAGCACAAAGCGGTTGTTGTAGTCAAAAATCACCGCCCCGATCGATCGCATCCGCTACATCTTCATCAAGACGTGTCGGCTTGTTGGTGATGGATCAATAGAGCGCGCGTCGCGCGCGCGTGCGATCACTTCTTCAACGCGATCGATTGCTTCGCGATGTTGCGGCGCGCCAGTTTTTCGGCGACGTCGGCGCGGAACACCGCGCGCGACTGGGCGAGCGACAGCAATTTCTCCGACGCTTTGAGACTGGCCGCGTGATCGTGGAAGTAGACGTCGAGGATTTCCGCCTCGATGTGATGGAACAGCAGGTTGCGCGGGTAGCGCGCCTGCAGCGCGCGGATGATCGCGAGCGCCTCCTTCGACTTCTGCTCGTACCAGAGGTACAGCACGTGAATCTGGTACTGGGCTTCGCCGCGGACGAGCACGCCGTCGCGGCCGGCCCGTTCGAGTTGCGCCAGGCCGCCGGCGCGATCGCCGCCCGGCAGCAGGAGGAACAGGCGCAGGAAGCGGAAAATCGCCGGAGCGACGCCGGCGTAATAGCGGTACATGCCGATGCCGAACTCGGCGTCGTGCATGTTCGGATCGATCGCCAGCGCCTTTTCGAGCGCTTCCTTGATCCGCTTGCCGTCGCGCGCCGCCGCGAGGCGGTCGCCGCGATAGACGCGGAATTGCGACCGTGCGCCGTAGGCGGCGCCGACGTAGAACCACGCCTCGGCGCGCTGCGGCTGGGCGGCCGCGAATTTTTCCGCCTCGGCGATCGCGGTATTGACGGTCTTGATAAAGGTCTCGTCGAGGCGCCGATCCTCGAGATCGAGCTGGATCTGCCACCACAGGCTCAAGGCCTCGAGCCCGCGGCAGGCCACCATCGGCGCCGGCGGGCAAATGCCCGGCAGGGATTTCTTCAGCTCGTCGAAGTTCGTGTCGAGGATCAGGTCATACGCGCGCGCAACGCGGTCCGGCGCGGTGATGCCTGTCTGCGCGGAGGCAAAGGCAGAAGGCACAAGGCAGAAGGCAAAAGGTAGAAGGCAAAAGGCAAAACAAAAGGCGACAACATTTCGCCTTCCGCCTTCTGCCTTTCGCCTTTTCATAGCGCGCTGGTTTTCAGGCGCTGCTTTTCCCGATGCCGCTCGAGGCCCAGCTGGATGAGCCGATCGACGAGCGCGCTGTACGGGATACCCGACGCTTCCCACATCTTCGAATACATGCTGATGTTGGTGAAGCCTGGCAGCGTATTGATTTCGTTCAGATACAACGCGCCGGAATTGCCGTCCATCAGGAAGTCGACGCGCGCCAGGCCCGCGCCGTCGATCGCGCGAAACGCCTCGATCGCCAGGCGCTGGACTTCCGCCACCGTCTGCGGCGGTATGTCGGCGGGGATGACGGTCTTCGATCCTTCGTCGAGATACTTCGCTTCGTAGTCGTAGAACTCGCGTGACGGCAGGATCTCGCCGGGCACCGACGTTTTCGGATCGTCGTTGCCGAGGACGGCGCACTCGATCTCACGCGCCTTCGGCACCGCCGCTTCGACGATGATCTTTCGATCGAACTGAAGCGCGAGCTCGATCGCCGGAACGAGATCGGCCTCGGACTTCACCTTCGAGATGCCCACGCTCGATCCGAGATTGGCGGGCTTGACGAAGACGGGCAGCCCAAGCGCGGCGATGCGTTGCAGCACCGCGTGGCGATTGCGCTCCCATTCGGGCCGGACAAAATCCTGCGAGCGGCACACCGGCAGACCGCGGCCGGCGAACAGCAGCTTCATGATCGACTTGTCCATGCCCGCCGCGGACGCGAGCACGCCGTTGCCGACATACGCGAGGCCGGCCATTTCGAGCAGGCCCTGCACCGTGCCGTCTTCGCCGTAGGGACCATGCAGCACGGGGAACACCACGTCGAGGTTCAGCGCGCCGAGGCCCGGATCGCTCGTGGCGTTCGCGCCGTGCTGCGCGCTTTTTGCCTGCGCGATCGCCTCGGCGACGTTCGACGCCTTCGGTTCCTGCTGCGGAAACGACCACTTGCCGTCCTTCTCGATGCGAATCGCGACCGGCTCGTACTTCCCGCGATCGATGTGCTTGAAAATCGACGCCGCCGACGTGACGGACACTTCGTGCTCCCCCGACCGCCCGCCAAAGATGATCCCGACCCGCAACTTCTTCACTCAACGATAATAAGGGGCCGGGGATCTTTTTGTTCACGCTTACTCATTCTGATGGCGCAGCGCGGCGCGGGATCCTCGAGACCGCACACGGCAGGATCGAGACGCCGGTGTTCATGCCCGTCGGCACGCAGGGTGCAGTTAAGGCCCTGACTCCTCAACACCTTGAGGAGATCGGCGCCAGCATCATTCTCGGCAACACCTATCACCTGATGCTGCGGCCGGGCGACGAGTTGATCGCAAGGCGCGGCGGCCTTCACAAGTTCATCGGGTGGAACAAGCCCATCCTCACCGACAGCGGCGGTTACCAGGTCTTCAGCCTGGCCGAGCG
Organism: Vicinamibacterales bacterium; assembly: GCA_036374815.1. Taxonomy (GTDB): domain Bacteria; phylum Acidobacteriota; class Vicinamibacteria; order Vicinamibacterales; family UBA2999; genus 12-FULL-67-14b. Next base: position 21,067 of record DASUSZ010000334.1, on the reverse strand, counting down.
CAGGAAGATAGAGGAGAGCGGCGTCCGGTTTCGCTCGCATCTCGACGGCAGCACCCACGTGCTGACCCCTGAATCCGCCGTCGATATTCAGTGGAACCTCGGTTCGGACATCGCGATGGTCCTCGATGAATGTCCGGCGCTGCCCTCGACGCCGGAGGTCATCGACCGATCCCTCGAGATGACCGCACGTTGGGCTAAACGCTGCCGCGACAGGTATTTAGAGAAAATTAGCCCCGGCCCCCTTTCGCGGATGCAGTTCGGGATCGTTCAAGGGGGCACGTTTCCGGAGCTCCGCGCCAAAAGCGCGGAACTGACTGTAGCCATTGGGTTTGAGGGCTACGCCATTGGCGGCCTCAGCGTCGGCGAGCCGAACGAGACTATGTATCAAGTAGTCGGCGAGACCACGCCAAGACTGCCCGCCGATCAACCACGCTATTTAATGGGTGTCGGCACGCCGATCGACCTGGTCGAATGCGTCGCCCGCGGCATCGACATGTTCGACTGCGTGCTGCCGACGCGAAACGCGCGCAACGGTCAGCTCTTCACCAGCGAAGGGCCCATAAACATCAAGAATGCCGAGTTTTCCGAGGACGATGGGCCCGCGGATCCGGCGTGCCAGTGCTACACCTGCCGCAACTTTTCGAGGGCCTATTTACGGCATCTATTCAGGGCCGGCGAGATGACCGGAGGCACCCTTAACACGTTGCATAATCTGAGCTTTTACCTTGACACCATGCGGCGGATTAGGGAGGCTATAGCGTTCGGCAGGTTTGAAGATTTCAGGCAGAGTTTCCATCGGACGTTTGCCCGCCGCGCGTTGATTTCATGACCACGACGGATCCCCTTTTCGGAATGCTTCTGGCGCTCGGCGGCTCACCTGGACAGGTCAATCCCCTGATCCAGCTGATTCCGTTCGCGCTCGTCCTCGCAATTTTCTATTTCGTGATCCTGCTGCCGACCAGGAACCGCCAGAAAAAGGTGGCCGAGTTTCTTGCCGCCCTCAAGGAGGGCGACAAGGTCGTGACCTCAGGCGGCATTTACGGCTCGATCGCGAAGATCCGCGAGGATGCCATTTCGCTGCAGATTGCCCCTAACGTGCGGGTCGATATCGCCCGCGCCGCGATTGTCGGCTACCAGGGCCAGCCGCCCGTCGTCGAAGCATCGAACACATAAATCATGGCGAAGAACTTACGTTGGAAAGTGCTGTCTATCGTCGGCGTCGTCGCGCTGGCGGTGTTTGCGTTTTATCCGCCTCAGGAAAAGATCAAGCTGGGTCTCGACCTGAAGGGCGGCGTGCAGCTGGTGCTGCGCGTCCAGACCGATGATGCGCTGCGGCTCGAGACGCAGACCACGGCCGATCGGCTTGGCGAAAACCTGAAATCGAAGAACATCGCCGTGGGCGCGATCACCGTCGACAGCCCGACGAGCTTCACGGTGAGCGGCGTTCCCGCCGACAAGGACGCCGAGTTCCGCAACACCCTGATCGAAGTCGAAACCAATTACGAGCGCGGCTCGGGCAGCGGCGGCGCGTACACATTTACGCTGCGGCCGAACATCGCCGTCCAACTGCGCGAAGACACCGTCAATCAGGCGCTGCAAACGATTGAGCGCCGCGTCAACGAGCTTGGCGTCGCCGAGCCGGTGATCGCTCGCCATACGGCGGCAGACCAGATCATGGTGCAGCTGCCGGGCGTATCGGACGTGCCCCGCGCGAAGGAAATCATTCGTTCGACCGCGCAGCTCGAGCTGAAGCAGGTCGAGCAGGGGCCGTTCTCGGACGAGGCTGCCGCGCGCGCGGCCCTCGGCGGCAACGTGCCGCCGGATATGCAGCTGCTGCCCGGCACCATTGAAGCGGCGCCCGGCCAGCCCGCCGGCACCGGCTACTACGTGGTGCGGCGCGTGCCCGCCGTCACCGGACGTGATTTGCGTACCGCGCGCCCGACGCTCGACGAAAACAACCGTCCCGCCGTCAGCTTCTCGCTGAACCAGGACGGCGCCCGCAAGTTCGGCGCATTCACGCAGGCGAACATCGGCCGTCAGCTTGGCATCGTGCTCGACAACCGCGTGCAGTCGGCGCCGGTGATTCAATCGCGCATTGACGACGAGGGCCGCATCACCGGCAACTTCACGAACCAGGAAGCACAGGACCTCTCGCTGAAGCTTCGTTCGGGCGCGCTGCCGGCCAACCTGACCTATCTCGAAGAGCGCACCGTCGGGCCGTCGCTCGGCGCCGACTCGATTCGCGCGGGCGTGACGTCCGCCGCTGGCGGCCTGCTGCTGGTCACGCTGTTCATGCTGATTTACTACAAGGCCGCCGGCATCAACGCGCTGGTGTCGATCGCGATCAATCTCGTCATCCTGCTCGGACTGATGGCCTACGCGGGCGCGACGATGACGCTGCCGGGCATTGCGGGCTTCATTCTCACCATCGGCATGGGCGTCGACTCGAACGTGCTGATCTTCGAGCGCATCAAGGAGGAGCTGGCCACCGCGAAGGGCGTGAAGCAGGCGGTGAGCGCCGGCTTCGACCGCGTGCTGCTGACCATCCTCGACACCCACGTCGCTTCGCTGATCGCCGCGGCGCTGCTCTTCAACTTCGGCACCAGCGCCATCCGCGGCTTCGCGCTGACGCTGACGATTGGCCTGCTCGCCAACGTGTTCACGGCGTATTTCGTATCGCGCACGATGTTCGAGGCGACGCTGACCGGCCGGAATGTGCAGAAGCTGTCTATTTAGTTTGCGACCCTAATTTATGGCCCTCTTTCAGAACGCGAATTACAACTTCATCAAGTGGCGCTGGCACGCGCTGGCGCTGTCCGCGGTGATCATCATCGCGGGCCTCGCGTACGGCTTCAGCAGGGGCGTGCCGCTCGGCATCGATTTCTCGGGCGGCACCATCATGGTGGTCAAGTTCGAGCAGCCGGTGAGCGACGACCAGGTGCGCAACGCGATTGCATCGGTCACCGCCGAGAACGTCATCCAGACCTACGGGGACCCGGCGGACAACCAGAAGGTCATCCGCATTCCGCAGTTGATCCAGGAAGAAGGCGCGTCGCTCGATCAAAACGCGCGCGCCGTGATGGACGCGCTCACCGGGGCGAATCTCGGCAAGATCGAGGTCATCAGCCAGGATCTCGTCGGCCCGGTGGTCGGCGCCGACCTGCAGCGCAAAGGCTTGATGGCGACGCTGCTGTCGATCATCGGCATCACCATCTACATCGGGCTGCGCTTCCAGTTCGCGTTCGCGATTGGCGCGATTGCGGCAACGCTGCACGACATCCTGATCACGCTCGCGTTCCTGTTCTTCTTCGGCTACGAGCTGTCGCTCAACGTCGTCGCGGCGCTGCTGACCATCACCGGTTATTCGGTGAACGACACCATCGTCATCTTCGATCGCGTGCGTGAGAATCGCCGCACGAAGCGGCGTGAAAACCTCGAGAAGGTCGTCAACGACAGCGTCAACCAGACGCTGAGCCGCACGGTCATCACCGCGGGCACCACGTTCCTGTCGGTGCTGGCGCTGTTCCTGTTCGGCGGCGAGGTGCTCGAAGGGTTTGCGTTCACGATGCTGGTCGGCATCATCAGCGGCACCTACTCGACGATCTTCATCGCGTCTTCGATTGCCATCATCCTGGCCAACCGGCAGGGCGCGGGCCGGGTGCAGGGCGCGCGCAAGGAATCGGCGGCGGTGAGAAGCTCGGTCCGGTAGCGGCCGCTCGTGGATCTGATCTCGGCGGCGCTGCTGGGCGTGGTGCAGGGACTGACCGAGTTCCTGCCGGTATCGAGCTCAGGCCACCTGATTCTGGCGCGGGCGTTTTTCGGGTGGGATCCCGGCCGGTTCGGGATCGCGTTTGATGCGGCCTGCCACGTGGGCACGCTGCTGGCGGTGGTGGTGTTCTTCCGCAGCGAGGTTGGCGCGCTGATCGCGGCCGCGCCCGGCGCGCTGACGGGCAAAGACGGCGAGTGGGAGCGGATGGGCCGGCTGATCATCGCCGGCACGATTCCCATCGTCATCGTCGGCGGGTTGTTCGGCGACGTGATCGAGGCGCGGATTCGGACGCCGCTGATCGTCGCGGTGAACCTGGTAATCGGCAGCGTGCTGCTGCTGTGGGTCGAGCGCGTCGGCCAGCAATCGCGCGATCCGCGATCGCTTGGCTACGGGGAAGCCTTCGCGATCGGCATCGCGCAGGCGGCGGCGCTGGCGCCGGGTCTGTCGCGTTCGGGCCTGACGCTCAGCATGGCGCTGTTCCTCGGGTTGTCGCGCGGTCCGGCGGCGCGGTTCGTATTCCTGATGAGCCTGCCGGCGGTGATGGCCGTGGCGGCAAAGGAATCGCTCGATCTGGCGGAGATCGGCGTGGCCGGCATCCCGATCACGCTGATGCTGACGGGCCTGGTGACGTCGGCGGTCGTCGGCTACGTGACGGTGAAGTACTTCATCAAGTACCTCGCCGCGCATTCGCTGGACGTGTTCGCGTATTACCGGCTGGCACTGGCGGCGGTGACGTTCGCGTGGTTGCTCGCGAGATGAGCGATGTCGTGGTTGAGGCGTAGTTTCATCACCGGCCTGGTCGTGACGGTGCCGTTGTTCATCACCGTCGTGACGCTGGTGTGGACGTTCCGGTTCATCGACGGCGTGGCGCGGCCGTTGTCGATGTATTTCCTCGGGCGCGAAGTGCCCGGGCTCGGCGTGCTGACCACGGTCGCGTTCATCCTGTTCGCGGGCGCGGTCGCGACCAACGTGATCGGCCGGCGCGTGCTGCAGCAGGCGGAGAAGTGGCTGCTGAGCGTGCCGCTGTTCAAGACGGTGTACGCGCCGGTCAAGCAGCTGGTGGCGGCGTTCTCGCCCGACAGCGAGACGGGCTTCAAGAAGGTCGTGATCGTGGACGACCCGCAGCGCGGGATGGTGATCGGGTTCCTGACGCGCGAGTTCACGATCGATCGCGGCGCGGGGCCGGAAGCGATGATCGCGGTGTACGTGCCGACCAATCACCTGTACCTGGGTGATGTCGCGGTGCATCCGCGCGCGAAGGCGTTTTACCCGGACCTGTCGGTGGAAGAAGGCATTCGGATTTTTTTGACGGGCGGCATGGCTTTGCCTTCCGCGTTGCAAAAGCAGAAGCAGTAAGACGACGAATGGGCGTGGACGCGCCCGGAGGAAACAGGACGCGATGGTGATGAGGCTTATTCAACGAGTGGGCATGGTCGTGACGCTGGCGATGTTGATGGCGCCGGCCCTGCTGGCGCAGGAGGACGTGCAGCATCGTCCGGGCGGCGAGGTCAACATCCAGCTGCCGGATCTCAACCAGGGTGACTTCCTGGGCATGACCGGCCACCAGATCCTGATGTCGGGTCTGGTCGTCTGCGTTCTGGGGCTGTTGTTCGGCCTGTGGACCTACACCGCGGTCAAGAACCTGCCCGTCCACAAGTCGATGAGCGACGTCTCGGCGATCATCTACGAGACGTGCAAGGCCTACCTGATTCAGCAGGGCAAGTTCCTGCTGATCCTGGAGCTGTTCATCGGCACGGTGATGGTGGCGTACTTCTGGCTGACCGGCCTCGAGTTCTCGCGCATCGTCATCGTCATCCTGTTCAGCCTGATCGGCATTGCCGGCAGTTACGGCGTCGCCTGGTATGGCATCCGCATCAACACCCTGGCCAACTCGCGCACGGCGTTCGCCAGCCTGCAGGGCAAGGCGTTCCCGGTCTGCGACATCCCGCTGCGCGCCGGCATGAGCGTCGGCATGATGCTGATTTCCGTCGAGCTGCTGTTCATGCTCGCGATCCTGCTGTTCATCCCCGGTGAGTACGCCGGCGCGTGCTTCCTCGGCTTCGCGATCGGCGAGTCGCTCGGCGCGTCGGCGCTGCGCATCGCGGGCGGCATCTTCACCAAGATCGCCGACATCGGCTCCGACCTGATGAAGGTGGTGTTCAAGATCAAGGAAGACGACGCCCGCAACCCCGGCGTCATCGCCGACTGCACCGGCGACAACGCCGGCGATTCGGTCGGCCCGACCGCCGACGGCTTCGAGACCTACGGCGTCACCGGCGTGGCGCTGATCATGTTCATCATGCTGGCGGTCAACGACCCCGCCACGCAGGTGCAGCTGCTGGTGTGGATCTTCATGGTGCGCGTGGTGATGGTGGTGGCCTCGGCCGGCTCCTACATGCTCAACAACGCCGTCGCCGCCGGCAAGTACGCCAACGCCGTCAAGATGAACTTCGAGGCGCCGCTGACCTCGCTGGTGTGGCTGACCTCGATCGTGTCGGTGGTGCTGACCTACGTGCTGTCGTACCTGCTGATTCCGAACCTCGGCGGCAGCACCAGCCTGTGGTGGCAGCTGTCGTCGGTGGTGACGTGCGGCACGCTGGCCGGCGCGATCATCCCGGAGTTCGTCAAGGTGTTCACCTCGACGCACTCGGGCCACGTCAAGGAAGTGGTGACCTCGTCGCGCGAGGGCGGCGCCTCGCTCAACATCCTGTCGGGCCTGGTCGCCGGCAACTTCAGCGCCTACTGGCTCGGCCTGACCATCATGGGCCTGATGACCGGGGCCTACTTCCTGGCCGGCATGGACCTGTCGTCGGCGACGATCGGCGGCGTGCCGCTGATGGTGGCGCCGGCGATCTTCGCGTTCGGCCTGGTCGCGTTCGGCTTCCTCGGCATGGGCCCGGTGACGATCGCCGTCGACTCGTACGGCCCGGTCACCGACAACGCGCAGTCGGTCTACGAGCTGTCGCAGATTGAGGAGATCCCGAACGTCGGCGCCGAGATCCAGCAGCAGTACGGCTTCCCGGTCAACTTCACCGTGGCCAAGGAACTGCTCGAAGAGAACGACGGCGCCGGCAACACCTTCAAGGCCACGGCCAAGCCGGTGCTGATTGGCACCGCGGTGGTCGGCGCGACGACGATGATCTTCGCGATCATCATGGCGCTCACCCAGGGGCTCGAGAACCAGGCCTCGATCGCGATGCTGTCGATCCTGCATCCGCCGTTCCTGCTCGGCCTGATCACCGGCGGCGCGGTGATCTACTGGTTCACCGGGGCCTCGATGCAGGCGGTGACGACCGGCGCGTATCGCGCGGTCGAGTTCATCAAGAAGAACATCCGGCTCGACGGCTCGACCAAGGCCTCGGTCGAAGACAGCAAGAAGGTGGTGGAGATCTGCACCATCTACGCGCAGCGCGGCATGTTCAACATCTTCCTCGGCGTGTTCTTCTCGACGCTGGCGTTCGCGTTCGTCGAGCCGTTCTTCTTCATCGGCTATCTGATCTCGATCGCGCTGTTCGGCCTCTACCAGGCGATCTTCATGGCCAACGCCGGCGGCGCGTGGGACAACGCCAAGAAGATCGTCGAGACCGAGTTGAAGATGAAGGGCACGCCGCTGCACGATGCCTCCGTCGTCGGCGACACCGTCGGCGATCCGTTCAAGGACACCTCGTCGGTCGCGATGAACCCGGTCATCAAGTTCACGACGCTGTTCGGCCTGCTCGCCGTCGAGCTGGGCGTCTACATCGGCACGGGCGCGACGCTGACCCTCGGCCTGGCCGCGGTGTTCTTCGTGGTCAGCCTGTATTTCGTTCACCGGTCGTTCTACGGGATGCGGATCGAGAGCTAACCCGCGCCCATGTAACTCTTCGTCTCTATGCGTAATTTCGCTGCTTTTCGGGTCTTCACAGTGTTGACGCTGGGTTTCAAGCCCGACTAGAATCGCCGGGCGTCTGAGGGGTCAGGTGCGCCAGTACCTGACCTCTCGGCGTTTGTGAGACGGTCATTGTTTTGTCGTTGTTTTATAGGGAGCCGGCCGACTATTCCGGTGTCTAATTGAAAGACTGGGCCCCCCGTCAGAGGCCTTGCATGACGCGCTCGAAGACGCTTGCGTCCCGAGCGAGTCGGGAAGCATAATCGCCGTCTTTGACCCGGGTGACTGTGTCAGGTAGGAGGAATTAGTGCCACGCGACATGTTTGGTGATGTCGTCGATCCGTCGATCAAGATGGGCAACAAGATGTGGTACACGGTGCCACTCACCATGTTGATCCAGGCGTCGGTCGTTGCGGCGTTGATCATTGTTCCGCTGATGGCGATGGGCGCGCTGCCGACCACGCCATCGATGATGGCGTTCGTGGCGGCCCCGCCACCACCGCCGCCGCCGCCCCCGCCGCCACCGCCGCCCGAGGCGAAGGCTCCGCCACCGCCGATGGACGTCAGTCCGGATGCGGCGCCGCTTGAAGCTCCGAAAGAAATCAAAGCCGAGACCGGCCTCGAAGCCGGCTTCGAGCGCGCGTCGGGTGTCGAAGGCGGCATCATCGGCGGCGTCGCTGGTGGCATCACCGGCGGCATCCCCGAACCGCCCCCGCCCCCGCCGCCACCGGCCGCGCCGGTCCGCGTCGGCGGCAACATCAAGCCGCCGCAGAAGACCCGCGACGTCCGCCCGGTCTATCCGCCGATCGCGCAGTCGGCGCGCGTCCAGGGCATCGTCATCATCGAGGCGACGATCGGTCCCGACGGCGCGGTGAAGGATGCGAAGGTTCTCCGCTCGATCCCGCTGCTCGATCAGGCGGCGCTCGATGCGGTGCGTCAGTGGCAGTTCACACCGACCTTGCTGAACGGCGTTCCGGTGCCGGTCATCATGACGGTTACAGTGCAGTTCACGTTGCAATAGGGCGGGTCCTCGGACCCGCCTGCGGGTCATGGCCTTTTAAGTTTGATGCGTTTAGATTTTTGGAGGAATGCGATGGAAGGTCGGAAGATTCAGTTCGGTCGGATTGCCGGTGCCGTTTTCACGATGCTGCTCATGAGCACTCCCGCGTTCGCGCAGGAAGGCGGCGGCGGTCTTGACCTGGTCGACATGTTCGAGCAGATGGGCCCGGCCGCGTGGGCCGTCGCGATCATCCTGTTCATCATGTCGTTCTGGTCGGTCGGTGTCGCCATCGAGCGCATCTACACCTTCAACCAGGCCACCAAGCAGTCGAAGATGTACGCGCCGCTCGTCGCCAAGCACCTCAAGGAAGGCCGCCTCAAGGAAGCCATCGCCCTCTCGTCGGCGAAGGAATACCGCTACAGCCACCTCGCCAAGGTGGTGCTCGCCGGCCTGCAGGAATACCAGTTCCAGCAGGAGAGCGGCTCGAACCTGTCGCGTGAAGACCTGCTCGACACCGTCCGCCGCTCGATTCAGCGCGCCACGGCGCTGACCTCCAACGACCTGAAGAAGGGCATCTCGGGCCTCGCCACCATCGGCGCGACCGCGCCGTTCGTCGGTCTGCTCGGCACGGTGGTCGGCGTCATCAACGCGTTCGTCGGTATCGCGTCGTCGGGCTCGGGCGGCATCGGCGCCGTCTCGGCCGGTATCGCGGAAGCGCTCGTCGAAACCGCGCTCGGCCTGTTCGTCGCCATCCCGGCGGTGTGGTTCTACAACTACCTGTCGGGCAAGCTCGAGTTCTTCAACGTCGAGATGGACAACTCGTCGTCGGAGATGGTCGACTACTTTATTAAGAAGACGGCGTAACGGGATCTCGGATTTCGGATCGAGCGGATTTCGGAGTATTTTCAGATCGACAAACAAATCCGAAATCCACTCGATCCGAGATCTGAAATCCAAGGAGATTTACCATGTCAATGGATGTCGGCGGCTCCAAAGGCGGAGTCAAATCGGACATCAACGTCACGCCGCTGGTCGACGTCATGCTGGTGCTGCTCATCATCATGATGATCGTCGCGCCGCTCTTGCAGAAGGGCGCGGACGTGAAGTTGCCGCTTGCCGCGAACACCGCGGAGAAGCCCGAGACCCAGGAACAGACGGTGGTCGCGGTCGATCGCACCGATCGCTTCTTCGTCAACGGCCTGCCGGTCCGCAAGGAAGAACTGCGGCAGAAGGTCGAAGAGATCCTCGAGAACAAGAAGGAGCGCATCGTCCTCATCAAGGCTGACGAGGAAGCGCGCTACTCCGCCGTGATGGACGCGATGGACGAACTGCGCGCCAGCGGCATCGAGGACATGGGCCTGATTACCGATCCCAAGAACCGCACCGGCATGCTCGGCGGCGGAGGAGGGCGCTAATGGCTCACGCCCACATGCACCACGGCGCGGACCGCGTCGTCACCGCGAAGAAGCTCGAAGTCTCGGCGGACATGAACATCACGCCGATGATCGACGTGCTGCTCGTGCTGCTGGTCATCTTCATGGCCGCCCTGCCGCTGTCGCAGCGCGGTCTTGACGTCAACCTGCCGGCGGAGACCAAGAGCGCGACGCAGACCCAGGTCGACGTCTCGCAGATCGTGATCGAGTACACCGCCGACCGGAAGCTGTCGATCAACAAGAGCGACACGCCGATCGGAGAGCTCGAGGATCGCCTGCGCAAGATTTACGAGGAGCGCAAGGACAAGACGCTGTTCATCGCCGCCGACGGCGGCCTCCGCTACGGCGACATCGTCGAGGTCATCGACGCCGCCAAGGGCGCGGGCGTCGAGAAGGTCGGCATCATCACCGAGGGCATGCGCCGCGCCGCGGCCGCGCCCGGACGCGTCGGCGGCAACTAGGCGCCGCGCCCCGCAACGCTGCAAAGGGCCGCTCCCGCGAGCGGCCCTTTTCTTGTACGGCGCGCGAAGTTGGCAGTTTGCCAGTTGGCAGTTGCCAGTTAGTTTCAAATTTTCAGTTTCAGTTTCAATCGGGCGTTCGGCGCGCGCGTGGTTTCTGAGCGAGTTCAATCCGGAAACGTTCGAGGAGTTGATCGGCCTGATCGGCAACGAACGCAACGCCAGCTTCCGCATGGTGCTCGGCTACTGGGACATGGCCGCATCGATGGTGACGACCGGCGCGATCGACGGCGATGCGTTCCGCGCCGCGCACGGCGAGGTATTCCTGACGTTTGCGAAGGTGTATCCCTTTCTGGAGCAGCTGCGTGCGGCGGCGAGCGAGCCTGATTACTGCAAACACCTCGAGGCCGTCGTCCTCGCCGCGCCGGACGCCGCAGCCATCATGACGCGCCGCCGCGCCGCTGCAATCGGCGCCGCACAGGCGCGCTTCCAACAGGGTAGTAACTGAACGGAGCCCGCCGCGCTCGCGGCGGTCCGGCTAAAGCCGGACCCTCACAAGGGATCGTCTTTTGACGAGCCGGCCGCTAGTAGCTGGGCGGAGGAACGAGGCCGAGCTCTTTCAGCTCGGGCAGCGTCTTGTCCGCGTTTTTCCAGATCAGCCGCAGCTCACCGTAGGCGCGCTGCGCCGTCGCCAGGTCCTTCACCGCCATCGCGGCGCGGGCGAGGCCGAGCAGCGACAGCGTGCGGCGCGGCGTGCGCTTCAGGGACAGCTCGAATGCTTCCATCGCCTCGCGCGGGCGGCGGAGGTCCATCAGCATCTCGCCGACCTGCTCGTGAGCAGGTTTCACCGGCACCGGCGGGCCGAATTCGAACGACAGGCTCGATTCGACCACGGCCGCCTGGCGCGCGAGGACCAGCGCTTCTTCCCGACGGCCTTCGGAGAACAGGATGGCGGCCTCGAGCTGCTGCGCCATCACCTGCGGCACGCGCGGGTCGGCGGCGGCGCCGGCGGTCGGCAGGCCCGTGGCGCCTTGCGCGGCGTGAGTCTCGTGTCCAGCCGCTTGAGCGGGGGGCGACGGCTTCATCGGCCGCGGTACCGGAATGACCGGCGTCACGCCGGGCGGCGCCGGCACGGCCTTCGGACCGATCGGCGCGGGCTTGACCGGCGCCGACGAAGGCGTCGACCGCACCGGCGCACCGTTCACGGGCGCGTCTTCCATCAGCGCCGCCATGCGCGCCATCGCGCCGCTCGCGCCGGCCCGGTTGCCCGAGCGCACCGATGCAAATCCAATCGCGAAGAGCTCCGCGATCGCCGCGTCCTTGCCCAGGCCTTTCGGATCGACCGGCGCCTTGACCTCGCCCCATTTGCGCGTCTCGATCAGCCACGCGGCGCGCGCCAGCGCGAGGTGGCTGCGGGTGCGCTCCGATCCGCTTTCCCTGGCCGCGGCCTCCAGCTGCCCGAGGATGCCGCGCGCGTCCTCGTAGCGGCCCTGCTGCGTGTAGGAGTAGACCAGCCACAGCAGCGCATGGAAGCCGCGCTGATCGACGTCGAGCTGCTTTGCGTCGCGGCGCGCGTCGGCCGCCTTCACCGCGCGCTCGTTGATCGCCGACGCTTCATCCCACATCCCCATCGCGACATAGATGTGCGACGGCATGTGCAGCGCGTGCGATGCCGCCGGCGCGATCTTCGAATACGCATCGGCGTAGCGAAGGCCGAGCGGCGCGTGGACGGGATCGTCGTAGGCGTGAATCAGGTAATGCGCGGCGCCGGGGTGCTGCGGGTTTTTCGCATAGACCTGCTCGACGAGCGCGGCCGCGCGCATGTAGATCGCGAAGTCGCGGCCGCCGTGGCTGGTGCCGAGCAGCGCCAGCGCATAGAACGACTTCACTTCATCGTCGCCGGGATACTTGTCGTTCATGCGGCGCATCGCATCCGCATACGCGAGATCGCGCGCGAGCTTCTCGGCGCCGGGAGAAGTCGGTGCGCCGGCCCTGGGCGGAGCCGAGGGATCCGCAAACAATCGCTCGACAGCTCCGAGCCAGTCTTTCTCCTTCTCGGTCGGCGCCTTGGCCCGCCGCGCCTCCGGCGTCGCGCCAAGCTTGGCAAGCGCCGCCTTCGCGAGATCGGGCGACGTGCGCTGCCATACCGGGTGATTGAAGGTCATCGCCTCGCCCCAGTAGGCCATCGCGAAACCCGGGTCGGCTTTCTGCGCCGCGATGAACGCTTCGCGCGCGTCTTCGTACTCGAACGAATGCATCAACAGCACGCCCTTGATGAACAGCGGCTGTGCGGCGGCGTTGCCGGACGTCGGGAAATCGATCGTGCCGAGCTCCTGGGCCCAGGCACCGGATATCGAAAGGGAGAGAACAGCGGCGATCAAAGCAGCGCGCAGTTTCATAGAGGAATCTTAGCCGCCGGAAATGTCCGCGCGCAAAAAGAAAACGGGCGGGTCGTGAGACCCGCCCGTCCGTAAGCCCGTAAGCCCGTAGCCCGTAAGCCCGCGAGCCCTCAGTTGAACGAATACCGGAAGCTGAGCATGAACTGGTAGACGTCCAGCAGGCCGCTCGTCGATTCGAAGGTGTTGCGCACCAGCTGGTTGTTGACCACCTGCATGCGATACGTCAGCCGCCCGGTCGCCGCGTCGAACGCCGGCGAGCTGAGGATGTTGTTGCGAATCACGCGCTGGCCCACGCCCCAGTCCGAATTCAGCATGTTGCCGAAGTTCTGGATGTCGATGCGGAACTGGCCGGCGTTGCGGCGGCCCTTGATGTTCTTGAACACGTCCTGCGTCAGGCTGAGATCGAGCTTGTGCAGGAGCGGCAGGAACACGGCGCCGCGCTGCGCGTACTCGCCGCGGTGCTCGCTCAGGTACTTGTCCTGGTTGATGTAGGCCTCGAACGCTTCCGCCTGCTGGTCGGCCGTGAACGTGATGCCGCCCTGCGTGAAGGTGGCGAAGCTCATTTCGGAGCGATCGCGCGGGATGTAGATCAGGTCGTTGTTGCCGCCGTCGCCGTTGGCGTCGGCCGCGAACACGTAGCTGGTGTTGCCGAGCGTGCGGCTTTCCCAGAACGTCGAGATGGTGGTGGCGCCGAAGCCGAAGTACTGCTTCGTGTAGCTCGCCGAGAGGTAGAAGCGATGCCCCGGCGTGGACGATGAGTAGCCGAGACCGGGATTGTTCGGATCCGCTGGGGTCGGGTTGCTGTTCCACGACGCGTTTGCCGTCGAGCCCGGATCGATGGTGTTCTTCGCTTCACCGTAGCTGTAGGCGGTGCGCAGCGACAGGCCGTGCCACATCGGCTTCGACGCCGAGAACGCGATGTTCCAGGCGCGGCCGATGTCCTGGTTCTTCATCACGATCGCCGCGGTCACCTGGTTGCCGGGGGTGTTGTTGATGCGGTTGGCGGTCCAGCGCGGACGCTTGTCGGCGCCGGTATAGGCGGTCTGCGGCGCCGGCAGGTTGGCGTTGATGTAGTAGATGCCGTTGACGTCGCGGTTGTAGATGAACTCGGCGGTGCCGGTGATGCCGCCGGGCAGGCGGCGGTCGACGGCGATGTTGCTGCGCCACACCTGCGGGAAGCGGAAGTCGTTGTCCGTGACGTTCAGCTCGTAGCTCGCGGCCGGCTGGCCGCTTGGCGCCGGCTTGTAGCGATCGACGTTGGTCGAGAACGGGAACGCCGACGTGTTGTCCGCCGAGAGGCTGCCCTGCAGCATGCCGGTGTTGCCAAGCTGGTTCGAAATCCAGACGTAGAGCGGCTGGCCGGTGAACACGCCCGTGCCGCCGCGCAGCTGCGTCCGCTGGTCGCCGCTGACGTCGTAGTTGAAGCCGAAGCGCGGCGACCACAGGATGTTGGCGCCGGGCATCTGCCCGGTGTCGTACTGGACCGGCTGGCCGTTCTCGTCGCGGAACGTCAGCGCGTTCGCATTCGGATTCAGGTAGGCGGTGTTCTCGAACACCGGCACGTCAAAGCGCAGGCCGGCCGTGATGCTCAAGTTGGTGCGCGGCCGCCACACGTCCTGCGCGTAGGCGCCGCCGTAGATCGCGGTCAGCGGCTGGCTCGGCTTGTCGAGGCCGGGCAGGTTCATGTAGCGGTTCTGGTAGCGGCGCGCCACGATCGATGAGCTCGTGCGATTCGGGTTGGCCATTGAGGCCTGCGCGTCGGCGTAGAAGTCCGCCAGGCTGTTGTAGACCCAGTTGCCCTGCTTGCAGCAGTTGAAGAACACGTTGTCCGAGTGATAGCGCTCGACGCGGAAGCCGCCGGTGAACTCGTGCTTGCTGCCGAACTTCGTCAAGTCGTTCTTCACCTCGAACGACTTGTAATAGAGCTCGTTGTTCGGCGTGAACGGCTCGGCGCCGAACGAGATGTAGGCGGTGCCGCCCTGCAGGATGTCGACGAACGGGAACAGCTGGAAGTCCTGCGGCCGGCTCTCGTCGCTCGACGAGTAGGTGATGCGCAGGCTGTTGGCCATCGAGTTGCCGATCACCGAGTTCCACTCGCCCGACGGCGTGATGCGGTTCTCGAGGATCTTGTAGTTCGAGTTCTGATACTGCATGAAGTCGGTCTGCACCTGGCGGCGGCCGATGCCGGCCGAGGTCGAACCGGAGAGCTGATTGTCCGAGCTCGACTTCAACTGCACGTAGTTGAAGAAGATCTTGTTGCTCGGGTTCAGGTTGAAGTCGAAGCGCAGGATGCCGCGCTTCTGCGGCGTGTTGTCGGTCGCGGGCTCGAACGACCCGGTGTCGTAGTTGAAGTTGGTCTTCAGGAACGCGCTCAGCTCGCGCATGTCCGAGGCCAGCACGCGGGTGACGTTGCCGCCGACGGACTCACCGCCCTCGTTCGCGCGGAACGAGTAGAGCGGCCGCTGATCTTTTTCGTTCTCGAAGTTGCCGAATACGAACAACCGGTTCTTGACGATCGGGGCGCCGGCCCAGACGCCGGTCTGCTTGGTGTCGAAGGTGCCCGGGTTGAACGCGTTGCCGCGCGCCTCGGTGCCGACGAAGTCGTCGTTGCGGAACCGGTAGTAGGTGGCGGCGCGCAGCGAGTTGGTGCCGCTGCGGGTCACGGTGTCGACCGCCGCGCCGACGAAGTTGCCCTGGCGCACGTCGTACGGCGCGATGCTGACCTGCACCTGCTCGATTGCCTCGAGCGAGATCGGCGCGACGCCGGTGCGGTCGCCGGGCTGGCCGCCGAGGCCGAACGAGTTGTTGAAAGACGCACCGTTGACCGTCATGTTGTTCATGCGGTTGTCGGCGCCGCCGAACGAGTTGCTGCCGGAGGTCTGCGGCGTGAGGCGGGTGAAGTCGCTGATGCGGCCCTGCACGGTCGGCAGCGTGGCCAGCGTTTCGCGGTTGACCGAGGTGGCCGCGCCGGTGCGGGCCGAGCTGAACACGGCGCTCGATTCGGCAGTGACCGTAACCGTTTCAGTGACGGCGATGCCCTTGACGTTGAAGGTCAGGTCGGTGGCGACGCCGAGGTTGATCTCGACGTTCTCCTGCGTCTCCGGCGCGAACGCCGCGCCGCCCGTGCCGCTATAGGCAGCGGTCACCGAGTAGGGGCCGCCGACGCGCATGTTGATGATCATGAAGCGGCCGTCCGCGCGGGACGTCGTTTCGTAGGTCGTGCCCGAGGGCAGGTGAATGGCGATGATGCTCGCCCCCGCTACGCCTTCCAGCTTTTCGTTCTGAACTTTGCCGTTGAGCGAACCGGTGGTGACCTGCGCTGATGCGGTGACCGCGAGCGCACCCACCGTGACGACAGACAAGACAAGCCTAGTCAACCAAGTTTTCATTCATGGACTCCTGAAACGGAACCAGAAATTATCACCCGTGGATGACGTGCAGGTAAAACAAAAACGGGCCGGTGCGCGTCTAGCGCAACCGGCCCGTTCCTGTGTTTTTAGGGCCATCCGGCCCGTGCTTTGGGCGATCGCCCAACGAACGGTTAATCGCTCTGGCGGGCCTTCCGCATCGCGTTGGCCTTGTCGCTCAGCGCCGTGCCTTCGCGAATCAGCTCCTGCTGCCGCGCCGGGTTCTTTTCGACGAGCGCCTGCGTGCGGAGCAGGAGGCCCTTGTAGGTCATCGCCTCGACGTAATCGGGCTTGATCTCGAGCGCCTTGTTCACGGACGCCAGGCCGTCCTGGATGATCTCCATCTTCTGCGCGTCGGAAAGACGGAAATCGCGCGACGCCTTGTCCCAGCTGTAGGTGGCCAGCCGGTAGTGCGCCTCGGGGTTGTTCGGCTCGAGCTCGATGTTCTTGCGGATGTTCTCCATCAGCTTGTCGAAGTCGCCCTGGCGGTTGTAGTAGCCGGCGACCGTGAGGTACACGGTCGGATCGTTCGGCTTGGCATCGCGGCCCTTCAGATAGGTCTGCTCCGCGAGCTCGTATTCGCCCGAGTCCTCGTAGATTTTCGCCAGCTGGAAGTAGTTGGTCGGCTCGTTCGGCGCCAGTTCGATCATGCGCTGGACGACGGGCTCGGCCTGGGTGGGATCGGCCAGCTTGTCCGGGCCGTACGCGGCGACCAGGAACTCGAGGGCCAGCGACCGTTTCGGCTGCGATTCCTCGGTCAGCTTCTCGCTCGCCAGCTTGTAGTTGGCGACGGCCTTGTTCATCAACTCGTCGTTGGCCGGCTCGCCCTTGCGAGCGGGACGGTACATGTTGTCGTAGGAGTTGGCGAGGTAGAAATAAATGGCCGGGCACCACTCGCACGTCGGGTCGTTCTCGGTGAGCTTGGCCGCCTCTTCGTACTTGGCGGCGGCCGCGCGCCAGTCGCTGCCGGCGTAGGCCTTGTTGCCGTCCTTGAACGCCTTCATGGCGCGGACCTGGTTGAAGTATCCGCAACCGGTCAGCGTGACGCTCAGCCCAATGAACAGCGCCAGATACGCTGCCGAATACCGCTTATTCATCAAAATCCCCCTGAATAAAACTCGCAAGCCGGAGAGTATATCTGCGTTTCTTCGGGGCTCGCAACCACGGGATGGGGAGCCTGAACGGGCAGATCCAGTTCTGTTTATTTTAGACACCAATCACAGGATTTTGGGCGCCAAACCGATACAGAATTTACGTGGTGATTCGCTTCGAGGACCTGCTCGACAAGGTCCGCGGCTACAGCCCGGACGCCGACCTCGAACTGCTCCGCAAGGCCTACGTATTTTCGGCCCTGGAGCATAAGGGACAGATCCGCCATTCCGGCGAGCCTTACCTGGTCCACCCCCTCGAGGTCGCCGACATCCTGGCGGACATGAAGCTGGATGCGGTCTGCATCGCCGCCGGCCTGCTGCACGACGTGGTCGAAGACACCCTCACGACGCCGCAGCGAATCCGCGACACCTTTGGCGAGGACGTCGCGCACATCGTCGAGGGCGTGACGAAGATTGGCGCGATCCCGTTTTCGTCGACCGAGGAGCGGCAGGCGGAGAACTTCCGCAAGATGCTGCTCGCGATGGTCGACGACATCCGCGTCATCCTGGTGAAGCTGGCCGATCGCCTGCACAACATGCGCACGCTGCAGCACATGTCCGACGACAAGCGCGTGCGCATCGCGCAGGAGACGCTCGATATCTACGCGCCGATCGCCAACCGGCTCGGCATGAGCCGCATCAAGAACGAGCTCGAAGAGCTGTCGTTCCGCTACCTCGAGCCCGCCGCCTACCAGACGCTCAAGACGCGCGTCGAAGCGAAGCGCCGCCCCACGCAGGGCATGATCGAGCAGCTGGCGGCCGACATCCGCGCCAAGCTCAACGAGGCGCAGGTGCCCGTCATCAGCATCGACGGCCGCGTCAAGCGCCTCTACAGCATCTGGCTGAAGCTCAAGGCGCAGAAGATCGATCTCGAGCAGGTCTACGACTTCGTGGCGCTGCGCGTGGTGACGCCGTCGGTCAAGGATTGTTACGCCGCGCTCGGCATCATCCACCAGACCTGGTCGCCGGTGCCCGGACGCATCAAGGATTTCATCGCGATGCCGCGGCCGAACGGCTACCAGTCGCTGCACACCTCGGTGATCAGCGACAAGGGCTTCCCGTTCGAAGTGCAGATCCGCACCGAGGAAATGCATCGGCTCGCCGAGGAAGGCATTGCGGCGCACTGGAAATACAAGGAAGGCCGCGTCGGCGCGCAGCGCGACGAGCAGTACTTCCAGTGGCTGCGGCAGCTGCTCGAGTGGCAGCAGGAAGTGCGCGATCCGCAGGAGTTCCTGTCGAACCTGAAGATCGATCTCTATCCGGAGGAGGTCTACACCTTCACGCCGCGCGGCACGGTCAAAGTGCTGCCGAAGGGCGCGACGGCGATCGACTTTGCCTACGCGATTCACACCGACGTCGGCCACCAGTGCGTCGGCGCGCGCGTCAACGGGCGCATGGTGCCGCTGCGCACGCGCCTCAAGATCGGCGACATCGTCGAGATCATCCGCAACGCCGCGCACAAGCCGAGCCGCGACTGGTTGAACTTCGCGGTCACCTCGCGCGCGCGCAACAAGATCAAGCACCTGATCCAGGTCGAGGAAAAGGAGCGCGCCGTCGAGCTCGGCCGGCGCGTGTTCGAAAAGGAAGCGCGCCGCTTTGGCTTGAACGGCACCAAGCTCCTCGAGGGCGACATCGCGAAGGTGCTGGCGGAATTCGCGGCGCCGAAGCCCGAGGACCTGCTCGCGCAGATCGGCTACGGCAAGGTGTCGCCGCGGCTGGTGCTCGACAAGATCGTTCCGCAGGACCAGCTGAAGGAACAGGCCCCGGAACATCCCGTCGTCTCCGCGGTGAAGCGCGTGCTTCGCCCCGGCTCGGAGCCGGATCGCATCAAGGTGCGCGGCGCAGACGACGTGATGGTGTTCAGGGCGAAGTGCTGCAACCCGATCCGCGGCGAGCAGATCGTCGGCTACATCACGCGCGGCAAGGGCGTGTCGGTGCACTCAGCGAAGTGCGCCAACGTCGTCAACCTGATGTACGACCCGGAGCGCCGCATCGACGTCGAGTGGGACAAGGGCGGCGACATCGCGCCCTACACGGTGCGGTTGACGATCGAGGTCGAGGATCGCAAAGGCATGCTGGCGCAGTTGAGCCAGAAGATCGCCGACATCAATACCAACATCACCAACGTCGAGGCGCGCACCGGCGATCAGCGCGGACGCATCGACGTGACGGTGGAGATCAAGGACATGAAGCACCTCGAGCAGGTGATCAAGTCCGTGCGTGGTGTCGACGGGGTGCTGAACGTGGAACGAACCGCGCCTGTTCCAGAACGGCGTTAGTTAGATTTCAGATCCCGGATTTCGATTTCAGATTCAAAGGACCGCGATCACATCTATTTCGACGCGAACGTCGCGAGGCAGTTTCACCACCTGCACGGTCGAGCGCGCCGGATACGGCGCCGCGAAATAACTCGAATACACCTCGTTCATCGCGCCGAACTCGCCGAGATCCACCATGAAGACGGTAGTGCGGACGACGTGATTGAAGTCGGTGCCGGCGGCGGCCAGCAGACCCTTGATGTTTTCCAACACCCGGGTCGTCTGCTCCTTGATGCCGCCCTCGACCAGCTGACCGGACACCGGATCGAGTGGAATCGATCCGGACAGAAACAGCATGTTGCCCACCTTGACGGCGGGCGAATACGGGCCGATCGCTTTCGGCGCCCCTGCAGCTGTGATCAGTTGTTTCATCGCACAAGGCACCTTTGGCACCCAGGCACCTACGGCACCCTTGACTAGGCGGCTTTGGTGATCTTGTTCGAGCGGATGCAGCGCGTGCAGACCTTCATGCGCTTGTTGGCGCCGTTGACGGAGGCCTTGACCGTCTGCAGGTTCGGCTCGAAGCGGCGGGGACGCACGTTGTGGGCGTGGGACACGCGGCGGCCTACCACCGGACCTTTGCCGCAGATTTCACATCGCATTGCCATGATTCGAAAGCTCCTTAGTACCGGAAACGAAAGATGTTACCACGGTTCCGAGGAGGCCGGAAGTTCCCGGGGGGTTCCAAAGGTTCCAAGGTTTCCAGGGGTTCCAGCGGTTCAGGGCATCACGATTAGCGGCTTTTCGGCCTCCCTGGCCTTTGGCGCCTGCGGCCTCTGCTGGAACACTCGGCTGACGAGATCAAGATAAGAGGTCTGCCCGTCGGGAATGTGGCCGCCCTCGTGCCGGGCGCCGCGCTCCATCGCGCGCAGCACGATCGCCACTTCGCGCTCCGCTCGGGAGCCGCTGTTCTTCGTGATTTCCTCCAGCACCGGTTTGATCGCCCGCCGCAGCCCCTCGGCCACAACTGAAGCTGTGGCCTCCTCGAAGATCACGCCCTTGCTTGCGGTCTCGAGAGATTTCGCCAGCGCCCCGGTAGCAAGGGCAACGTCTTCGTCGACGAGACGTGCAAGGCCTTCGGGCTTGTACGACAGCACCATCGATTGCAGGAGAAAGAAGAGTTGCAGCTGTTGCTCCGACAACCGGCCAACACTGGCCATCAGCACGGTCACATCACGATCGATCTGTTTCTTGATGACCGCAGCCGGATGCCGCTGTCCAGCTTCGAGATGACGGCAGTCCTCGGTGCATTGGATATCGACGA
>DASUSZ010000333.1:0-3582 GCA_036374815.1 Vicinamibacterales bacterium | reverse complement strand
GCCACGTCATCCTGCTCGGCTTCCGCCCGCAGTGGCGCGGCCAGACCTTCGGCACCTTCCGCGTGCTGTTCAACTCGATCCTTCGCTGACACGGACGTCTCCTGGTTCGCGGACTGCTGTGGGCGTCGGTGTACTTGCTGTCGCGGGGACTGCTGGAGCTCGAGATCGCTTCGACGCCGCTGCGCGTGGTGATCGCGCTGCTGCCGACGCCGTTTTTCATCTACTACCTCTGGACGTGGATCAGAGGCGTCAGCGAGATGGACGAGCTCGAGAGGCGCATCGAGCTCGAAGCGCTCGGCTTCGCATTCCCCGCGGCCGTCGTCTTCCTGATGACGCTCGGCCTGCTCGACGTCGCGATCACGCTGCCGCCGGAAGATTTCAGCCTGAGGCACACGTGGCTGATGCTGCCGATGCTGTACTACATCGGCCTCTGGCGCGCGAAGCGGCGATACCAGTGAAGAACCGCCTGAAGGTGCTGCGCGCCGAGCGCGACTGGTCGCAGCAGGATCTCGCCGACAAGCTCGCCGTCTCGCGGCAGACGATCAACGCGATCGAAACGGAGAAGTACGATCCGAGTCTTCCGCTCGCGTTGAAGATCGGACGCCTGTTCGATCAACCGGTTGAGGCAATTTTCACGCTCGACAACTTCACGCTGAAGAGCGAGACGGTGGCGGCGCGGCGGCGGTCCGGCTGAAGCCGGACCGTCACAAGATGGAACGGGGGACCAAAGTCCGTCCTCTACTTGGCAAACGTGATGATGTGCTCGCTCTTGCCGAACATGAAGAAGCGCGGCGAGCCGGCGGCGATCTTGTCGGTGCCAAGGTTCGGCGTCGAGCCGATCACCTGCGGATACCAGCGGCCGCCGTTCAAAATTTTCTGCGGCGCCGTCCACAGCGACGGATCGTCGAGACGCGGCGCGAACGACACGTAAATGCCTTCCTGCGCGTAGTTCTCGTCCTTCGCGCGGTTGAGCAGCATCACGTATTGCTCGATGGCCGTGTTCCAGTGGACCGACGGCCCCCAGAAGGCATCGACCTTTTCATCCGCGTCGTGCCACGCCAGCGTCGGCGCGACCAGCGGCGTTGCCGCTGGGTAGACCCACTCCAGCCTGCGGCGTTCGGTGCCAGGCAATCCAGGCAGGAGCGCGCGGCGGCCCGCTTCCGGCTCCCAGATCCCGCCGCGCCATAACTCCATCCGTCCGCCCGGCCGATCGCGATCCGCCCACTGCAGCCGCGCCACCGCCACGCCCTGCGACCCGGCATCACGCTGATACTGGCTGTAGAAGAAATAGAGATACTGCCGGGCCGGATCGAGCTGCACGCTGAGATCGCCGACGCCGCCAATCACGTATCGATTCGGCGATTCGCACGCGGTGGTGCCTTGCCACGCCTGCAGTACCGGACCGAGATCCGTCCACGTCCGTCCGCGATCGGTGGACTTCGCCGCGCCGATCCTCGGCACCGCGCGATCCTCGCGGCCGCATCGGGTCGCCGGCCACTCGTTGTGGTAATAGCCGTACCACGTCTCGACGTCGTCCGAGATCACCGCTTCGAACCACACGCCGTAACCGGGATGCGGGGTCAGCGACACTTCGGTGGGCGCGCCGAGGCGTGATACTTCGTCGCCCGACGAAATCGACGGCACGCCGGAATGCGACGTCAGCACGAACATCCGGCGCTGGCCGTCTTCGAGGTCCCACAATACCGGGCTGTTCGAATCCACGGCGCCGGGCAGCGTGATGGTTGGAGCGGGAATCAACGCCACGCGCGGCGGCGGCGCCGCGACGGGAGTGACGAGCTGAATCGCCAGTGGGGCCGCGTCGAGCAGGACAACAACGGCCATCACCGTACTGGCCAGAACAACCGGTCGCATAAACCTCTTCCGTGCACGAGCCGGGCAGGGTCGGCTGGTGGTTCTTCTTACTACGGCTGTCAGTGGCGATTCGTTTCAGCTATCCTGTCGTTCTCATGTCTCCGGTTGTCACCACCATCGACGAAGCCCTCGAGGTTCGAAAAGAGATCGAGGCGCTCGAGCGGGCGTGGCACGGACCTGACAACACCACCTCGAAACAGACATCGAAGGTCAACAAGGCGCAGCTGACGGTGACGCGCAACAGCCAGAACGATTTCCAGGATCGCCAGGTCTACCTCTACGTCGACGGCGAGGAGTGGGGAAAGGTGCGCTACGGGCGGCCGATGACGCGCGAGATTCCGCCGGGCCGCCACAAGGTCCGCGCCTTCAACACGCTGTTCTCACACACCATCGAGATCGACGCGTCGCCCGGCGAGCACGTGCGGCTCAAGTGCACCAACGGCCTTGCCAGGGGCGGCTGGATCATGATGGTGATCTGGCAGATCGCCGCGCTCAAGGTCACGCTCGAACGGGAGTAGATTCCGGGTCGTTGTATGCTGACGGGGTCCCGGAGACCGATCCGTTGCAGAAGTTCATTGCCCTTTTTGTCCTAGTGATCGCGGCGAGCATCGTTACGCTTTCGGCGCAGACCAAGCGCACGTTCACGAATCCCCGGCCCGAGCCGTATTTCAAGACGTTGTTTCCGAACGCCGGCGGCTTCTCCACGTTTGGCGGCACGCCGCTGCATTACAAGGTCTACGGCGTCGATCCGAAGAGCAATCCCTCGGCGCCGCCGATCGGCTTCATTTTCTGGACGACGGACCTGGCGCCGAATGAGGTGGGCTATCACGGCCCGATTCATTTCCTCGTCGGCATGGACACGCGCGGCATCATTCAGGGCGTGGTGATGGACTACAACTCCGAGCCGTACGGCTATTTCTCCGTCGACCCGCCGAAGTTCGTGGAGCAGTTCAAGAACAAGAGCATCCGCGATCCATTCCTGGTCGGCCGCGACATCGCTGCCGTCTCGCGCGCGACCATCACCATGGAACATGCCGCCCGCGCGCTGCGCGACTCGACGCGGACCATCGCCAAGACGTTCCTGACGCCGGACCAGATCAAGCCGAAGCAGTGATGCTTGCTATCCAGCCGGATCCGTGGGGCTTCGACGAAGCGCCGGTCGAAACCTGGGCGGACATCCTGCGCCCGCAGTATCTCGATCTCGCGCTGCTGACCGCGTTCATCGTCCTGGCGATGGTCAGCTTCCGCCGCAAGAGCGTGCCGCTGAAGTTCGTGACCTTTGCGTTTGCGATCGGCTACATGGGCTTCGCCAAGAGCTACCTGATCTCGATCACCAACATCTTCAGCGTCTTCGACTGGAGCTGGCCGGTGTTCAAGTACAGCCTCGCCTGGTACCTGTTCTTCGGCTTCACCGTGGTCTCGACGATCCTGTGGGGACGCCTGTACTGCGGCCGCGTGTGCGCCTACGGCGCGCTGACGCAGACGCTCGATGCCGTGCTGCCGCGGCGCTGGCGCGTCGACGTGCCGCGATCGATCGAGACGCGCGCCGCGTGGATCAAGTTCGGGATCCTGTTCGGCGTGATCGGTTATTACCTGGTGTCGCACGACGTGCTGGTCTACCGCTACGTCGAACCGTTCTGGATGTTCAGCCTGCTCGGCAGCGCCGTGATGTGGGCGATGCTGGCCGTGCTGCTCGCGGTCACCGTGGTG
>DASUSZ010000332.1:0-7625 GCA_036374815.1 Vicinamibacterales bacterium | reverse complement strand
GGCGTAAGATTCGGCGATGCGCGCGCGAGCGTTTGCCCTTTTGCCGGCGTTGTTCCTCAGCGGCTCGATTGTTGAGAGCCAGGCCCCAAGCCCCAGGCCCCAGGACCCAAGCCCCGCGCAGGCACCCGTCTTCCGCTCCGGCGTCGATCTCATTTCCGTCGACATCACCGCGCTCGACGGCAACGGGCGCCAGGTCACCGACCTGACGGCCGCCGATCTGCAGGTCGAGATCGACGGCGACCGCCGCCAGGTCTCGTCCGTTGAGTACATTCGTTCCGTCGATCCACGGCGCGTCATCGGCGCGCCGGCGAAGGTGGTCGTGCCCGACGAGACCTTTTCCTCGTCGAATGCCAAGGGTGCGCCGCGCGGCCGCCTGATCGTGCTGCTGATCGACCAGGGCAACATCCGCACCGGCGCCGCGCGCAGCTCGATGAACAGCGCCAAGAAGTTCGTCGACACGCTGACGCCGGAAGATCGCGTCGCGGTGATCGCCGTACCCGGACCCGGTGAATTGGTGGACTTCACGACGAATCACGATCGCGTGCGCGAGGCGCTGCTGCGCGTGGTCGGCACGGCCGACCCGCTCAAGTCCCGCTTCAACCTGTCGGTGACCGAAGCGATGGCGCTCTACATGAACAGCGATGCGCAGCTGGCGCTCGAAGTGGTCATGCGCGAATGCGCCGGCGCGGCCGCGGCCGCGGAGCTGGAACGATGCGAGCGCGAGGTCGAGCACGATGCCGCGGAAATCATGAGCGAAGTGCGGCACCGCACCGACGGCTCGATCCACGGGATGCGCGCCGTGCTGCAAAGCCTGGCGGCATTCGAGGGACCCAAGTCGGTGATCCTGGTCTCCGAAGGCCTGATCTTCGAGGGTCTCGGCTCGGATGCCGACGATCTCGCGGCGCTGGCGGCTGATGCGCGCGCCACGCTCGACGTGCTGATGCTGGACGTGCCGATGTTCGATGCGTCGCAGTCACGCCGCCCAACCACGCCGCGCGAGGATCGCAACCTGCAGATCGCCGGCCTCGAACAGCTGGCCGGCGCCGCGCGCGGCGAGCTGTATCGCATCAACGTCGCCGCCGACTTCGCGTTCGATCGCATCTCGCGCTCGCTCGACGGTTACTACCTGATCGGCGTCGAGTCGCGGCCCGCCGATCGCAACGGCCGCCGCCATCGCATCGGCGTCAAGACCACCAGGCGCGGCGTCACGATCCGGTCGCGGCGCAGCTTCGTGACCGCGGTGTCGGCAAAGGCAACCACGCCTGCCGATGCGGTGGCGCGCGCGATCAAGTCGCCGCTGCCGATCAACGACCTGCCGTTGAAGATTTCGACGTGGACCTACAAGGAACCCGGCGGCGCCAAGGTGCGGGTGCTGTTCGCAGCCGAAGTCGAGCGGCTGGTCGATCAGTCGCTCGACTACACGGTCGGCGTGGCGATCGTCGACAGGCAGGGCCGCGGCGTGGCGCCGCCTGTTGAATTGAAGAAGCTCGCGCCAAAACCCGGCGACCCCGGCACCGCGGCGTACTCGGGAATGATGCAGGTCGATCCAGGGCAATACCGCGTCATCGTCTCGATGGCCGACAGCGAAGGGCGCGTCGGCAGCGTCGTCCGCAGCGTGACCGCGTTCCAGATGGACGCCCCCGGCCTCTCGATCGGCGATCTGATCGTCGGCGGCGCCGCGGCCGGCGGCAACGTGGCGCTCGAGCCGTCGATCGAGCCGATCATCACCGGCGCGATGGCCGCGTTGATGGAAACGTATTCGTCGGCTCCGGTGTCGGGCCTCGATGCGACGCTGGAAATTCTCACCGACGAAGACAGCGCACCGCTGGCGTCGGTGCCGATGCGAATCGGGGCCGGCCCGTCGCCGGAGATCGGCGCGCTGACCGCGCAGTTCAACACCGGCGCGCTGCCACCCGGCCGTTACCTCGCGCGCGGCGTCCTGCGCATGGGCGGCAAGCCGCAAGGGCACATGATTCGCCCATTCCGAATTGCCGCGGCTTCGGCGGCAACCGACGCCGGCATCGCTGCGACCGCCACGATGATGCCGAATGAGATGGCATCGGTGCTGCTCGGCGGGTTGTCGAATTTCGATCGCAGGGAGTTGTTGTCGCCGGCGATGGTGACGTCGATGCTGGCGATCGCGGATGCGCGCGCCACTGGATCGAAGGCGGCGATCAAGGAAGCGCGCGGCGGTGACCTGGGTGCCGCCGCCATGATCGCGCTCGGCGAAAACGATCAGCCGCTGGCACTGTTCCTCAAGGGCCTCGAGCTGTATCAGGCCGCGCAACTCGATCGTGCCGCGGTGCAGTTCCAGAACTCGATGCAGATGGCGCCGACCTTCGCGCCGTCGCGGTTGTTCCTCGGCGCGTCGCTTGCGGAAGCGAAACGGCATAAAGAAGCGGCGGGACTGATCCAAAGTGCTGCGGCGACGCCGCCGAATTCGGCGATGGCGAGAATTGCGGGCGAGGAGTGGATCAAGGCCGGCCAGCCGGCGCTTGCGATCACGCCGCTGGAACTGGCGGTGCAACAGCCAAACGCCGACGCGCGCGCGAAGAAGACGCTCGGCTTCGCGTATGTGCTTGCCGGCCGCGCCGGCGATGCCGTCACCGTGCTGTCGTCGTATCTCGACTCGAATCCAACCGACAGCGCGGCGTTACTGGCCGCGATCTTTTCCGCTTACTCGCGGCATCAAAACGGCCCGCAGGCCGCGTCATTGGCAGTCGATCGCGCGAACGTCGCGAAGTGGTCGAAGGCCTACGCCGCCGCGAACGGTCCGATGCGTCCGCTGGTCGACGCATGGGTCAAGCACGTCGCCTCACTGAAGTAGAGGCGGGACTTCAGTCCCGCCTTCAATCAGTCCGCCTTCAGTCGCTGATTACGCGATCGCTTTGTCAGTGGCGTACAGCCCCTTGTCGATGATCGCGAACGCTTCGGCCAGCTCCGCCTCGGTGATGCACAGCGGCGGGTTCGTGAAGAAGCCATTCCAGCGCACGAACGTGTAAAGGCCTTCCTCGCGGAAGAACTTGCCGAGCGCCTGCATCTCGGGCGAGGTGCCGTTGAACGGCGCCAGCGGTTCCATGGTCTTGCGGTCTTTCACCAGTTCGACGATGCCGAACAGGCCGATCGAACGAACGTCGCCGACGCATGGATGCTTCGACTTGAGCTCGTCGAGCATGCCGCGCATCACCGCGCCCATCTTCTTGGCGCGCTCGATCAGGTTGTCTTCTTCATAGACGGCGATCGTCGCCAGCGCCGCCGCGCAGCCGAGCGGATGGCTGTTATAGGTGAGGCCGCCGTAAAACACCTTGTCCTTGAAGTGATCGGCGATCTTCCGGCGGATGCCGACGGCGCCGAGCGCGACGTAGGCGCTCGTCAGGCCCTTCGCCATCACCAGAATGTCCGGCACGACGTTCCAGTGATTGATGGCGAACCACTCGCCCGTTCTGCCGAACCCGGACATCACCTCGTCGCAAATCAGCAGGATGCCGTGCTTGTCGCAGAGCGCGCGCACGCCCTCGAGATAACCGTCCGGCGGCACGTGAATGCCGTTGGTGCCGGTGACCGTTTCCATCAGGAACGCGGCGATCGTCTGCGGGCCCTCGAGCATGATGATCTCTTCGAGCTCCGCCAGCGCGTCGGCGCCCGACAGGGTGCCGCGTTTCGGGCCGTGATACGGGTGCGGCACGTGCACGATGCCGGGCATGCCGGGTTCCATCGCCCACCGCCGCGGATCGCCGGTCGCCGTCAGGCTCGCGCCGGTGCCGCCGTGATACGAGCGATACCGCGCCAGGATCTTGTGGCGTCCCGTCACCAGCCGCGCGATGCGAATCGCGTTCTCGTTGGCTTCGGCGCCGCCGTTGGTGAAGAAGAACACGTCGATGTCGCCCGGGCAGATCTGCGACAGCTTCTGCCCGAGTTTCGCGCGCACTTCCGTCGCCATGAACGGATTCGCGTAGGCGAGCACCGCCGCCTGGTCCTGGATCGCCTTGATGACGCGCGGATCGCCGTGGCCGATGTTGACGCACATCAACTGGCTGTTGAAGTCGATGAAGCGCTTCCCTTCCGGCGTCCAGAAGTAGATGCCTTTCGATTTCGCGACCGGGATCGGATCGACATGCGCCTGCGCCGACCACTCGTACAGCGAATGCTGCTTGGACAGCGCCACCATTTCCTGGCCGGTCATCTGCGTATCGATTTTTGTGGTCATATCAATTTGCCAATCTCAACACCGCCAGCGCGATCACCTTGGTGCAGCTGATGATGTCGTCGACGCTGCAGTATTCATCGGGTTGATGCGCCATCGCCAGCTCGCCGGGACCATACGCCACACAGTGCGGCACCCCGGCGATGCGCGCGACGTGCTTCTGATCATACGTGCCCGGGCTGGCGACCAGCGCCGCCTTCCGGCCGGTCACCTGTTCGATCGCGCCGGTCAGCGCCCCAATCAACGGGGCGTCTTCGGGCGCGCGCGTCGGCTCGAAGATCAGCCGATCTTCGATTGAGAATTTTACCGCCGGCATCCGCGCCTGCGCTTTCTGCACCAGGCCGGCAATCTCGGCGCGCGTTTTCTCGAGGCCCTCCTCGAGCAGGAACCGCCGATCGAACACCGCGCGGCAGCGATCGGCAACGCACGGACTCGGCACCTCGCCGACCGGCTGGCCGCCGTCGATGCCGTTGATGTTGATCGTCGCGTAGCGCGAGCCTTCCGGCACGACCGGCATCGCGGTGACGCGGCCGGCCAGCGCCGGCCCCAGCTCGTCGCGCACCAGATCGAGGAAATGCGACATGCCCTCGATTGCGTTGACGCCCAGATACGGCATGCTGCCGTGCGCGATGCGGCCTTCCGCAATCACCTCGAACCAGTACACGCCGCGATGGCCCACGCACACACGGTCGACGCCGAACGGCTCGGGGATGATCACCGCTGTCGTCTTGTCGCGCGACAGCCAGCCATTTTCGGCGAGCCATCCGACGCCGGCGAAGCCGCCGCTTTCTTCGTCCACCGTGCCGCTGATCTCGATCGGCAGCGCGTGACCGACGCCCGATCGCCGGATCGCCTCCGCTGCGAACACCGCGGCGGCGATGCCCGCCTTCATGTCGCACGAGCCGCGGCCGTACAGCTTGCCGTCGACGACTTCCCCGCCGAACGGATCGCGCGTCCAGCCGAGACCGACCGGGACGACGTCGAAGTGACCGTTGAGATGAATCGCGGGTCCCGGTGACGATCCGGCCTGGCGGCCGAAGACGTTGATGCGTGGATGCTCGGGGGTGTGCTCCGTCCGGCCCGCCGCCGGCAACAGATGGACGTCGGCTCCGTGCGCGCGCAACTGATCGCCGATCAGCGCCGCGCATGTCTCGTATTCCTCGCCGGGCGGGTTGATCGTAGGAATGCGCACCAGCCGCGCCGCGAAGTCGACGATTTCATCGCGTGCGCGATCGACTTCGGCGAGCACGCGATCGATTTGCACGCCGACATCGTATACCCGCCTTCGCCCGGCCGGCTACGGCGCGGCAAGGCGCTTCGGGATATTATCGCTGCGGGAGCGACCCATGAAGGCCATTACGTCCCTCGCCCTGATCGTCATGCTGTCCGCGTTCATCCACGCACAGTCTCCAGCGGCGAACACCACGCTGACGGCAGTGGCCGGCATCAAGGTCGGTCATCACACGCTCAGCGAGCGGCCGACCGGCTGCACGGTGATCCTCGTCGACGGCGATGGTGCGGCAGGCGGCGTCGCGCAGCGCGGCGGCGCCCCCGGGACGCGCGAAACCGATCTGCTCGATCCGTCGAACATGGTCGACAAGGTCAACGCCGTGGTGTTGTCCGGCGGCAGCGCGTTCGGTCTCGATGCGGCAACCGGCACGGTGAAGTGGCTCGAAGAGCACAACATCGGCTGGCCCGCCGGAGTGGCACGCGTGCCGATCGTTCCCGCGGCCATCCTCTTCGATCTGCCGGTCGGCGGCCAGCCGAAGATCCGGCCGACGGCGGATTGCGGATATCGCGCGGCCGCCGCGGCCTCGAACGCGCCGGTTGGCGAAGGATCGGTCGGCGCCGGCGCGGGCGCCACCGTCGGCAAGTCCGGAGGCAGCGGCCGATCGATGAAGGCCGGCATCGGCAGCTACAGCATCACCTTGCCGAATGGGTTGAGCGTCGGCGCGATCGTCGCCGTCAACGCGGTTGGCGACATCATCGATCCCGACACCGGCAAGGTCGTCGCCGGCGTCCGCAATCCCGACGGCACGTTCGCCGACGCGCGCAAGATTCTGCGCTCGGGGCAAACCGGCCAGCCGCCGCGCGCGGGCGAGAACACCACCATCGGACTGGTCGCCACCAACGCGCGCTTGACGAAGACGCAGGCGCAGCGCATGGCGCTGATGGCCGACGACGGTTTCGCTCGCGCGATTTTCCCGGCGCACACGATGGGCGACGGCGACACGGTGTTTGCGCTGGCAACCGGCCAGTGGACCGGCGAAGCCAACATCACGCAGATCGGCGCGCTCGCTGCCGACGTGATGGCCCGCGCCATCGTTCGCGCCGCGACGGAAGCAACCGGTGTTGCCAACATCCCCGCTGCTCGCGATTTGAAAAAACAATAAACTCAGGACGCAAAGACCCAGGTCCCAGGCCCCAAACCCCAGATGAAAAACGCGTTCAGTCTCGAAGGAAAGTCGGTGGCAGTGATCGGCGCAGGTTCCGGCATCGGCCGCGCGGTCGCGATCGGCGTGGCCGAACAAGGCGCCTACGTCTACTGTCTCGACGTGAAAGGCGACACCGCCGCCGAAACCGCGGCGATGATCAAGAAAGACGGCGGCGATGCCGACAGCGGCGTGTGCGACATCGTCGACGCGGCGTCGGTCAACGACGCAATCGCCAAATCCGCGGCGAAGCACAACCGGCTCGACGGTGTGGTCTGCACCCCGGCGATCAACGTCCGCAAGCCGATTCTCAAGTACAGCGGCGATGAATTCGATCGCGTGGTCCAGGTCAACCTGCGCGGCAACTTCAACGTGCTGCAATCAGCGGGACAGGTGATGGTGGCGCAAGGCTCGGGCAGCATCGTGCTGTTCTCGTCGATCCGATCGATCGTCACGGAGCCGGGCCAGTCGGTCTATTCGATGACGAAGGCCGGCATCCTGCAGCTGGTGAAAACTGCGGCGACGGAGTGGGGAACGAAAGGCGTTCGCGTCAACGCGGTCGGTCCCGGCGTGATCGAAACGCCGCTGACCGCGCCGATCAAGCAGAACCCGGAGTGGTACAACGCCTACGCGATGAAAAACCCGATGAACCGGTGGGCGCAGGCGTCGGAGATGGCGGGACCCACGGTTTTTCTCTTGTCGGATGCGGCCAGCTACATCACTGGCACCATCCTGTATGCCGACGGCGGATGGCTGGCCGCCGACGGACGCTTTACCCCCCCAGGCATGTAGCAGGAGGTTGGCCGATGAAACGCGCACTCGTGAATGCCGCAGTCATCCTCACTATTCTTCTCTCGCCGATGCTCGCGTGGGCGCAGGCAACGGGCCAGATCAACGGCGTCGTCACCGACCCGTCGGGCGCGGTGCTGCCCGGCGTCACCATTGAGGCGACGAGCGATGCCACCGGCGCCACGCGATCGGCGGTGACA
>DASUSZ010000331.1:0-9286 GCA_036374815.1 Vicinamibacterales bacterium | reverse complement strand
CAGAAGTACACGGGCGGCGCCCATCCGACGCTCGATCGGCTCGGCGGCACGACGTGGGAGAAGGCCAAGACGCGCGTCAAGAAGGCCATGCGCGACATGGCCGAGGAGCTGCTGAAGCTCTACGCGCAGCGCAAGGCGGTCGCCGGCCACGCCTTCAGCCCCGACTCGCACTGGCAGCAGGAATTCGAGGACGCCTTCGAGTGGGACCTGACGCCCGACCAGCAGACAGCGGTGGCCGACATCAAGCGCGACATGGAGTCGCCGACCACGATGGACCGGCTGCTGTGCGGCGATGTCGGCTACGGCAAGACCGAAGTGTCGATGCGCGCCGCCTTCAAAGCGGTGATGGACGGCAAGCAGGTCGCGTTCCTGGCGCCGACGACGGTGCTGGCGGCGCAGCACTTGAAGACGCTGCGTGAACGCTTCGCGGCGTTCCCGGCAAAGATCGACATGATCAGCCGCTTCCGCACCAGGCAGGAGATCAAGGAAGCGCTCGATGCGCTTGCCGCCGGACGGCTCGACATCATCGTCGGCACGCATCGGCTGCTCTCGAAGGACGTGAACTTCAAGGACCTCGGCCTGCTCGTGGTCGACGAAGAGCAGCGCTTCGGCGTGGCGCACAAGGAACGCATCAAGCAGATGCGCAAGAAGGTCGACGTCCTGACGATGACGGCAACGCCGATTCCGCGAACGTTGAACATGTCGCTGGTCGGCATCCGCGACATGTCGGTGATCGAAACGCCGCCGAAGGATCGCCTCGCGATTCAGACCAACGTCGTCAAGTTCGATTCGAACGTGATCGTGCGCGCAATCCGCGCCGAGATCGACCGCGGCGGCCAGGTGTTCTTCGTCCACAACCGCGTCGAGTCGATCTACTCGATGGGCAATCTCCTCCAGCGACTTGTGCCGGATGCGCGCATCGTCATCGGCCACGGGCAGATGGCGGAGGACGCGCTCGAGCGCGCGATGCTCGACTTCATGTCGCACAACGCCGACATCCTGCTGGCGACGACCATCGTCGAGAACGGCCTCGACATTCCGAACGCCAACACGATCATCATCAACCGCGCGGACCGCTACGGCCTCGCGCAGTTGTATCAGCTGCGCGGCCGCGTCGGCCGCAGCGACCGAGCGGCATATGCCTATCTGCTGATTCCTCCCGAGGAAGCGCTATCGCCCGTTGCTCGCAAGCGGCTGTCGGCGATGAAGGAATTCAGCGAGCTGGGCAGCGGCTTCCGCGTTGCCGCGCTCGATCTCGAGATCCGCGGCGCCGGCAATCTGCTCGGCGGCGAGCAGAGCGGCACCATCGATGCGGTCGGCTTCGAGATGTACATGAAGCTGCTCGAGGAAACGATCCGCGAGCTGAAGGGCGAGGATCTGGAAGACGACGTTCGCGCCACCGTCAACCTGAAGGTCGACTTCAGGCTGGACGATGCGTATGTGCCGGACATGAATCAGCGCCTGATGATCTACCGGCGCATGGCCGGCGCGCGAAGCGAGGACGAAATCGGACGCATCGTCGACGAAGTCCGCGATCGCTACGGGCCGCCGCCGACGGCGGTGTTGAACCTGGCCGACTTCGCGCGCATCCGCGTGCTGGCGGACGCGTTGGGCGTCGAAACGATCGATCGCGCGGAGTCGACGGTGGTGATCAAGTTCCGGCAGAAGACGAAGGTGGATCTGAAGCAGGTGATCGCTTTGGTGCAGGAAAGAGGCGACTTGCAGCTTGTTCCGCCCAATTCGCTCAAGCTCGACCTTCGCTACCGGGAGCCGGGAGCCGGGACCCGGGAGCCGGAAAAGATTCAGCCCAAATCCGCCAAGGCGAAACAAAGCCGAAAGCCTGGCTGGTGGACTGCTCGAGCGACGGCCGGCGAAGTCAAACCAGGCTTCACCAAGGCTGAAATTCTCAAGCAGGCCCCCGAAGACCCCCGGGCACCGGATGGAGTCCTAAGTAAGGTGACGGGATTACTCGAAGAGTTGGATAATTAGGGATTGCAATGAAATACAGATTTGCCGCTATAGCACTGCTGACGCTTGTCCTGAGCGAGCGAGGTTTCGGCGCAGCCGGAACTGAGCGAGTCGAAGGGCAAAGCAACATCATCGAGCAGGTGCTGGTAAAGGTGAACGGCGAGATCATCACCAAGACCGACCTCGAGACGCGGCAGATCGCGGCGCTCCGGCAGCGGAATCCCAACCTGCGCCCCGAGAGCGATGCACAGTTGAAAGCGGCGCTCGCGGAAGTCACGCCGGCCGTGATCGTCGACGCCGTCGACGAAATGCTGATGGTGCAGCGCGGCAAGGAGCTCGGCTTCACCATGACGACCGAGCGCTTCAACAGCATCGTCGAGAACATCAAGAAGGAAAACAAGATCGAGTCCGACGAGCAGCTGCAGCAGGCGCTCAAGCAGGAAGGCATGACGATGGCGGACCTGCGCCGCCAGCTGGAACGCACGATGATGGTGCAGCAGGTGCAGCAGCAGGAGATCATGCAGAAGCTGCAGGTCACCGACACCGAGCTGAGAACCTACTACGACGCGCACAAGGACGAGTTCGTCACGACGCCGTCGATCACGCTGCGCGAGATCACCATCAACGTGCCGGTGTCGGCCCAGGGTGTCAACGTCGCGCAGGACGATGCGGCGAAGGCGAAGGCCGAGGAAGTGCGCGCGAAGATCGTCGCGGGCGAGCCGTTCGCGCGTCTCGCCGGCGATTACTCGGATTCGGGATCGAAGGCGAACGGCGGCCTCGTCGGCCCGCTCGCCAAGACCGATCTCTCGGAAGAACTGCAGAAGGCCATCGCCGGGTTGAAGACCGGCGGCGTGACGCCGGTGCTGCGCACCTCGCGCGGCTACCAGATCATCAAGATCGAAAACCTGCAGGAGACGACCACCAAGCCGTTCGAGGACGCGCGCGCGGAGATCGCCGACAAGATCGCGAACACCAAGCGCCAGGGCGAGTACCTGAAGTTCATCGCCCGGCTGCGCACCGAGGCGATCATCGACTGGAAGAACGACGAGATCAAAAAGGCCTACGAAGTCGGCCTGAAGCAGGAAGAGGCTGAGGCCGCGAAACAGCTGGAAGCCGGGACCCGGGAACCGGGAACCGGGCGGGAGTAATCCGGATCCCGGCTCACGGATCCCGGTTATGGAGCCGAACTGGTACGCCATCTGGACGCGATCGCGTCACGAGAAGATCGTCCGCGACCAGTTAGAGAAGAAAGGCGACGTCGACGTTTTCCTTCCCACCATCGGCAAGTGGAGCCGCTGGAAGGATCGCAAGAAGAAGATCGACTGGCCGCTGTTCCCCGGCTACGTGTTCGCGCGGTTCGTGCCCGACGAGCGCATCGGCATCCTCAAGGTCGACGGCGTGGTGCAGATCATCAGCAACAACGGCATCCTGTCGCCGATTCCGTCGGAAGAGATCGACAGCATCCGCACGCTGGTGGAAAGCGAGCTGGCCTACGATCCGGTGCCGCTGATCAAGGAAGGCGACATGGTGCGCGTGGCGCACGGTCCGCTCAAAGGCGTGGTCGGCCGATTGATTCGCAAAGGCGCGCACGCTCGACTAATCTTGTCGGTGGACTTGATCGGCCAGGCGGTGTCTGTCGAAGTCGATGCGGCGGACGTGAAGCCTTACTGACAGCAACCATGCGCGCGAAAATCGGACCCGTCGAGCTAACCTCACCGTTCGTCATCTCGCCCATGGCGGGCATGACCGACACGGCGTTCCGCCGCCTCGTGAAGCGCCAGGGCGGCTGCGGCCTCGTCGTGTCCGAAATGGTCAGCAGCGAAGGCCTGATTCGCGGCATCGATCGCACGCTCGAGTACGCCGAATACACCGAGGAAGAGCGTCCCGTCTCGATCCAGATCTTCGGCGGCGATCCGCAGAAGATGGCGGATGCGGCGCAGGTCGTCGAAGGCATGGGCGCGAACATCGTCGACGTCAACATGGGCTGCCCGGTCCCGAAAATCGCCAAGCACAACGCCGGCTGCAGCCTGATGCGCGAGCCCGCGCATGCGGCGGAGATCATCGCGGCGATGTCGAAAGCGGTGAAGATCCCGGTCACGGTGAAGATGCGCAAGGGCTGGGACGAAGGCGAGATCAACGCCGGCGAGCTGGCAAAGCGCGTCGAGGATGCGGGCGCGAAGGCGATCGCAATCCACGGCCGCACCGCGAAGCAAAGCTACAGCGGATCCGCCGACTGGAATTTCGTGACCGAGGTTGCGAGAACGGTGTCGATCCCGGTGTTCGGCTCCGGCGACTGCATCGAGCCCGAGGACATCATCACGCGCATGCGGTCGGGCGTCAGCGGCGTCTATGTCGGCCGCGGCGTGCTGCGCAACCCGTGGATCCTCGCGCAGGCGCGCGACCTGATGGAAGGCAAACCCGCGCGCACGATCACGCACGAAGAGCGCGGCCAGTTCCTGCTCGACTACATGCAGCTGCTGCTGACCGAGAACGTGCCGGACAGCGGCAAGATGCTGAGCCGCGAGCGGTGGGTGATAAATAAGATCCGGGCACTGTGCTCGTGGTACACCAAAGGCTTTGACGGCGGCGCGCAGTTCCGCATCGGCGTCAACTCGGCAAAATCAATCTCGGAGTTAACGGAATTGATTGAGCGTTTCTTCCTGACGGCCCGACGGCCCGACTGCCTGACGGCCTGATGGCGCCCGAGATTACTATCGCCGGCCGCAAGATCGGCCCCGCCCACCCGCCGCTTGTCATCGCCGAAATCGGCATCAATCACGAAGGCAGCCTCGCGGTCGCGAAAGAAATGGTCGATGCCGCATCGCGGGCCGGCGTCGAAGTCGTCAAGCACCAGACGCACATCGTCGAAGACGAGATGAGCGGCGCCGCCAGGAAGGTGGTGCCGGGCAACGCGTCGGTGTCGATCTACGAGATCATGGAGCGCTGCGCGCTGTCGGAGCAGGAAGAGCTCGAGCTGCAGCGTTACGTCGAATCGCGCGGCATGATCTTCATCAGCACGCCGTTCTCGCGCGCGGCCGCCGATCGTCTTCAGCGCATGGACGTCCCCGCCTACAAGATCGGTTCCGGCGAGTGCAACAACTATCCGCTGCTGAAACACATCGCCGCGTTCGGGCGGCCGATCATCCTCAGCACGGGCATGAACACGATCGACAGCGTGCGCAAGGCCGTGGACATTTTCGAAGCCGCGCACGTGCCGTACGCGCTGATGCACACCACCAATCTCTATCCCACGCCGCCGCACCTGGTTCGGCTCGGCGCGATGGTGGAGCTGGGGAAGGCGTTTCCCAACGCGGTGATCGGCCTTTCCGATCACACCACCGACAACCTCGCGTGCCTCGGTGCCGTCGCGCTCGGCGCCTCCATCCTCGAGCGCCACTTCACCGACGACATGTTCCGCCCGGGCCCCGACATCGTCTGCTCGATGGACGAGAAGGCATGCCGCGAGCTGATCGAGCAGAGCGCAAGGCTCCATAGCGAGCTCGGCGGCACCAAGGGGCCCGCAAAGGAAGAGCAGGTGACGATGGATTTCGCGTTTGCGACCGTCGTCACGATCGCGCCGATCAAGAGCGGCGAGGCGTTCACGAAAGACAACCTGTGGGTGAAGCGCCCCGGTACGGGATCAATTCCGGCGGAACGCTACGAAGCGCTCCTCGGTAAGCGAGCGCTTCGAGATCTACCTGCCGACACGCATCTATCTGAAAAAGACATTCAGTAGCTTTTTCCAGCTACTAGCTACTAGCGACTAGCTACTAATCCAACTGAAACGCGATCGCCAGGATCGTGAGCATCGCCGCCGCTCCGGCGCCGACGCCGAACCCGATCGCTTTTCCCCAGCCCATGCCGCCGTGGTCGCGCTCGATGTTGCCGATCTGCCCGAACGTCACGCTCGACGGCGCTTCCGGAAGGCGCGTGTTCTTCTTGATCTGCATCGAGGTGTCGTCGACCCGCATCAACGTCCCTTTCACCTTGCGCCCGTCGAGCGTCTGCACGCTCACCTTCGTTCCGAGCGGAATCGCCTCGGCGACCTTGCGCCACGTCTGCGCTTCTTGCGCTGCTTGCGCGTGAAGCGTCGCACCCCAAGCCCCTGGTCCCAAGCCCGAGACTGCGAGGGAAACGATAAGAGCAATGCCTGCTAACCTCATGATTCACTCCTTTAGAAGTCGATGCCGAAACCTGCGATCAGACTCACCGTTCCCAGTCGTTTCCCGACCGTTCCGATCGCGGCGGCGTTGAAGAACGAGCGCGGCGTCATGTAGATCTTCGCGCCCGTGCCGAAGACCGCCGCCGGCCGCCACGAAGTGTCTGGTCCTTCCACTCTCTGCGGCGTTACGAGAATCGGGTTCGGACGGCCCCCCGGCGTCACCGGCGGATAGAAGTAGTTCGGAGGAATGTCCGTGCGCCGGCGATTGATGTCGACGCCGGCGCCGCCGAACACGTATGGGTGCACCCACGCGTTGTCGAAGAACTGATAGAAGACGCGCGCCGAGAGCTGCTGCAGACGGTTGTGCTCCTCGCCGGGAACTGAATAGTGCGGCGGCACCCCAGGCATGTCGATGAGCTGCTGGACGTATCGCGAGCCCTCGCCGCTGTGCGCAAACTCGACCTCGGTCTTGATGTGCTCGGTCCAGTACTTGCCGATTGACAACGCATAGCGCCCGTCGAAGTACCAGTCGTCGCTATAGGTTTGCTGCGGGGTTTGCGGCGACACGCCGATGGTGCCGATGGTCACGCCCACGTCCCACGCCGGTGACTGCTGAGCCTCGGCAATGCCGCAAAGTCCGAGAAAAATTGGCAACAACCAGGAAATACCGCGCATCACGCCCTCTCTAACGGGTAATGCGCAAGGCGACAGAAAAACGGCTCAAAGGAATTGCAACTGAAACTGCAACTGCAACTGAAAACTAGAAACTCACTGGTAACTGGGAACTGGAAACTGGGAACTTGTAGAATCTCTTCGCTCCTTTAAATGGCTTCCCCAGAGCCAACGCAGATCGGCCGTTATGAAGTCGTGTCTCGCCTCGGCCAGGGCGGGATGGGATCCCTCTATCTTGCGAAGGACCCGAAGATCGGGCGCCTCGTCGCGATCAAGCTCGTTCGCCAGGAGTTCGATTCGCCCGACGCGCGCACGCGCTTCGCCCGCGAGGCGCAATCGGCCGGCACGCTCCGCCATCCGAACATCGTCACCATCTTCGACGTCGACGAGCACGAGGGCCTGCCG
Organism: Vicinamibacterales bacterium; assembly: GCA_036374815.1. Classification (GTDB taxonomy): domain Bacteria; phylum Acidobacteriota; class Vicinamibacteria; order Vicinamibacterales; family UBA2999; genus 12-FULL-67-14b. Next base: position 2,079 of record DASUSZ010000331.1, on the reverse strand, counting down.
TTCATCGCGATGGAATACATCGACGGTGAAACGCTGGCGGAGATCGTCAAGCGCAAGGCGCTGCTGCCGATCTCGAAGCGCATTCAGTGGGTCGAGGACCTGTGTTCCGGTCTCTCGTATGCGCACCGCCAGGGCGTGATTCATCGCGACATCAAGCCGGCGAACCTGATGATCGACACCGAAGGGGCGCTGAAGATTCTCGACTTCGGCCTGGCCCGACGCGACGCGTCGAAGTTCACGCAGTCGCACGTCATCATCGGCACCCCGAACTACATGTCGCCCGAGCAGATCCGCGGGCAGAACATCGATATCCGGAGCGACATCTTTGCGGTTGGCGCGCTCTTCTACGAAGTCCTCACCTACAAGGAGGCCTTCCCCGGCGCCGTGCACCAGACGATGCACAAGATCCTGCACGAGGAGCCGGAGCCGCTCGAGAACTTCCTGCCGGATCTCGATCCGCAGGTGTCGAAGATCCTCGCGCGCGCGATCGTCAAGGACCGCGACGGCCGCTATCCCGACCTCTCGATGATGAAGAACGAGCTGACGGAAGTGCGTCAGCGCATCGAGGCGGCGGCGCTGTCGGCGGTGGCGGATGCGGCCACGATGCCGCTCGACACGGGCGCGCGCTTCCAGCTGCCGCCGCCGTCCCCGATGCCGTCGCCGCGCGGCGGCACGCCGGCGTCTTCGCAGGGATCGCGCCCGGGATCGTCGCGCGCGTCGAAGCGGTTCCAGACCAATCGACAGTCGCTGCAGCGGCGCCGCTCCGAGCAGATCACCACGCTCCTCGACGAAGCGCGCAAGCTGTTCGAGGCCGGCGACCTCGACAAGGCGCGCGACAAGTGCGACGAAGCGCTGATGTTCGATCCGGATCATCCGGGCGGGCTGCAGCTGATGGACGACATCGCCATCGAGTCCGATCGCCAGGCGGTGGCGCGGATCATCGGCGAAGCGCGCACCGAGCTGCAGAAGGGCCAGCTCGATCGCGCCGAAGCGCTGGTCGCCGAAGCGAGGCAGATTTCTCCCGAGTCCGCAGATGTCCAGCAGCTGCAGGAAGCGATCGATACGACGCGGCGCGAGATCGAGCGCACGCGGCAGATCCAGGAAACGATGCGCCGCGCCCGCGCGAGGTTCTCCGAGGGCGGATACGAAGCGGCGATTCGCGCCGCCGGCGAAGTGCTGGCGATCGATCCGGAGAACGCGCAGGCCAGGGATCTGCAGAAGCGCGCGAACGAAGCAATCGAGCAGCAGAAGACGCGCGGTGAGCGGGATGCCGCCGCGCAGGCCGCGGTGGCCGCCGCGCGCAAGAAGTTCGAGAGCGGCGACAAGGACGGCGCGATCAAGGAGCTGCAGGCGTTCCCGGGCAAGCACGATCTGGTCACGGCGTTTCTCGCGCAACTGAAAGGTGAGAAAGCACCCGAGCCTGAAGTTCGAACTGGCGGTGAAACCGCGCACATTCTCCGCGGTGCCCGAGGTCAATCACCGGATCTCCCGTCGCGCCGCAACTTCCTGATCGCCGCCGCCGTGTTCATCGTCGCCGTCGTCGGCGCCGCCATTTATTACCTGCCGCGCATGAACTCGCCTTCGCCGTCGAGCAATCAGCCGACGGCTCCGGCGCAGCAGGCTCGTGCGGCCGACAATTCAGCAGCGGCGCCATCGAACACGACGGCTGCCGCCCCACTGCCGCCACCGTTGCCGCCGGTGACGGCGCCGGCATCGGTCGCGACGGAGAACACGCAGGACTCGAAAGATGTTCTGGCGGTCTACGCGCTGTTGACGAAGGACGACATTCCCGGCGCGCAGAAGCTCTACGCCGCGATCCGCAAGCGCAATCCGAAGTACGACGGTCTTACTGCGCTCAACACCGCGATCGAAGATCGGGCCGCCGACATCAAGAAGCGCGAGGATCAGATCGCCGAAGCGAACGCGGCGAACGAGCGCGCCGCTCTGGCGCTCGAGGAAGAGAAGAAGCGCACGGCTGCTGCGGAGAAGGCGGCGGAAGAAGCGAAGAACGCCGCGGCGCCGGTCTTTTCAACCGCGCCCGGCGGCGCCTTCGTCGCGCCGAGTGCGCCGCCGACGCCG
>DASUSZ010000330.1:0-21161 GCA_036374815.1 Vicinamibacterales bacterium | reverse complement strand
AAACCGATACGACTGGTCATTCGCTGACGAGACGTTCGGCGATCTGCTGAACCGCAACCTGCACCCGATTGCCGACCTGTGTCACTTCGGCGTCCCCGACTGGCTCGGGAACTTCCAGAACCCGGATTTCGCGCGTCTGTTCCCGGACTACTGCCGCGCCTTTGCCACCCGCTTTCCGTGGGTCCAGCTTTACACGCCGATCAACGAGATGTTCATCTGTGCGCTGTTCTCCGCGTCGTACGGCTGGTGGAACGAACAACTGCGCGATGATCGCTCGTTCGTCACCGCGCTGAAGCACATCGTCAAGGCCAACGTCCTCGGCATGCAGGCGATCCTCGAAGTTCGTCCCGATGCGATTTTCATTCAGAGCGAATCGTCGGAATATTTTCACGCCGAGAGCCCGTCGGCGATTCATCACGCCGAGATCCTGAATTCGCAGCGCTTCCTCTCGCTCGACCTCAATTACGGCCGCCGCGTCGACTCCGAGATGTACGAGTTCCTGATGGACAACGGCATGACGCGCGAGGAGTACCACTTCTTCTTCGGCCGCCACATGAAGCCGTACTGCATCATGGGCAACGACTACTACGTCACCAACGAGCATCGCGTGCGCAGCGACGGCTCGCGCGGGCCGTCGGGCGAGGTGTTCGGCTACGACGAGATCACGCGGCAGTACCACCAGCGCTACGGGCTGCCGGTGATGCACACCGAGACCAACTATGACGAGGACGGCAAGGGCGCCGCGGTGTTCTGGCTGTGGAAGCAGTGGGCCAACGTGTTGCGGTTGCGCAACGACGGCATCCCGATCCTCGGATTCACCTGGTATTCACTGACCGATCAAATCGATTGGGACGTCGCGATCCGCGAGCGCAACAACCGCGTCAACCCGCGCGGCCTGTTCGATCTCGATCGCAACGTCAGGCCGGTCGGCGAAGCGTATCGGCAACTGATTTCGGATTGGGCAAGCGTGCTGCCGACGCGCAGCGTATGCCTGCGACTCCCGGTGGTGGCGCCCGCTGAATATGTGAAGAGGGGATCGGGAATCGGGTCGACACCGCGATCCCCGATCCCCGATCCTGAGGTCTAGCTACTGCTCATCCCAGCTGCAGAACGCCGGACGAGCCAGCCAGTTCTGCGGCATGTCACCGATCGGCGCTCCCGGCGGCGCGGGCGATGCCGGCATGATGCGCGCCGACATCGCGTCCGTCATCGGGCGCTCGAGGAAGCGCTTGATGTCGGCGGTCAGCAGGTTGCGATGGGCGCGCTCGGCTTCACCCATCGAGGTGCCCGCCGCGCCGGTCGTCGTCGAGCGTCCGCGGATGCGATCCAGCTTCAGCGCCGCGATCGCGCGCACCTGCGCGTTGGGCGCGGCGGCCGCGAGCCACGTGATGCGATCGACCAGCACGCGCTCGGTGGCGCGGCGCACTTCGGCTTCGTAGGTGCCGGAGGTCGGCTGATCGAACGTCGCCCTGATCAGGCGATCGATCACTTCGCCAAGACCCGGCAACGCCTGATCGATGGAGTTCTGCGCGACCATGCGCGCGGCACGGTCCGCCTGCAGCACGAAGCCGATCGTCACGTCGGCGGCGATCGCCGCGGGGTTGATCGGATCGAAGCCCTCGCCGGTGGTGCGCGGGAACAACTCGCGATGCATGCCGTAGCCGGGCGGCCGCGGCGGCAGCAGATCGAGGATGCGTTTCGGGATCGTCAGCTCCGACGGCTTGAGCGTCGCCGCCAGCGCATCGATCGCCTTGCGCTGCATTTCGCCGTTGACCCATTCGACCGGCGCGCCGTGCCCATCGTCGCGCATCGCGTAGGTGAAGTCCTGGCCGGCGATCATCGACGCGGTCGATTCAACCGCGTAGCGGTGATACATGTAGATCGGCACCAAGGGTTCTTCGATCATCACCGTCGGCACGCCGCTGCGGATGGTGTTGAGGCCGATGCGATTGAGCGCGGCGCGGCGCACGCGCATCAGCCGCGTCAGCTCCGACTGCTGATCGACGCCGTTCGACCACTGCTCGACGCGCGGGTGAATGTCGGTGTCCTGGTTGGTGTAGTAGCGCAGGTCCTGCTTCCACGCTTCGGTGAGGATCTTCGTCAGCTCCGCTTTCTCGTCGACACCGGCGGGGAACTGGCGATAGCCGTAATTGATCGCGACCTTGTCCCAGTCGCCGATCTTCGATTCATAGGCTTTCGACAGATCGATCGTGCCGTCTTCGTTCAGCACTTCGAGCGGGTGCGGGTAATCCATCACCGAGACCCAGCCCTTGTTGCTGTCGTAGTAGTTGTGGCCGAGGCCGAGCGTGTGGCCGACTTCATGCGCCGACAGCTGCTTGATGCGCGCCAGCGCGGTGTCGTAGAGGATCTGCGGCCGCTCGTTGCCGGTCACGTACGGCGACAGCAGGCCTTCGAAGATCATGTAGTCCTGGCGGTCGCGCAGCGATCCCAGCGTGACCGTGGCCTTGATGATTTCGCCGGTGCGCGGGTCCGACACCGAACCGCCGGTGCTCCAGCCGCGCGTCGAGCGATGCACCCAGTTGATCATGTTGTAGCGGATGTCCATCGGATCGGCGTCGGCCGGCATGACGTCGACCTTGAACGCGTTGCGGAAGCCCGCGGCTTCGAACGCCTGGTTCCACCACATCGCGCCTTCGATCAGCGCTTTCTGCACGTCGGGGGGGGCGCCGGCATCGACCCAGTACTGAATCGGCTTGATCGGCTCGCTGATCGCCGCGTTGGGATCCTTCTTCTCGAGGCGATGGCGCCGGATGTAGCGGAACTGGATCGGCTCGGCGATCGGCTGGCTGAAATCGACGAACGTCGCGCCGCCGTAACCCGCGCGCGGATCGTCGTGACGCGGCTTGAACGTGCTCGCGTCGGGCAGCTCCACGAACGACGCATGCTGACGCAGCGTGACCGCCTCTGGAGCGGGCGTGACGCTGCCGACGGTGCCTGAGAACAAGCCGCCGCCGAATCCGCCGCCGCCACCGCCACCACCGCCGGCCGGAATCGACGATCCGATCTGCTGCGGGCCCTGCGCCGGACCACCACCGCCGCCGCCGCCACCGCCGCCCTGCTGCCCGAGCACGAACGTGATCGTCATGTCGACCTCGGTGTTCTTCGGGAAGTTCTTGGTGTTGGGCAGGTAGAACGCGCTTCGCGAGCGGTCAACGCTGTAGTTGCCGCGCAGGCTCGGGCCGGCGTTCGCGACATCGCGCAGCAGGAACGGCGTCGCATCCACCAGCACGCGCCCGCCGGATTCCGCCGCGACCTGGAAGCCCCAGATGATCGACTTGGCGAATGACTCTTCGACCGACTTGCGCTCGAGCGGATTCGCGCTGCTCGATCGGAACGATTGATTCGGCTGCACGAGGAAGATCTGCGGGCCGACGCGCTGGAACTGCACGATGCGGCTGCCGCGGCCGGTGCCGCGATCGAGACCGATGTCGTTCGACCCGAGGCCCGCGGACAGGCCGTTCGAGTAGAGGAAATCGGTGTCGAAGCGCGGGATTTCAAGTAACAGGCTGCCGCTTCGCTCGTCCCAGTACAGCGGGAAATAGCCGTCGAGCTTTTTCATGCCCGACGTGCGGTCTTCAATCGATGGCGGCGCGGCAGGGCGCTGCTGCTGCGCGGGCTGCGCGGGCTGCGCGTAAAGCGCCGGGGCCGCGAGCAACAGCGTACTGATCAGTAAGGCAGATTGTTTCAACATGACCACTCCTGGAGAGTGGTCATTCTAATCTGCAGGCCGAACGAGCGTGTCAGCTCTTTCGGCGTTTCGCGGACTTGGCTTTGCCTTTAGCGGCGCCTGCCGTCCTGCCCTTGGCTTTCTTTGCCGGTCCGGCGTTCTTTGCCTTGCCGCGCTTCGCCGCTGTCGTTGCCCGGTTCGCCATTCCCGATTTGCGGGCCGCGGACTTGCGCGGGCCGGTCTTGGTCCTGGCGGCGGTTTTCGCGGGCCGCTTCGAATTCGACTGTGCCGACCGGCGGGCCGGCTTCGCGGCTTTGGCGGTCGCCGGCCTGGCCGCTTTCGCGCGAGCCGGTTCCTTCTCGATTGCCGCCGGAGTCTCGGCCGCCTGATCGTCGGTGCCCTGATCGTCGGCGAGCTGCTCGTCGTCGGTTTCGCCGGACTCAGGTTCTTCAATCATCGGGGGCTGCTGATCGCGCTGCACCGGCTGCCACGTGTTCGGCGATCCGACGTTGCGCTGCTTGGCCAGCTCCCGCGCGGCATCGTCCTGCGTGAGACGGCCGCGCTGCGTGTACATGCCCGGATTGACCTTGTTCTGTCTGCTCATATGCGGAACCGCAGCAGCGCGCCGACGCCGCCGACCTCCTGAAGCAGGCTCGCGTCCTCGATGAAGCGGATGCGCGCCGACGTTTGTTGTGCGAGCTTGATCAACTCGGCCGACAGTTTCAACCGCGCTTCGTCGATGCCGGATTCCGGCGCCGACGTATCGGCCTGCATCGTCTCCGGCGCGGCGTCCGGCAGTTTCTGGACCGGCTTGAGCGATTCGACCGAGCCGGTGATGATCAGTTCATCGACCTGGCCGAGCTGGAACGCGCTGAGCGTGGCTTCGGGGCCGGCCACGCCGAGGCCGCCGCTCTGCCATTCGTCCATCAGCTCCTGGACCTTTTCGGCGTCCGTCTCCGCATCCTTCGCGCGGATCGCGTCGAACGTCGTCTCGATGAAGCTGGCATCCTGCGCGTTGCGCTGCAGCTTGACGACGTCGACGATCTTGTCGGCGAGCTGCTGCGGCAGCTGTTCGCGCAGCTTGACGACCGCCTGCTCTTCGCCGGCGATGACGATCTGGTTGATGTTCTCCTCGCGCACGACCTTGTCCAGCGCGTCGACCACCTCTTTCATGTGGTGCATGTGGACGTTGTCGGCGCGGCGCTGGTAGCGGGCCTGCGACCAGCCGCCCTTCGAGGTGCGGCGCGTCTTGTCGTTGACGACCTGCTCGACGCGCTCGGCCGCGGCGAGGCTGAACACCTGGATGCGCGCCTTGTTGGTGTCGAGCGACAGCGCCACGTATCGCGGATACGAGTCCATCAACTTGGCGAGCGGATAAAGGTGCGGCGTCGAGCCGACGAACATCCAGTGATCGTCGAACGGTGTTTCGAGCGGAATCGCCTCGAACAGCTCAGAGCCTGAGCTGGCGAAAATCGCCAGTCCCTGCCAGGACGGCTGCTTCTCGGTCTCGAGGTACTGGCTGATACGCTCGGCGTCCTTCTCGAAGCTCTCGCGCTCCGGCGACTCCGCGGGCAGCGCCTTGGCGCGCTCCGCAAAGACCTTCCGGACGAAGTTCGAATAGTCCTCGCGGCCGTTTTGGTTGGGCGTGAGGCTGAGGTAGAGGCTGATTACTGGAAACGGACTGGGCTCCAACGCGGCCAGTGTTTCCATTCGTTGACTCAAAGGCTGTACGGATGCGGGTGTCGACTCGGCCATACGAGCCCTTGCTGCAAGCCCAGTACCCGGACTGTGCTCAGCCGCGCTCGCGCCGGTAAGGAATCTCTTCGAACGGCGGCAGCCCGGCCGTATCAATGATGGCAAGCAGGCCGCTGCGGTCGTGGAATTCCTTGCTGTCGCGATCGATCACGATCGTATTCGGGTAACCGGGCGCCAGGCGCCGGAACTCGCTGTCGATCAGGCGAAACCGCCGCACCATGTTCTCGACGTCCTCGTGCTCGCGATTGCGCATCCGGATGTGCTTCTCGATGGTGTCGCTGCTCGACGTCAGCACGATCACGCGATCCGGGTTCCACGCGTCGCCGATCGCCAGCACCTTGCGCAGCGCCGGATGGTCCTCGGGCGCATATTCCGCCATGTGCGCCTCGAGCGTGATGCGCGCGCCTTCGAAAAAAATCACGCGCCGCGGGCCGTCGTGCATCGCGGCGTCGCGGTAGTTGGCGTCGTAGATGCGGGCGAAGTATTCGGTCACGCCCACCGCGTTGATACCGGCGGCAATGTCTTCGAGGACGCGCGGATCCCACACGCCCTTCTCGCCCTCGCCGTACGAGCCGTTGTGATACAGGTCCGCTAACTGGCGGACGAGCGTGCTCTTGCCGACACCCGGTCCGCCCACGATGGCCACGCGCACACGGCAGAGTTTACCGCCGACTGAGGCAGAATAGGGATGTGCTGAAGTCGACCCTGGTCGTCCTGGTTTTTTTGTTCGCGCAAGCGCCCCGATTCCTGTCCGATCCGCCGATGAAGTGCGACGCGTGCGACGACTGGAACAAGCCGCGGGAGCCATTCAAGGTTTACGGCAACACCTACTTCGTCGGAACGGACGGACTGTCGGCGATCCTGATCACCGGCGAAGACGGTCACGTGCTGCTCGACGGCGCGCTGCCGCAATCGGCGGCGCTGATCGACGCCAACATCCGCAAGCTCGGATTCAAGACGCAGGACGTGAAGCTGATCGTCAACTCGCACGGCCACTTCGATCATGCGGGCGGCATCGCGGCACTGCAGCGCGCCAGTGGAGCCCGCGTCGCCGCCAGTGCCTCGGGCGCCGATGCGCTCCAACGTGGTGAAAACACGACCGACGATCCGCAGTATGGCTTCGGCCGCCAAGCCAACGCGTTTCCTCCGGTGGAGAACGTCGACGTAATCCGTGACAACGAAACGCTGACCGTCGGCAACATCTCGATCACCGCGGTCTTTACTCCGGGCCACACACCGGGCGCAACATCCTGGACGTGGAAATCATGCGAAGGCCTGACCTGCATGGACATGGTCTACGCCGACAGCATTTCCGCCGTCTCGGCGCCCGGGTTCAAGTTCACCGCGAAGCCCGAATTGGTCGCATCGTTCCGGCGCAGCATCACGCGCCTCGGCGAGCTGCCGTGTGACATTGTGATCTCGACGCATCCGTCCGCGACCAATCTCGATGCGAAGATCAGGCAGCGCGCGGGCCGCAAGCCCGGCGATCCCGATCCGTTCGTCGATCGCGGCTGCAAGGCGCTGGCCGCCACCGCCATGAAGGGCCTCGAGGCCCGCATCGCCGAGGAGAAGAAATCGCTATGACCGCGATGGCTGTTCGCGCAGTGTTGGCGTCAATCGCCGTTGGCGCGCTCGTCGCCTGCTCGGGCCCGCTCGAGCTGACCAACATCCAGATTGGCCGCTCGCTCAACCAGGACGGCAGCATCGCCAGCATTACCACGCTGTTCAAGCCGAGCGAGACCGTTTACGTGTCGGTGCAGACCGGCTCGGGAAAGGGCGTGATCGGCGTGCGCTGGAAGTTCGGTAATCAGATCATCGACGAGCCGACCAAGCAGGTGAGTGGAGCAGGGCCGAAATCAACCGAGTTCCATCTTCAGAACTCCGGCGGCTTCCCGCCCGGTGATTACAGCGTCGACGTGATGATCGACGGCGTACAGGTCGGCTCGCGAAACTTCAAGGTCCAGTAAGTAGACCCTAAGACCCTAAGACCCTAAGACCCTAAGACCCTAAGACCTACTCGTACCTCAGCGCGAGAATCGGATCGATGCGACTCGCTCGCGTCGCCGGAATCAATCCCGCCGCCGCCGACACCGCCGCCAGCACCAGCACCGTGCCGAAAGCCATCCACGGATCATTCGGCTCGATTCCGTACAGCTGCGACGACACGTAGCGGCCCAGGCCGATTGCCGCAGGCACGCCGACCGCGAGTCCGATCGACAGCAGGATCAGCACTTCCCGCATCACGATCCACAGCACGCCGGCGGGCTCCGCGCCGAGCGCCAGCCGCAGTCCGATCTCCTTGCGCCGGCGCGCCACGATGAACGCCATCACGCCGTAGAGGCCGATCGATGCGAGCAGCGTCGCCAGCAGCCCGAAGCCTGCCGACAGCAGCGCGATCAGGCGATCGGTCAGCAGCGTCTCATCGAGCTGGCCTTGCAGCGTCTTGACGTCGTAAACCGGCATGCCCGCATCGAGCCGCTTCACTTCGTTCCTGATCACGTCGAATGCGGACGAGGATGCCTGCGTGGTGCGCACGTAGAACGTCGCGCTGCCGCCGTATGCCGGCCAGAACACCTGGCGGCGGACGCCTTCGCGCGGGCCTTCATACAGCGAGTCCTCGACGACGCCGACGATTTCGACATCGAGCTTGGTGTTGGGCCCGGTGCCGCGGCCCAGGCGCTTGCCCACCGCCGGCTTGTCTCCGAAGAAATGCTGAGCGAACTTGCGATTGACGATTGCGATCCTCGGGTTCTCGACGATGTCGGAGCTCCTGAAGTCGCGGCCGTCGAGCAGCTTGATGCCCATCGTGTCGAAGTAGCCGGGCGAGAGCGCGTTCATGAACGCCTGCATGTCTTCGCCGTCCTTGGCGTTGTGGCCCTCGACCGACGTGCTGCTGTCCCATTCGTCGCCCGAGAGAATCGACACCGCGACGTGCGACGCGGACTTGATGCCCGGCGTGCTGCGCAGGCGCTCGAGCAGCTCGTTGTACATGTTCACCGTGCGCGGGTTGTCGTAGCCGCTCAGCGACGGCGACAGGCGGAAGGTGATCAGGTTGTCCATCTGCACGCCGGTATCCGTCGTCTGCAGGTTTTGCAGGCTGCGCACGAACAAGCCGGCGCCGAACAGCAGCAGGAAGCTCAGCGCCACCTGCGCGGCGACGAGGCCCTTGCGCAGGAACAGCGAGCCGCCGGTGCCGGCAATGCCGCCGACCGTGTCTTTCAGCGTCGCCCACTGATCGGGGTTGCTGGCCTTCAGCGCGGGCAGCAATCCGAACACGATGCCGGTGACCAGGGTCAGCACGAACGTGAACGTGAGGATCCGCAAGTCCGGCGTGGGCTGAATCAGCAGCGGCTGCTGCTGCGGAATGAACGCGATCAGGCCGCGCGTCAGCATCACCGATAGGCCGATGCCGAGCGCGCCGCCGATCAGCGACAGCAGCACGCTTTCGGTGAGTAGCTGCCGCACCAGCTGCCCGCGCGTGGCGCCGAGCGACAGCCGCACCGCGATCTCACGCTGCCGCGCGAACGCGCGCGCAATCAGCAGGTTGGCGACGTTGGCGCACGCGATCAGCAGCACGAGGCCGACCATCGCCATCAGCACCACCAACGCCGTCGAGAAATCGTTGCGCAGCGGCGAGTAGCCGATGTCCGCCTTCTCGATCTTCAACTGGCCCGACATGAAGCGATCGCGGTTGAACTGGCTCCAGTTCTTCGCGCCGGGCAGCGTCATTTCGTGCTGACGGATCTGCGTGAATAGTCCCTGCAGCGGGCCCTGCGCGGTCTCGACGGTGTAGCCGGGTTTGAGCCGCGCAAACACCTGTACCCATCGCGTGCGCTCATCGTCCATGCGCAGCCAGCCCCACTCGGGCGTAATCACCGGCTTCATCAGGATCGGCACGCGCATCTGCGGCGAGCGCGCCGGATCGATGCCCGCGAATCCCGCCGCCGATACGCCGACGATCGTCATCGGATAGTTGTTGACGAGGATCTTCTTGCCGACCGCGGACGGATCGCCGTTGAAGCGGCGCATCCAGTAGTCGTAGCTGATGACGACGACGGGGTGGCCCTGGTAAACCTGATCGTCTTCCTGCGAGTTGAAGACGCGTCCGGCGGCGGGCCCCACGCCGAGCATCGAGAAGTAGTTGCCCGACACCATCTCGATGTCGATGCGCTCGGTCTGGTTGTCGATCGCCACCGATGCATCGGCCAGCCGCCGCGCGATCACTTCGGCAAGCGGCTCGGCGCGCTTCTGGTACTCCTGGTAGATCGGATACGAGTGCATCCGGATGCCCATGTTGCTGCCGGCGTGCGGTCCCTGCTGGTAGAGCATCACCAGCTGCTCGGGGTTCTTCACCGGCAGCTTGCGGAGCAGGATCTGATCGATCAGCGTGAAGATCGCGGTGTTGGCGCCGATGCCAATCGCGAGCGACAGAATCGCGACGATCGAGAACAGCGGGTTACGGAAGAGGCCGCGCACGGCCAGCTTGAAATCGTTGGTGGGCAGGGTCATTACGCGGTGTTAGACGGGGTCTCCCCCGAGAGGGTTGTGTCGCATTTCCCACGATTTCCTGCCAACCCTGAACCAATCTGGCCCGTCTGACGTATCAAGAAAAACGGAGGCTTCATGTCGTTTCTGAGCAGATTGTTAGGGAAGAGCGAACCGCCAAAGCAGCGCGTCCAGGTGTGCGTCGAATGTGGTATGCCGGTGGCCGACCACAAGCAATGGTGCTCAATCCTGCAAGGCCAGAACGAGATGAAGCTGAAGGCGGAGAAGAAGACCGCCTAACAGCTGGCACACCGTTGGCAGCGTCACGCAATCCGGGAGGTTGTTGTGTCGCTGCGGCCACTTGAAGAACCGGATCCGCTGCTCGCGTTTTCGAACGAAACCGCGGGCGCGCGCTCGAGTGCCCCTCCACTCGAGCCGGGGCTTCAACCTATTGCGGCGACGGAAGATCGGTCATCGATCCAGCAGCCTCCCGAATCCGATCGCGCGCTCGCCGCCAGGGTCGAACGTCTCGAGCACGCGCTGGCGGAATCGAAGAGCCAGGCCGCCGCGCTGAAGTCCGAAGTGGCGACATTAGTCCGCGCAGTCGCTGACATCCGCAGATCGCCCATCCGCCCCTCCGTCGTCCCAACAAAGATTGCGAGCGAACGGTTCAGACCCGGCACCGCGCCAAAGATCGCCGGGCTGATCGTCGGAGCCGCGCTCGGCATTGGCGGGTGGATGTATCTCTCGAGCGACACGGACGCAACGATCGCCGCGCCCGCAAGCGACGTCCGAGGGCCGGCCCCGGACGCAGCACCTGCCGCCGATAGCGACGCCCCGCTGGCGCCGAGCGTAGTACTCGCGGCTGAAACCATCGATCGCGGGCCGGCTGCAAACGAGCCGCCGGCAAAAAGCATCGCTCCGGTTCAGGCCCCGAAGGTAACGCCGGCGCGCGACGATAGCGACCGGTCGTCAAATGTTACGGCCGCCAGGTACGTCGGGACGTTGTCGATCGATGCCGATCCGGGCGGTGAAGTGTTCGTCAACCGGCAGAGCGCCGGCCGCACGCCGTTGCGGCTGACCGATCTTCGCGCCGGGTCGCATTTGATCTGGGTCGAGCGCGAGGGCTACCGCCGCTGGACTCGCGTCGTCCAGGTCCCGGCCAATCGCGTGACGCGGCTCTCCGCCGACCTCGAGCCGCTCGCGCCGCGATGATGTGATTCGGGTCGGCTGCTCCGGCTGGAACTACAAACACTGGAGAGGGCCAGTCTATCCGCCGGAGATGCCGGCGCGATTGTGGTTCGATCACTACGCGACGCTCTTCGACACGGTCGAAATCAACAACTCGTTTTATCGCCTGCCTGATCCCGAAACATTCGCGGCGTGGCGCAGTCGCGCCCCCGAAGGTTTTCTGTATGCGATCAAGGCGAGCCGCTTTCTGACGCACCTGAAACGCCTGCTCGATCCCGAAGAGCCCGTGATTCGCCTGTTCGAGCACGCGCGCGAGCTCGGCGATCGATTCGGGCCGATCCTGTATCAGCTGCCCGGAAACTTTCACGCCGATCTGCCGCGCCTCGATCATTTCCTTTCGCTGCTGCCGCGCACGCTTGGCGAAATCGGCGGCGCCCCGAAAGCGCTCACGCTTCATCACGTGATGGAGTTCCGCCATCCGTCGTGGTACGTCGACGAGACCTACCAGTTGCTGCGATCGCGGGGAGTGGCGTTGTGCCTCCATGACAAGGCGGGCTCCGCCATCACCGGGCCCGATGACATCGGCCCGATCGTTTACGTGCGCTTCCACGGACCTGGCGGGCGATATTTCGGGCGCTACGAGATCGCCAGAATGGAACGCTGGGCAGCTCGGCTGTACGAGCTGGCGCAAACCGGGCGGGACGTTTTTGCATATTTCAACAACGATCCCGAAGGTATGGCGGTCATAAACGCGCAGGAACTGCGGTCGCTGGTAACCTCGCGGTCGCGCGGATGAGGTAAGCTACCGTGCCTCATGAAAAATACCGCTGCACTATCCGTCGCTGAAATGAACGCGGCGCTGTTCGGCACGTCCGACGCTCGCGCCATCGCCACGCCGAACCTGATTGCGCAAATGCTCGATTCGGGCAACGGCATCAGCGACCTCGTGTTTTCTCCAGGCCGTCCGCCGCAGGTCGAGCGTTTCGGTGAGCTCGTCACCGTGCCGATCGCCGAGCTGCCGACGCTTCGCCCAGAAGACACCGCGGCGCTCGCGAAGGATTTGATCAACGACAACGAGACGTACCTGCGCACGCTGATGGATACGGGTTCGAGCGATCTGTCGTACCAGCTGCCGGAGCGCTGCCGCTTCCGCGTCAACGTGTTCCGCCAGCGCGGCACGTTCGCGATCGTCATGCGCATGATCGCGCACAAGATTCCGTCGATCCAGGAGCTCGGTCTTCCGCCGGCCATCGCCGACTGCGCGACGCTCAAGAACGGCATCGTGCTCGTCACGGGGCCGACCGGATCGGGCAAGTCGTCGACGCTCGCGGCAATCATCGACCTGATCAACACCAACCGCGCCGACCACATCCTGACGATCGAGGATCCGGTCGAATTCCTGCACCAGCACAAGAAAGGCACGGTGCACCAGCGCGAGCTTCACACCGACACGCCGACGTTCGCGCTGGCCCTCCGCGCCGCGCTGCGCCAGGCGCCAAAGGTGATCCTGGTCGGTGAAATGCGCGATCGCGAGACGATCGAAATCGCGTTGACCGCCGCGGAAACGGGCCACCTCGTGTTCTCGACCCTGCACACCATCGACGCCTCGAAGACCGTCGAGCGCATCGTCGGCACGTTTGAAGTGTCGGACCAGCAGGCGGTTCGCGGCCGCCTGGCCGCGTCGTTCCGCTACTTCATCTCGCAGCGCCTGATCCCGAAAAAGGGCGGCGGCCGCATGGCGATCATCGAGATGCTGAAGGCGACGATGCGCACGCGCGAGTACATCGAGAACGGCGAGAAGGAAGGCAAGTCGCTGCTCGATGCGATGCGCGACGGCGCGCTCGACGGCATGCAGTACTTCGACGGCGAGCTCGAAAAGCTGGTGCGCGCCGGGACGATCTCGATGAGCACCGCGCTGCTGTATGCGACCAATGCCGGCAACCTGAAGGTGGCGCTTGCCGACGTGCCCGACGAGGATTCGCTGATCGTCAGGTAGTCAGGGGGTCAGGGGGTCGGGGGGTCAGGCGTCCAGCGAGCGGCGCACCGCGTCGAGAATCTGCGCGGGGCGTGCCGGCTTCGGCAGGAACATCTGGCCGTCCTTCAGCAACAGCTCGTGGCCGGCGAAGTCGGTGCTGTAGCCGCTCGTGAAAATCACGCGCACGTCCGGCTTGATCTGCACCAGCCTGTCAGCGAGGTCGCGGCCGCTCATGCCATTCGGCATCACGATATCGGTCAACACCAGGTCGATGGCGTCGGCGGATGATTGAAAGGCGCGCAAGCCCTCGGCGCCGCTGGCAGCGGTAATCACCTGGTAGCCGCCGCGCTCGAGGACGGTCCGCGTCAGCGTGCGCACCGCGGCCTCGTCTTCCACCAGCAGGATCGTCTCGGTGCCGCCGATCGGTGCGAACTTCTTCGTGAGCGGATCCGGCGCCGCGGTTTCTTTCCTATCCGTCATCGGCAGGATCACTTCGAAGGTCGTGCCGACCCCGACGCGGCTTGACACGGTGATCCGCCCGCCGTGCTGCGCGATGATGCCGAACGCGGTGGCAAGCCCAAGCCCCGAGCCCTTGCCCGCATCCTTGGTCGTGTAGAAGGGATCGAAGATGCGCGACAGCCGCTCCTCGGGAATGCCGGTGCCGGTGTCGACCACCCGGACCACCGCGTCCGTGCCGGCCGCCGATGTCCGGCTGAGCGTATCGATGCGCAGCAGCCCGCCTTCGGGCATCGCATCGCGCGCGTTGAGGACCAGGTTCATCACCACCTGATCGATCAGCCCGGGATCGCCGTGGATGATGGTCGGCCGCGGCGCCAGCTGCAGCTGCAGGTTGATATCTTCGCCGAGCACGCGCTGCACCATTTTCGCCAGGCTCGCGACGAGGTCATTCAGATCGACGTCGCGGGTCTGCATCACCTGCCGCCTGCCAAATGCCAGCAGCTGCCGCGTCAGGCCGGCGGCGCGCTCCGACGCCTCGATGATGTGCTGGGTGGCAATGCGGCGTGATTCAGGCGCCGCATCGTTCTCGAGCAGCGTCGTTGCGAAGCCCTGGATCACCGTCAGGATGTTGTTGAAGTCGTGCGCGATGCCGCCGGCGAGCTGGCCGATCGCTTCCATCTTCTGCGACTGGCGCAGCTGCGCCTCGAGCTCGCGCTGCTCGGTGATGTCGCGGCTGATCGCGAGCACCGACGTGATCGTGCCGTTGTGATCGCGCAGCGGCGCCGCGTGCGTCCGCAGCCAGCGCCGCACGCCGGTGAGGCCGATCACTTCGAATTCGAGATCGCCGCTTTCTCCGGCCATCACGCGCTGGTGCAGCGCGGCGAACCGATCGCGGTACTCAGGCGCGATCCAGTCGATGAGCGGCCGCGACTGCACCTCGGCAAGGCTCGTCGCGGCCAGCATCGCGATGCCGGCCGGGTTCATCTCGATCAGAACGCCGTCGGGCGAGACGGTCTTGACGCACTCGGGATCGCTGCTGACGATCGCGCGCAAGCGTTCTTCGCTTGCCTGAAGTCTTTCGAGCGCCGCTGCCAGCTCAGCATTCCGCTGCTCCAGCTGGCGCGTTTTGGAATCGTCACGCTCCGCCAAGTGAACGCATTCTACTATTCCGAGCGCAGCGCCTCCATCACATCGACACGGGATGCGCGCGTGGCCGGCATCAGCGATGCGACCACCGCCGCGGCGATCAGCACCGCGCCCGCGCCGGCGAGCGGCAGTGCACCCGGCACTTCGATCTCGCCGAAATAGCCGCCCGCGAATCTCAACAGCGCGAATCCGGCGATCACGCCCGTCACGATGCCCGCGGCTGCAATCACTGCGCCTTCACCGAGAATCCGCGTCAACAGGTTCGACGGTGTGGAGCCGATCGCCAGGCGGACGCCGAATTCGCGCATCCGCGCGCTCACCGAGAACGCCAGCACGCCTGCCACGCCGACGATCGCGATCGTCAGCGCGACGAGCGCGAATCCACCGAACACCAGGGTGTTCAGCCGGTTCGGCGCCAGCACTTCGGCTCGCACGTCTTCGAGCGTTGCGGCGCGCTCGACCGGCTGTTCCGCCGAGATGTCGCGGATGATCTTGGTGATCGGCGTGACCAGCGTGTAGGGGTCGACCTTGGCGTGCACGAACAGACGCCCGCCGCCGAACTCCTGCTCCATGGGGTGATACACGGTCATCTTCGGCCCGGGGACGATGTTCTCGTCGTCGAGATCCGCCGCGATGCCGACGATGCGGCGGCCGCCGGTCGAGATGCCGATGAACTTCATCACCGGGTCGGTCCACATCAGCTTGCGATTGAGCGCGTCCTGGTTGTTGAACATGCGGCGCGCCACGCTTTCGCTGATGATCACGACCTTCTCGCTGTCCTTCTGGTCGTCAGCATTGAAGTCGCGGCCGGCAATGATCGGCACGCCGAGCGACCTGAAGAAGCCCGGCGACACCGTGCGGAAGCTCGCGCGCGGATCGTCTTCGCCGTCGGCCTTGGCATAGCCCTCGACGCTGAACTGCGCGTCGAAAAACGCGCCGGCCTCGCGCCACGGCACGATCGTCCCGATTGCGACCTGCTCGACGCCCGGCAACTCGCTGATCTTGCGGATCGCCTCGCGATAGAGCGGCAGCGTCTGCTCGGGCGGCCGCTCGAAGTTGACCGGTACGTGGACAGCCAGCACGTTGCTGAGGTTTACCCCGGTCTTCGTCTGTTGCAGCGCGATCAGCGTCGTCAACAGCGCGCCGGCGCCGGCCAGCAGCACGAACGAGGCGGCGATCTGCGTGACCGCAAACAACCGCAGCCGCCGGTTGGTGCCCGACGTGATGCGCACGCTGCCGCTCGACAGTCCCAGGCCGGCAGCCGCGTCGGCGGAAGGCAGCCGCGGCACGAACGCCAGCAGCACCGACGAGATCAACGCGAGGCTGACGCCGACCCAGAGCAGGGTGCTGTCGACGGTGAGATCGAGCGCGCGCACTGAATAGCGGGACGCGTAGCGCGCGATCACCGACAGCATCGGCCGCGCGATCAGCACGCCGAGCAGCGCACCGGCGCCGCACAGCAGCACGCTCTCCGCGAGTAGCGTGCGGCGCAGCGCCGACGCGCTGGCCCCGAGCGCCGCGCGAACCGCAAGCTCGCCCTCACGGCGCACCGACCGCGCGAGGATCAGGTTCGCGACGTTCGAGCACGCGATGATGAAGATCAATCCCGACGCCGCCAGCAGCACCAGCAGGATCGTGCGCGCCGGGGACGTGATCTGATCGCGCAGCTGCACCGCGTTGATCCGGAAGTCGTCCTTCACCGGATACGCTTCGCGGTGCGCGGTCAGCATGCCCGCGTGCACCGCGCGCAGCTCCGCGCGCGCCTGTTCCAGATCGGATCCCGGAGCGAGGCGGCCGAACAGCTCCGTCATCCGGTGCACTCGCCCGTCCTGCATCGTCGCCGACATGTGGTGCGAGCTGGTGACGACGTTCGCGATCAACTGCGTCTCGGCGGGGTACGGGACCGACGGTTCGAGCACGCCGATGATCGTCGATGCGCGATCGCCGAGCTTGATCTGCTTGCCGAGCAGCGTTTCGTCGCCGCCGAGCGATTCGGTCCAGAATCGATGCGTCAGCACCGTCACGCTGGCCGCCTGCGGGCCGTCGTCGGTCGCGTCGATCAAGCGGCCGCGGATCGGCTGCAGGCCCATCACCGGAAAGAACGACCCGCTGACGACGCCGGCCCGAACCACGCGCGGCTCGCCGAGGCCGACGAGCGTGAAATCGATCGTCGAGAAATCTCCGAGCTGCGTGATGGTGTTCAGCCCCGTCTTGAGATCGTTGATCTCCGGCACCGAGAAGTTCGCATTCTCGGTGCCGCGTCCGGGCGCGCTTTGGCGGATGTAGACCAGCCGCTCTTCGTCGTCATTGACGAGCGGCTTCAGCAGCACGCCGCGGACGACGCTGAAAATCGCGGCGTTGGCGCCGATGCCGAGCGCGAGCGTCAGGATGACGGTGAGGGCGAGCCCGCGGGCACGGAACAGTGAGCGAAGCGCGTAGCGGAAGTCGGTAAAGAGTCCCATGACTAATCCATTCAACGTTGGAGGGCCAATTCTCTCTTGCTTACACGTCGAACGGCAGCCGCGAAAATCGACACGGCCGAGCGCGCCCGGGGAGGCGGTTCATGGTTAGGCGTCTAACATGTTGAAAATGAAGCACCTAGCGGCTTTCCGCGAAGCGCCTGCCGTCCCAGGTCAACGTGCAGGCGGGCGTCTGCATTCGTGATGGATCGTGCACGGCCTCGAGGAAGCCATTCCGAAACACATACGCTCCGCGGACCTGATCGGGCAGCCCGCGCACGCTTACCGGATTGCACTGAACATCGCTCGCGCGAAACGCGTCGAGCACGCGATCGCGCTCGACCGCGGCGGCCGTCCACGCCGATTGATGCGATCGTGCCGCCACGACGAACAACGCCACTAATGGAATAGCGACGAGCGTCTGCACCGACTGGTCGAGATTCGAGACGAGCGCCAGCAGCATGATCGAGAACGCGACCGATCCCAGGTAGACGTAGCGGGAGCCCTGCAGATCGTCGGCGATGAACAGCATCGCCGCGACCGGCAGCACCGACACGAAGATCCACATGGCGCAGCTGAAGACACGAATCGCCGTTGCCCGATCGGTGCGCCACTGCCAGAGCACGAACATCAGCGGCCAGAACAACGCGAAGACGAACGCAATCCACCGATGCGCCTCGAGCAGCTCGATATGGAAGGGCAGGCCGAGGGTCGCGTAGGGACGGCTGAGAAATTCCTTGAGCATGTAACCGGACACGCCTTGCGATGGAGGCGCCGACGGGAATCCGGCCATCAGCCGCATGAGCACGTAGACGGCGACGACACCGAGCGACGCCGCAAGTGGAGTCACCACGCTTCGCAGAGAACCTGCGGCGGCAAAGGACGTGATGACCAGGATTGCCGGCATCACGACGGCGGTTTCCTTCGTCGCCAATGCGGCGGCGGTCAGCACGGCGATCGTGATTGTGCGCGCCTTGCCGCCCGGCATCGTGGTCAGCGCAGCGCACGCAGCGAGAACCACCGTGACCATCAGCACATCGAACACGCCGGCTGCCCACGCGACCGCTTCGACCGACGTTGGAAACGCGAGAAACAACAATCCCGCGAACATTGCGGCGCCCTTCGGCAACCCGAAACGAATTGCGAGCACTGCCGTTAACCACGCGTTGACGCCGTGAAGGACGATGTTCACGGCGTGTAAGGCGAGCGGCGCTCTCGCAATTCCCCATAGCGCGAGCGGCAGGGGCCGGACGAATTCCCAGGATCGATCGAGCAGCGTACCGGATCGGGCCCGCGACAGCAGCACGAAGTCGTCGGATAAAAGTCCGATGGAAAGCATTGGCGCGTAGAGGAGCACGGCGCCCGCCACGAAAACCGCGAGGCCGATGATCGCGGCGCGTCGATCGACGAATCCGGTTTTTGCCGCGCGCGGCGAGACGCGCACGATCGCGTAGATCGCCGCGATTACCAGGACGGCGGCAAAGACAAACCACGCGGACTCGGCGCGATACCGTCGCGTTGCGTCCACGGCATACAACAGTCCGCTGTACGCCGCCCAGGCGCCCGCCAGCGCCGGCGCGATGGCGGCGAGTTTACGCACGCCCGTCGCCGAAGAGCTCGGCGTGGGCGCGGGCCCGCTCGCGCTCGATTTGTTCAGCCGTCGCGCCGAGACGCGACATCAAATCCTCGACGAACGCGAGGGCGACTTCGCCTTCTCCGGCGAACACGGTGTCGGCGCCGGCGCGCCTGATGTCGGGCAGGTCGCGCAGGTACATCGCGCGCGCCAGCACGCGGACGCCCGGATTCGCTTCGCGAGCCGAGCGGATCACCTCGGTGCTGTTCGCCATGCCGGCCGACGTCAGGATCAGGCTCGACGCAGAAGCGATGCCGGCCTGGGTGAGCGTTTCCGGCCGCGTCGCATCACCGTAAACGGCATCGATGCCTTCCTGCCTGATCGCGCGCACCGTGTCGATGTTCAGCTCGACCACGGTCGGCTCGATGCCGCTCTCCTTCAACAATCGCGCCACGGTCTTTCCCGTCGGGCCGTAGCCGATCAACACGGCGCGATGCACGTTCTTCTTGACGCGGGATTCCGGCGGCGGCGCGTCGAGATCGATCACCCGCGGGCGGTCGAAGTAATCGCGCCACGCCGGCTGGCGCGAGAGCCACTGCACGATCGGATCGATGGTGCGGAACAGCAGCGGGTTGAGCACAATCGAAATCACCGACGTCGCCACCAGCGTGTTGGTGGCTTCATGCGTCAACAGTCCGAGCTCGCGGCCGAGCGTTGCCAGGATGAACGAGAACTCGCCGATCTGCGCCAGCGCCACGGCGACGATTACCGCAATCTTGAACGGCTCGCGCCGCATCCACATGATCGCGAACGCGATGATCGGATTGACGATCAGCACGATGCCGATCGAGCCGGCGAGCAGCCACGGGTTATCCAGCAGCGTCGTCGGATCGAGCAGCAGTCCTACTGACACGAAGAACAGCACCGCGAACGCGTCTCGCATCGGCAGCGCGTCCGAGGCGGCGCGCAAACTGTAGTCGGACCGTCCGACCACCATGCCGGCGAGGAATGCGCCGAGCGCCATCGAGACGCCGAAGATGCGCGCGGAGCCGACCGCGATGCCAAGCGCGATCACCAGCACGGTCAGCGTGAACAGCTCGCGCGACTTGGTCTGCGCGACGCGATCGAGCACCTTCGGGATCACGCGCGCCCCGACAATTGCGGTAAAGGCGACGAGCGCGGACACCTTGAGCGCCGTCAGTCCAATCACCATCCACAACGGCCGCTCGGTCGTGTTGGGACCGAACAGCGCCGGCAGCAGGACGAGCGCGATCACCGTCATCACGTCCTGCACGACCAGCCAGCCGACCGTGACGTGCCCGGCATGCGTGTGGAGCACGTTGTGATCCGAGAGCACGCGCACGACGACTACCGTGCTGGCGACCGACAGGGCGATGCCGAACACGATCGACGCCTCCATCGTCCAGCCAAGCGACGCGGCAAGCCACGCGCCGAGCAATGTCGCGATCGCGCCCTGGCCGATGGCGCCCGGCATCGCCACGGTCCGCACCGCCAGCAGTTCTTCGAGGTGGAACTGCAGGCCGACGCCGAACATCAGCAGGATGACGCCGATCTCGGCCAGCTGCTCGGCCATTGCCGCATCGACCGTGACGCCCGGAGTGTTCGGTCCGGCAAGGGTGCCGGCGAGGAGGTAGCCGACGATCGGTGAGAGGCCGAGGCGCTGCGTGATGTAGCCGAGTAACAGGGCGGCGCCCAACCCGACCGTGAGCGTGAGGAGCAAGTCGTATTCGTGCACGTGTGCCCTAGTTTGACAGATCGGCTACAGTGTGCCGCGAGAGGTTCCCATGAAGCTCGTGGCCACGCTCGCCGCCGCCGCAGTCACCCTCACCATGTCAGCGTCCGTCGCTGCGCAGTCGCCGCGGGCGCTGACCATCGAGGACTACTACCGGATCACCACGGTCGGCGACACGCAGATCTCGCCCGACGGCAAGTGGGTCGTCTTCACGCAGAGCAGGCGCGTTGAAGACGACAACACCAACGCGATCGACACGTTCGTCGTGCCCGTCGATGGATCCGCGGCGCCGCGGCGCATCACGCACGACGGCAGGAGCGTCGCCCAGCCGCGATGGACCGACGACAACATGCTGCAGTACTCCCTGAATGCGAAGACCAACAGCGATGTCTTCGTTGGCGGAACGGCGCCGACGCCGCGCATTCGTCCGGATGCAGCGCTGTTCAAGGTTGACGTGACTGGGAATGCGGCACCGGTGGCGGCCAAGGCCGCGCCCGCGGGATCGCTTAGCGGCGATGGCAAATGGCGCGCCATCGCACAGGAGATCCCCCGCGTCGAGATCCCGCTCACCGGAGAGTCATCGCCGTTCGTGGCGCGCCATGTCGCGCGATTCAAGGGCCGCCAGTTCGACTGGATGCGATTCCAGGCGGACGGGCAGGACTATCCCACCGCGGATC
>DASUSZ010000329.1:0-5044 GCA_036374815.1 Vicinamibacterales bacterium | reverse complement strand
TGGAGGTGACGGTCACCCCGCTCGAGATCAGCGGCGGCTGGCGGTTCCGCCTGCGGCGCGTGCCGAAGCTCACGCCCTACGTCGCGGGCGGATTCACGTCGCTGCGGTACGAGGAGACCTCGGAATTTTCGACGACCAACGAAGACGTCGACGAAAACTTCGGCGGCTATCACCTGCTCGGCGGCGCGGAGTACAAGTTCTCTCGCTGGCTCGGCGTGGCCGGCGAAGCGTCGTGGGCGACGGTGCCCGACGCGATCGGCGAAGCCGGCGTGTCGCAGCGCTTCAGCGAAACCGATCTGGGCGGCACCACTCTGAGAGTCAAAATCACCATCGGACGATGACGCCGTTCGAGCGCAAGGTGCTGACGGCGGTGTCGCGCATTCCGGTCGGCCGGGTGGCTACTTACGGCGACATTGCGAAACTGGCTGGGCGCCCCGGCGCGGCCCGCGCCGTCGGCAACATCATGCAGCAGGGCAACCACCCCGGACTGCCGTATCACCGCGTGATTGCGGCTGGCGGCAGGCTGGGCGGCTACTCCAGCCCGGCCTTGAAGCGATCCATGCTGATCGCCGAAGGATTGACGGTAACCTCGTCACGGGTCGTCGGTTTCACAAAAGTGCGATGGCGGGGCCCCGGCCGGGCGCCGCAAACCGGAAAAAACGCCCGCGCAGGTGAATAATTACGAACCATTTCGTCCCGTGACACGTCTGTTGTGAGCAGTCGTGACCCGTGGCGTTACACGCACTTACAGACACTCCAGGCAGTCCAGGCACCCTATCAACGTCCGCCGATATGGCCCCGTCTAATCCAACAGGTGACGTGAGAAGCGCCGACCTCGAACTGGTGGGGCGCATCCGGTCAGGTGACGGGTCGGCATTCGAGGCGCTCTATAAACAGCACTCCACCCGGCTCTACAATCTGGCGAGCCGGATGATGGGCGCGCACGGCGATGCCGACGATCTCCTCCAGGACATCTTCCTGTTGGCGTATCGAAAGCTGGGCAGCTTCCGCGGCGAATCGTCGCTCGGCACCTGGCTGTATCGGCTGGCGATGAACCACTGCCTGGACGTGCTCCGCAACCGCCAGACGCGGATGGGCCAGCAGACCGATTCGCTCGACGAGCCGGATGCGATGCCGGTCGCGTCGCCGGTGCCGGTGCTCGGCGCGGTCAGCCGGATCGACCTCGAGCGGGCGATCGAGTCGCTGCCTCCGGCGTGCCGCGCGGCGTTCCTGCTGCACGACGTCGAAGGATTCGGGCACCAGGAAGTGGGCACGATGCTCGGCATCTCGGAAGGGACGTCGAAGTCGCAGGTGCACAAGGCGCGGATGCGGATTCGCTCGTATCTGGCGCACGGCGCCCGACGCGTCGAGAGTTGAACAGGGTAACGTTGGGAACTGGCAATTGGTAACTGCCAACTATGAAGTGCGATGAGTTAAATGAGGCCCTCGTCGATTTAGTCGACGGGCGTCTCGACGGCGCGGATCAGCGCGGCGTCGAGCGGCATCTCGAAGGCTGCGGCAACTGCCGCGCCCTGGTCGAGGACCTGCGCTCGATTCGCGCGGCCGCGTTCATGCTCGATCGGCGCGAGCCGAAGGCCGACACCTGGTCGAAACTGCAGGCCGCGATCGCCGCCGAGCCGGCGCCGAAGGGCCGGCTGCTCGACATGCCCCGCCGCTTTGGCGGCGGCCGCACGAACTGGGCGGTGTGGCTTGGCGCCGCCGCGGCGTTGATCCTGGCCACGGTAATCGGGCTGTTGCCGCTCATCAACAGCGCCGGCACCGAACACGACGACACGGCGCAGGTTGAAGCGCCCGGCGCCGAACCCACCGTGGAATCCGTGACCGCGGAATTCGAGGCCGCCGAACGGCATTACCAGAAGGCGATCGACGATCTGCAGACGATTGCCAACAAGGACACCGGCGAGCTCGATCCGCAGGTCGCGTCGGTGCTGCAGAAAAACCTGACGGTCATCGATCAGGCGATCACCGAGAGCCGCACGGCGCTGCGCATGCAGCCGTCGAGCGCCAACGCGCAGAACGGGTTGTTCGATGCGCTGCGCTCGAAGGTCGCACTGCTGCAGCAGACCGTCGAACTGATCAACGAAATGCGCAAGGGTAACCAGGCGGAAGCGGGCCGCCTGCTCACGCAGTAACTGCTTATGTCCACACGTCTGATTCTCGCGTCATTCCTCGCCCTGGCCGCCGGCGCGTCGCCGGCCGCCGCGGCGGTGACGCTGCGCGGCATCGTGCCCGAAGACGGCCCGCGTGCCGGCTGGCTCGAGCGCTACAACGAAGCGCGCCAGGGTCCGGAGCAGATCGAAAAAGTATCGCAGACTCACAAGGTCGGCGACGCCGGCGCCCTCGATCTCTCGCATCTCGCCGGCGATATCCGCGTCACTGGAGGCAGCGGCGGCGACATCAGGATCGACGCCACCAAGCGCGCGCGTCACCGCGATCCCGAGCAGGCCAAGCGGCTGCTCGACGCGCTGCGCATCGACGTCAACAACTTCAACGGCCGCGTCGAAGTCCGGACGATTTATCCGCGCCGCGGCACGTTCGGCAACAACATCTCCGCCAGCGTCGACTACGTCATCTCGGTGCCGGCCGGCGCAACGGTCACGCTCAAATCAATCTCCGGCGACATCAGCGTGTCGAACGTCAAGGGCGAGGTGCGCGCCGAGACGGTCAGCGGCTCGGTCAACGTCAACGCCACGCCGAACGTGACGATCGCGAAAACGATCTCGGGCGACGTCACCGCGCAGAACATCGGCACGCAGACGACGCTGGTATTGAGCACGATCAGCGGCACGGTGCTCGGCACGGGCCTCAAGGTGCGCGCGCTCGAAGCCGGATCGGTGAGCGGCAACGTGCGCCTGGTGGCGTCGGAAATCGAGCGCGTCGAGGCGAAGTCGGTCTCGGGCAACATCGAGTTCGACGCGCCGCTCGCCAAGGGCGGGCGCTACGAATTCACCTCGCATTCGGGCAACGTCCGCGTCACGATCCCCGGCAATACCGGCTTCGATTTGGATGCCGACACCTTCAGCGGCAGCGTCCGATCGGACCTCCCGGTGACGCTCCGCACGGTCGGCCGCACCGAACAGAACCGGCGCGGCAGTAGCCGCGCCATCCGCGGCACCTACGGTGACGCCAGCGCGTTCCTCTCGGTCCGCAGCCACAGCGGCTCCATCGTCATTGCCAAGAAGTAAAACCCGCGAATCTCGCTAACTGAGGGCAACCAAGTGCCCTTGTTAGCGCGTCCGGTGGCGTGCCGTGAGCCAGTGAAGCCCATCCGTAAGGCTGCGCTCCAGCAAGTCGAACGGCACGCTTCTGGCATAATAGGCAGCGGAGGAAATCGCATGAACGTCAGATGGCTCGTCGCAACCCTGTTTGTCGCATCAACCGGCATCGTCGCCGCTCAGCAGGGTCAGGTGCCGACGACCGAAACCGCGCTTGGTTCCGTGCGCATCCCCCGCACTGTCAAAGCTGATGGCAAGGACTTGAGGGCGGGCACCTATCAGGTGCGCCTCACCGCGCAGGACGCGTCGCCGGTCGTCCCCGGCATCAAGATGGAGCGCTGGGTGGAATTCGTGCAGGGCGGCAAGGTCGCCGGGCGCGAAGTGGCCAGCATCATTCCGGCCGACGAAGTGAAGGACACGCAGCCGGGTCCCGATCTGCCGGGCAAGCAGCCGCGCGCCGGCACGCGCGTCGACATGTTGAAGGGTGGCGAATATCTCCGCGTGTGGATTACGCGCGGCGGTGTTCAGTACCTGATTCACCTGCCGCCCGCGTAAAGGATTTCAGATCTCGGATCGAGGGGATTTCGGATTTGTTTGCCGATCGATAGATCTTCAAATAATCCGAAATCCACCCGATCCGAAATCCGAAATCGTCTCTATCCCCCGATCGACATGACGTCGAATTGCTCGTGATGCAGGTGGACGTCGGGCTTCACGATGACGTCCCTCTGCAGCATGTTCTTCAGGTCCTTCAGCACGCCCCGCTCTTCTTCCTGCAACGCGCGCGCGATATCGGGATTGACGCGTAGCAGCACGCCGGGGCCGTCGAGATCCGAACCGACCTTCTTCACTTCCGACAGGATTTCGTAGCACACCGTCGCGCTCGACTTGATCGTGCCGGCGCCGGAGCAGTACGGGCACGGCTCGGTGAGCACGCGCTCGAGGCTCTGCTTGACGCGCTTGCGCGTGACGATGACGAGGCCGAAGTCGGAGACCTGCAGCGCCTTGGAGGGCGCGCGGTCCTTGCGCAGCTCCTGCTCCACCGCCTGGAACACCTTCTGGCGGTTCTTCTTCTCCTCCATGTCGATGAAGTCGCAGACGATGATGCCGCCGAGATCGCGCAGCCGGATCTGCCGCACGATTTCCTTGGCCGCCTCGAGGTTGGTCTTGATGATGGTGTCCTCGAGCCGGCCCGCGGTCTTTTTGCCGACGTAGCGGCCGGTGTTGACGTCGATCGCGACCAGCGCCTCGGTCTGGTTGATGACGATCGAGCCGCCCGACTTCAGCCACACCTTGCTGCGCAGCGCCTTGTCGAGCTCGGCCTGCACGCCGTACTCCTCGAAAATCGGGAAGTCCTTGTCGTAGCGCTTCACGCGATTGGCGAGGTTCGGCATGATGCGGCCGATGAACTCGAGCGCCCGCTGATGCTCGACCGGATGATCGATGCGAATCGCCGAGTAATCGTCGGTCAGCAGGTCGCGCAGCAGTTTCGCGACGAGGCTGGGCTCCTGGTAGACCGTGACCGGCGCGCGCCGCTGCTCGCCGCGCTGACGCATGTCGACCCAGATCTTGTAGAAGTAATTGAGGTCGGCAAGGATGTCTTCCTTCGATCGGCCCGACGCGGCGGTGCGGATGATGACGCCGCCGTTGAAGCTGTGCTGTTCGCGGAATTCCTTGACGATGCCGCGCAGCCGGGCGCGCTCCTCGCGGCTGTCGATCTTGCGCGAAATGCCGATGTGATCAACCGTCGGCATGAACACCAGGAAGCGCCCGGGCAGCGTGACGTGGCACGTCAGCCGCGCGCCCTT
>DASUSZ010000328.1:0-9397 GCA_036374815.1 Vicinamibacterales bacterium | reverse complement strand
GGTTTGATCGAGCTGCTCGAGGCAACGACGATGTACTGCTTGCCGTCGGCCATGTAGGTCATCGGCGATCCGGTCTGCGCGCCTGGCATGGCGACGGCGCCGACTTCTGCACCCGTCTTCTTGTCGTAGGCACGCAGCATCGCGCCGCGCGAGCCGTCGGGCATTCGCACCGTGCCGCCTTCGCCTGCGATCACCAGCGTTTTGGTGACCAGCGTTCCGATGCCGCCGGAACTGCCGCCGGCGCCGGCCGGACGCCCCGTGCGCGGCACGTTGACGCCCTTGAGCGCGGGGTTGTTCTTGATCGCGTCGGGTGTTTCGCCGTGCGCGATCTGCCACACCAGCTCGCCCTTGTTCAGATCGATCGCGCTCAACCGGCCGTAGGGCGGCTTGATCAATGGCAGCCCCTGCACCGAGACGCCGCCACCGCCGCCATCTTCGAGCAACGCGCCGGTGTTGATGTAGGCCATGTCCGATCGCTTCGGATCGTTGGTCATCGACAGCACGCGCAGCAGCGAATGCGAGTAGATGTACATCACGCCGGTTTCCGGATCGAACGCGCCGCCCGGCCAGTTGGCGCCGTTCGGGATGTACATCGTCCCGATCTTGCCGCCCTCGCCCTTGGCAATCGGCGGCGTGTAGATCGGTCCGTACTTGAAGTCCTTCAGGATCTTCAGTCCCTCGGCTTTCAGCTCGGGAGTGAAGTCGATCACCATGTCTTCGGTGAATCCGTTGCGCTCGAACGCCGGCGGCCTGGTGGGGAAGGGCTGCGTCGGCGAATACCACTCGCGCGGCAGCGTGCCCTGTTCAACCGGCCGCTCTTCGATCGGCCACACCGGCTGACCAGTCTTGCGATCGAACACGAAGGTGTAGCCCTGCTTGGTTGGCTGCGCGATCGCGGCGATCTTCCTGCCGTCGACGGTGATGTCCACCAGTATCGGCGCGCACGGAATGTCGTAGTCCCAGATCGGGTGGTGATTGAGCTGGAAATGCCAGATGCGCTTGCCGGTCTCCAGATCGACCGCCACCAGGCTGCTGCCGAACAGGTTGTTTCCGGGCCGGTGCCCGCCGAAGTAGTCGCCGGTCGGATCCTCGACGGGCAGATACGCGATGCCGAGGTTTTCATCCACGGTCATCTGCGTCCACACGCCGGTGTTGCCCGTGTACTCCCACGACTTTTCGAGCCACGTATCGTTGCCGAATTCACCGGGCAGCGGAATGGTGTGGAAAATCCACAGCCGTTTGCCCGTGCGCGCGTCGTAGCCGCGAATGTAGCCCTTCGCGTTCTTCATGCTGCGTGGCGCCGTGCCCGAGCGATGCGAAGCGCCCACCAGCACCACGTTCTTCGCCACCACCGGCGCGCCGTTCCACGCGATCTCCCCCTCGATCGGATCGAGCTGTTGATCGGCGTCCTTCTTCAAGTCGACGACGCCGTTGACGCCGAAGTCCGTGAGCGGCACGCCATCCTTCGCGTTGAGGCCGACCAGCTGATAGCCGATCGTCACGTAGAAGATCCGCTCGTCGCCCTTGCCGTCGGTCCAGTAGCCGACGCCGCGTCCCGACAGCCGCCGCGCCGATCGTTGGGCGCGCTCGCCTTCATCGAGGCGATGCATCCACAGCAGCTCGCCCGTTCGCGCATCGAGCGCCACGGCGTTGCGATGCTCGCCGGCCGTGGCGTACAGCACGCCGTTGATCATCAGCGGCGTGGTCTGCAGGTTGAAGTCAGGCCGCACGCCGAGGTTGTCGGTCTGGAATCGCCAGGCCACCTGCAGCTTGCTGAAATTCGACGCGTCGATCTGATCGAGCGGCGCGTAGCGGGTGACACCGAGGTCGCCGCCCCACGTGCGCCATTCGCCATTCGCCGCGCCCTGCTGCGCCGCTGTGGTCGCTGCAAGGCAGGCGAGCGCCGCGATCAGCGCGATTCCTGCCTTCTGCCTTTTGCCTCTTGCCTTCTGCCTCTTGTTTTTTGCCGTCATCTTGCGAGCGGGTCCGGACGCAACTGCACGTGATACACCTTGCTCGTTGTGCCTTTGCCAGTCTCCAGGTGATAAGGCGTGCGCGTGCTGATCGTCGCCCATAGCCCGCGGCCTTTCCAGCCGCCGTTTGGATCGTCGATGCGGCCGTCCATCCACTTCGTGTAGAAGCCGAGTGGATACGGCACGCGCAACACGACCCATTTGCCGTCCTTCAGGGCGAGCAGCCCCTCGGACGCGTTGCCGGTGTTGATCGGCACGTTCTCGCCGAGGCCCAGCGTGTTGAATTGATCGACCCAGGTGTAATAGCTGCCTTCGACGCTGCCGCCATCCTGCACGCCCCGGAATTGCGGCAGCGGCTCGGTGTAGAGCGTCCAGCCCTCAGGGCAGTGCTGCCCGGTCGCCGTCGGGCCGTTCAGCACCTTGCACTTGCGCCGATCGAAGCTGGCCATGTGGCCGCTCGCGAGCGCGGCCCAGAACACGCCGTTGCGATCGACGTCGCCGCCGCGCGGCGAGAAGCCGGGGCGCTTCGGATCGCGGAACGGTGGCTCGTAGACTTCGGCGATTGCGGTGTCGGTTGGATTTGGTCCGGGCACCAGCCGCACGACCTGGCCCGGATAACCGAGCACCGTGCCCCAAATCGATCCGTCGGGCGCGGGCGCGACCGAGTAGAACGCCGCGCCGAAACGCTTATCCTTCGTGGGATCCACCGGCTCGTTCGGCTCGACGTAGGCGTCGCGCCGGCCGTTGCCGTTGGTGTCCATGACGAGCGGCGTCCACCCCTGCGACTGCTGCACGTCGCCGGTCTCGTCGAACATCTTCCGATTGAGCCAGCCCACGACCTGTCCGCCGCCGCTCGTCCACAGCGTGTTGTTCGCATCTTCCGCGAACATCAGGTGGTGCGTGCCGAAGCAGGTCTCGATGTGCGTCAGCTTCTTCGTCTTCGGATCGTAGACCTGCAGGTGGCGGCCGCTGCGCTGGATCGGGAATTTCGCGGACGGGTGCAGCGACGCATCCTTGCACCACGCGGGTGTGTCGGGCCCTCGCACCGCCGACGTCAGCCACAGGCGCCCCTGCTCATCGAGCATCGGGTTGTGGACGTTGTTCTTGCTCGTCCAGATCACCTCTTCACCCCAGTAGGGCGATGGCGCCGGCATCTTCGGATTGGTCGGCGGCGTGTTGGGATCCTGCACCGACAGCGGGATGCGATCGATCGTGTGCGTCTTCGGATCGAGCACGGGGATGTAGTCCGCGCTCAGCTCGAGCGCGCCGTACAGCACGCCGTTGGCATTGACGGTCGGCTTGCGGCGGTCCGTCGATACCACGTCGTGCAGATACGATTTCGGATCCGCCCAGTCCCACATCGTCAGGACGACATTGCGCTCGATGCCTTGCGGCCGCGGCGGCGCGGGCGGCACCTCGCCGCGATTGACGCGATCCGTCCAGTCCGCAAACAGCAGCAGCGCGCGTTCCTTGCCGAGCTGATTGAGTCCGCCAACCATGTTGCCGCCGGCCTGGCCTGACTGGATGCGGCGATCCCACGCGTGCACGAGCGAAGGAAATGTGCCGAGCTCTTTGGGGATCTCTCGCGTCCCCTTGGTGCCCAGTTGATGGCACGCCGTGCAGCCGCCCGACTTGATCATTCGCACCCAGTCGGACTGGCTCCGCATGTTCGGCGAAATGCCGTTGCCCTGCGGGCCGGTGCCGGGAAATTCGCCGGCTTCGGGAATGCGCAGCATCGACAGCCAGTAGCCGGCGGGGTAGTACTGCGCCGCCGCGTGCGCGTTCGGCGCAATCACCGCGGTCAGGTTCAGGTTCTTGCCGGGCGTGGCGTTCACCCGCTGCGAGTCGACCAGCCCATAGCCGCGCACGAACACGCTGTAGTTGGCTTGCGGCAGATCCGGCAGCAGATAGCGGCCTTGATCATCGGTGACGACGATCTTGGCGTACGGAGTCGGCAGGTCTTTGGTTTCCGCGATCACCCAGACGCCTGCTTCGGGGCCTTTGCTGCTGCGCACGACACCGGCGAGATCGTCGGCATCGACACTCGGTGATTGCTGGACTGCGCTGAGGGACGTCAAGGAAAGACCCAGCAGTGCCAGGGCGATGAAAGATAAGCGCGTCATTCGCGTTTCCCCACTGAATCACTCGTGAGGGTCCGGCTGTAGCCGGACCTTCAGCGCTGTTGTTTCGAATCGTTCGTCGTCTGCCGCTGGGCGCGGCGCTTGGCGAGCTCCGCTTTGTACTGCTCGTCGGTCAGGAAGGCGATGTCGGTCCAGCCGTGCCCCATTTCATCCATCGTCCGCGAGCCCCATCCGACCCACGCGGTGGGATCCGGGTTGTGCCTGTTGTTCGCGGTGTTGTCGTGCACCGACACCGTATGCAGGATGGTCCCGGCGGGGAACAGGTGCGGCACCTTGTACTTGTAGGTGACCTGCCAGTTCTGTTCGTAATGCGTGGCGTGGGTCAGGATCTCGCGGCGGCCGTCGGGATGGATCGCCTCGAGCAGCATCTTCGAGCCGCGGAAGTGCATGTGCGGCTGGAAGCTGATCACCAGAGCCGGCTTCGGCAGCGGCCAGTAACGATCGTGCGTGACGACGCTGTTTGGCGGAATGCTGAGGAAGGCCGCGCTGTGCAGCGGATTTTCGGAGACCAGCGCGCCGGTTGGCATCGCCGGCTCGTCGATCGCGATCTTGTGACCCGCCCGCAGCAGCAGATCTTCGA
Source organism: Vicinamibacterales bacterium (assembly GCA_036374815.1). Classification (GTDB taxonomy): domain Bacteria; phylum Acidobacteriota; class Vicinamibacteria; order Vicinamibacterales; family UBA2999; genus 12-FULL-67-14b. The sequence continues at coordinate 4,703 of DASUSZ010000328.1, read as the reverse complement.
CGCGTTCGCGATTCAGCACCCAGTCGTTGCCGACGCCGGTGCGAATGCGATGCGACGTGACGACGTGTTCGGGTTTGTAGCCCCGGGGATAGAACTTGATCCCGACCCGCATGCGATCGAACGTTTCTTCGCCGTAAGGGTGATAGTGACCTTCAAAACGGAAGATCGAGCCTTTCGGCAGCATCTTCGACGTGCCGTCAGGAAAAATGTCTGCGTCGTTGCCGGCGCCGTACTCGATCAGATCCATCGAGTTGCCGACGTTCGAGCCGGTGTTGAGGCCGAGCGCGGCGCGATCCACATCTTCGGGCAGATCGACATAGACGTGCGCGTGATGGACGGCCTTCCACGCATCCGGAATGATCTGCACCCACTTCACGTAGCGATCTTCGGTGAGCTTGGGATCGACGTGTTCCTCGGGAATGAAGTCGGGGCCCGACGCAGGGATCTTGAAACCCTTTTCCATCCGGACGATCAGATCGGGCTCGCCGTAGGTCCACTCCGTGCTCGGCGGGAATACCTTCGGCGGCGGCGCGTCGGCGCGATTCCCCTCGGGCGCTCCGGCATCGACCCACTTCGCGATCAACGCCACTTCGGCGTCGCTCAGCGACGGATCGTTCGAGTACTCGCCGATCGTGCGATCGATGTGCCACGGCGGCATCTCGCGATTCGTGACTTTGGTCTTGATCGCACGCGCCCACGGCCGCACTTCGGCGAAGGTCATGAGCGACATCGGCGCCGGCGTGCCGGGCCGATGGCAGCTCTGGCAGGAGCGCTGCATGATCGGCAGAACGTCTTTGGCAAAGGTCGGTGCTGAGGCCAAGGCCTGCTTGTCCGCCGCCGATTGCGCGGAAGCGGAGACGTGGGTAACGGGCGAAGCGGAGAAGAGCAGGCTGGCTGCAAACGCCGCGGTAGAGATACCGGTAAGCCGCGAAACCGTGACCATGAGGGCCTCCAGACTTGGGGCATACTTTAGCACCCATGAGGAACCTGGTCGCCTGCTTAACACTTGGTTTCGTGGTCCTCGTTGCGGGTCCGTCGGCCCAGCAGAACCAGCCGATTTACCCCGTTTACGACGGGTATCTCAAGAACGCTGACGGGACCTACACGCTGTCGTTTGCCTACTTCAGCCATAACGCCAACGAAGTGACGATCGCGCCGGGCGCGAACAATTCCTTCGCGCCAACGCCCGGCGATCGCATGCAGCCGACGACCTTCAAGCCGGGGCACTGGCGCTTCCAGTGCGTGATGGTCGTGCCGCCCGACTTCGACGGCAAGCTGCGATGGACGCTGACGTACGGGGGAGTGACGACCGGCACCAGCGAGCGGATGCTGCAATCGAACTGGAACCTGGTTGAAGGCGCGGCGCAGCTCGCAAGGATCGATTTCGCAAAGGTGCCGAAAGGCGTATGCCTCAATCAGCCCCCGACGGTGCGCGTGCTCGGCGTCACTGCCAATCCGAAAAACCCGCCGACGTTGAGCGTGGCGGTGAACGAAGAGTTGAATCTCTTCGGCAGCGCGCACGATGAAGGCCTGCCGCGCGGCAAGGGACTCGCGGTCGAGTGGAAGGTGTTGAACGGTCCCGGCAACGTGACGTTCACGATTCCCGGAGCGGCAAGGACCAAGGCGATCTTCTCAGCGCCAGGATTGTATGAGCTCGAACTTACCGCGAGCGATTCCGAGTTCACTCGATCCACGCGCGTCAACGTTGCTGTCGCGCGCTGACGAGGGCACGGAGGAGTACGGAGGGCACGGAGCACGGAGGGTCTCACAACACGACCCGCTTGATGCCTTCCGTCATCTTTGAACAGTTGAAGTTCAAGATCAGGCCGACGCGCAGCCCGGTGATCTTCAGATAGGAAATTAGCTGCGAGGTAAAGAGTGGCGTTAGCCGCTCCACGGCCTTGATCTCCACTACGACGGTGTTTTCAACAATCAGATCGGGTGCGTACGAGCCTGCTGGCGCGCCGTTGTAGAAGACGTCTACTTTCTGTCTTGAGCGGAATTGAATGTCGTCGCTACGGAGGGCCTCACAGAGCGCCGCGTGGTACGACGCCTCCTTCAGTCCGGGGCCGAGCTGCTTGTGCACTTTGATGGCGCAACCGATCACCAATCCCGTCACACGATAGTCATGGTCCATGCTCGGTTTGGTGCATGGTGAATGCCGAGCGATTTGCCGCGAAAACGCTGCGCGACGCGCGCTCGAGCGATCAATGCTTGCGACCGCACGCCGGCATCGATGACGCAATATTTGCGCACCCCCCTCCGTGCCCTCCGTGCTCCGTGCCCTCCGTACTTCTCCGTGTCCTCGGCAGCATTCCCCAGTAACATTCTTCCCCGAGTGACGCGCGCCCGCCTTTCAGCCATCAACATCCTGATCGGGATCATCGGCGTCGCACTGTTGATCGTCACAGTGCGGCGCGCCGGCGGCTGGGGCGCGGTTGTCGAGGGGGTGGCGAGCGTCGGATGGTGGTTCATCGCCGTCGTGCTGCTTGGCGCCTTTCGGATGGTCTGCCGGGCGCGGGCCTGGATGGTGTGCGCCAACGGGTCACTGCGGTTCGGCGATGCGTTCGCGGCGTGGATTGCCGGCGATGCGATGGGCAATCTCACGCCGCTCGGCGTGCTGGCGAGCGAGCCGACCAAGATCCTGATGGTGCGCGGACGCATCTCGACGGTCACGAGCATCGTCTCGGTGACGGTCGAGAACGCGTTCTACATGGCGTCGGTGTTGATCGTGCTGCTCACCGGCACCTGGCTGTTCATGCAACACGCCAACGTGCCCGCGGCACTCGAACAGATTTCCGAAATCATTCTCGCCGTCGCGGCAATTGCGGTAGTCGCCGGCGTCTGGGCGGTGCGCACCCGGCCGGCCGTGTTATCGCGCTTCGCGCCGGCCATCGCGAAGCTCGCGGGCCGCGCCGAAGCGCCGGCCGAATCGATACGGGAGATCGAGTCACAGATCTATGGAGTCCCGCAGTGGCCCGCCGGCCGCATCCTCCACGTTGGACTCTGGGAAGTTGCGTTTCACGTGGCGGCCGTCGCAGAAGTCTGGGTGGTCATGGCGCAACTGGTGCCGGATGTCACGCTCACGGAAGTATTCCTCCTCGAAAGCGCCGGACGATTCGTCACCGTCGCGTTCAAGTTCGTGCCGTACCGATTGGGCATCGATGAAGCAGGGTCCGGCGCCGTCGCCGCCGTGCTCGGCTTTCCCCCCGCCGTCGGCGTCACGCTCGCCCTGGTCAGGCGGCTGCGCATCATCGTGCTTAACGTCTTCGGGTTGATCCCCTTGGTCAGCAGGCGTCACGGACGTTAGCCACGGAGGCACGGAGGAATTTTTTAAATGCCCGTCACTTAATCTCGTCGCAGAATCTTCGACCTCAAAGAACGTCACTTCGAGAATCCGGCGTAAAACCGCGCGGCATCCTCCATGCTTCAACACACCGCATGGATCACGATCAAATCGTCTCGAATAAGGTCATTGGCTGCACCATCGAGGTGCATCGCGTTCTGGGAGCCGGCCTGCTCGAGAGCGCATACCAGACGGCGCTCTGCGTGGAGCTGGCTCACAACGGCGTCAGCTTTACGCGTCAGCAAACATCACCGGGCTGCACGTGGGTCTCATCTTCAACTTCAACAACAATGTGTTGAAAGATGGGATAAAGCGTGTTGTCCGGTAGATCGCTCAACCTGACGCCCCAAAAGAGTCTCCGTGTCCTCCGTGGCTAACGTCCGTGTCCGGCGTAGAATGTTGACCCATGAGATTCATGCGCTTGTCTGTGATGGTGGCGACCCTGGCAACGCTCGTGCCGGTGTCCGCGCAACAGGGAACAACGGTCGATCCGAGTCTGTACAGCGGCATGCGCTGGCGCAGCGTCGGGCCGGCGCGCGGTGGGCGATCGCTGGCGGTGGGCGGCAGCGAGTTGCGCCCGCTCGAATACTGGTTCGGCGCCACCGGCGGCGGTGCGTGGAAGACCACCGACGGCGGATCGAACTGGACGCCGATGACCGACGGCAAGATCACCTCCTCGTCGATCGGCTCCCTTGCCGTCTGTCAGAGCAATCCCGACGTCGTGTACATCGGCGGCGGTGAGACGCAGCTGCGCGGCAACATCATCCAGGGCGACGGCGTCTACAAGACCACCGACGGCGGCGTGAAGTGGGATCACTTGAGCGACCTGCGCGATTCGCAGGCGATCGCGCGGCTCCGCGTCCATCCCACCAATTGCGACATCGCCTACGCCGCAGTGCTCGGGCAGATCTACAACGAGCATCCGCAGCGCGGCATCTTCAAGACCACCGACGGCGGCAAGACGTGGCGGCGCACGTTGTTCCGCGACGAGAAGACCGGCGGCGTGGACCTGTCGATCGATCCGAAGAATCCCAACGTGATCTTCGCCGCGCTGTGGGAAGCGCACCGCACGCCGTGGAGCATGTCGAGCGGCGGTCCGGGCAGCGGCCTGTTCAAGTCCACCGATGGCGGCGATACCTGGACCGAGATCACCAAGAACCCCGGCTTGCCGACCGGACTGTGGGGCAAGGTCGGCGTGTCGGTATCGGGCGCCGACGGCAATCGCGTTTACACGATCATCGAGAACGAAGCGGCAGGCGGCCTGTATCTGTCGGACGATGCGGGCGCGACGTGGAAGCTGGTGAACGACAACCGCAACATGCGCCAGCGCGCGTTCTATTACACGCGCGTCAACGCC
>DASUSZ010000327.1:0-2088 GCA_036374815.1 Vicinamibacterales bacterium | reverse complement strand
GCCGGCGTACACGACGGTCTACTGCTGCGCGAGGTATGCCTTTGACGCCGCTTCGTCCTTCCACGGCACCACTTTGTCAGGATCGATCCTGATCATGAGGTAGGTGATGTGGTCGTCGATTTTCGTGAACCAGTGGCCGGTGCCGGCCGGAATGATCAGCGCATCGCCGGCCTTGAGTTGATGCGTGACGCCGTTCCTGATCGATGCGGCGTTCGAGCCTGGCCCGTTCAACAGCCGCACATTTTCGTTGGTCGCCGGACGGCGCTGCGCATCGACGAGATCGGGACCGGTCACCAGCGTCGCCGATCCCGAAATGATGTGATAGACCTCGCTGACGTGATCGTGTTCGGCAACCGAGTTGGTCTGCGGCTGATCGAGCTTGGTGCGATGCACCATGCCGACGGCGATGCCGCTCTTGCCGGCATCCACCGATCGCACCTGTTGATCGATCTGGTTACGCGCGATCGCGCGCGCGAGGTACGCCTGCAGCTCCTCGTGCGAGATGTAGGTGGCCGGGCAGCCCTTGCACGTCGCGGTGGGCACATGCTGCGCATACACGCCCGCCATCGTCGTTGCGAGGGCGCCGGCAATCAAAAGGGGCTTCAGCATCTGGGGGATCCTTTCGCCCAAACAGTCTACTCGCGTTAATCGGCGTTTCGTGCCGCGGCTTACCCGGGAGGGTTATTCGTGATCAGGCGGACGCTGCGCTGATAGGTGAGATACGACGTGGCCCATTGCACCATCACCGACAGGCGGTTGCGGAAGCCGATCAGGAAGAGGATGTGCACGAACAACCACAGCAGCCAGCCGAGGTACCCCGAGACGCGCAGGAACCCGAAGTCGGCGATCGCGGCGTTGCGGCCGATCGTCGCCATGTTGCCGGGATCGATGTAGCGGAACGCGGTGGTCTTCCGGCCCTTGATGATGCGCGCAACGTTGCCGGCGGCGTGGCGTCCCTGCTGCTTGGCGACCTGCGCCACTCCGGGCAGCGGCTTCCCGGTCTGGTGCGTGAACGAAGCGAGATCGCCCGCGACGAACACGCCATCGTGACCGGGGACCGAGAGATCGGGTTCGACAATCACGCGGCCGGCGCGATCGAGGCCCGGGCCGAGGTCCTTCGACAGCGGCGCGGCGGCGACGCCGGCCGCCCACAGGATCGTGTGCGCGTCGATGCGATCGTCGCCAATCCACACCGCGCCAGCTTCAACCTTGGTGACGGCCTTGCCGACACGCACGTCGATGCCAAGCCGCATGAGCGCGCGGCGCGCCGACTGGCGCAGTTCTTCGGGGAACGACGGCAGGATGGACGGCCCGGCCTCGATCAACATGATCCGCGCAATGGCAGGATCGACCGCGTCGAACTCGGAGCGCAGTACCTGCCGCGCGATCTCGCCGAGGGCGCCGGCCATCTCGACGCCGGTCGGCCCGCCGCCGATGATCACGAACGTCAGGAGCCGCCGCTGATACACGGGGTTCGGCTCGCGCTCCGCTTCCTCGAACGCCAGCAGCAGCCGGCGCCGAATCGCGAGCGCATCGTCGAGTGTCTTCAAGCCCGGAGCGGGATCGGCCCATTCATCGTGACCGAAGTATGAATGCGTGGCGCCGGCGGCAACGATCAAATAGTCGTAGGACAGTGTCTCGCCGCGATCGAGCGTCAGCTGCTTGGCCTTCGAATCGATGCGCTCGACGTTGGCGAGCAGCACGCGCAACCGGTGTTGCTTGCGCAAAATCCATCGGATGGGCGATGCGATGTCGCCCGGGGACAGCGCGGCGGTCGCCACCTGATACAGGAGCGGCTGAAATACGTGGTGATTGTGGCGATCGACGATCGTCACGTCGCATTCGACATTGCGGAGCCGGCGCGCCGCGGCGAGGCCGGCAAACCCGCCGCCAATGATGATCACCTGGGGCAGCCGTGCCATCTCCTAGTATTCTAGATGCTCCATGCCCAAGCCCGGTGTCGCGCCTCCCGAGTCCGTCGTCACGACGGCCTGCCCGCTCGATTGTCCCGATGCCTGCACGGTTGACGTGACGGTGCGCGGCGGGCGCATCACGAAGATCGACGGCTCGAAGGACAACCACATCACC
>DASUSZ010000326.1:0-9082 GCA_036374815.1 Vicinamibacterales bacterium | reverse complement strand
GGACGCGATGAAGTTTCCCGATCTGGTGCACGCGGCCAAGCCCGAGCCGCACTTCGGGATGCCGCAGGCGGCAACCGCGCACGACACCTTCTGGGACTTTGCATCGCTGATGCCCGAGATCACCCACATGTTGATGTGGGCGATGTCGGATCGCGCCATCCCGCGAAGCTATCGGACGATGCAGGGCTTTGGCGTCAACACCTATCGCTTCGTCAACGAGCGCGGCGATTCGGTGTTCGTGAAGTTCCACTGGAACCCGGCGGCCGGCACGCACTCGCTGGTGTGGGACGAAGCCGTGAAAATTTCCGGCGCCGATCCGGATTTTCACCGCCGCGATTTGTGGGAGGCGATCGAGGCGGGCGCGTTCCCGGAATACGAGCTCGGCGTGCAGATCATCACCGAGGAACAGGCGGAGCGTTTCACCTTCGATGTGCTCGACGCGACGAAGCTCGTGCCCGAGGAGGTCGTACCGGTGCGGCCGATCGGCCGGCTGGTGCTCAATCGCAATCCCGATAACTTCTTCGCGGAGACCGAGCAGGTCGCGTTCTGCACCGCGCAGGTGGTGCCCGGCATCGACTTCTCGAACGATCCGCTGCTGGCCGGACGCATTCACTCCTATGTCGATACGCAGATCTCGCGTCTCGGCGGACCGAACTTCCACCAGATTCCGATCAACTCGCCCGTCGCCGAGGTGCACAACAACACCCGCGAAGGTTTCCATCAGCACACGATTCACCGCGGCCGCGTCAACTACGAGCCGAACTCGCTCGCCGGGGGCTGCCCGTTCCAGGCCGGCAAGATGGGATTCGTGTCGTTCCCCGAGCCGCGCGTGCGCGACGATCACAAGGTCCGCGGCAAGCCGGAGCGCTTTGCCGATCACTACACGCAGGCGACGTTGTTCTATCGAAGCCAGACGCCGGTGGAGCAGCAGCACATCATCAACGCCTTCCGCTTCGAGTTGACGAAGGTGCAGACGCCGATGATCCGCGAGCGGATGGTCGCGGGCCTGATGAACGTGGACATGGGTCTCGCGACCGCGGTCGCCGAAGGTCTCGGCATCACCGAGATGCCCGAGCCGCTGCCGAAGGTGCTGCAGAAGAAGATCAAGCCCGAGGTCACCGAGTCACGCGCGCTGTCGCTCTTCGCGCGCCCCGGCGACGGCAGCATTCGCGGCCGGCGGATCGCGATCATCGTCGCGGACGGCGTGGCCGGATTCGTCGAGGAGATCGGCGAACAGCTTGCCGCGCAGGGCGCGGTGCCGGTGATCCTTGGATCGCGGTTAGGCCGCGTGAAGAGTGACGGCGGTAAACCAGTCGAGATCAGCGCCTCGCTCGACGTGGCGCCGGCGGTAGTGTTCGACGCGATGGTGCTGCCCGGCGGCGACGCCGCGGCGGCCGCGATGTCGAAAAACGGCCGCGTGCTCGAGTTCCTCAAGGATCAATATCGCCACTGCAAACCGATCCTCGTGCTCGGGGCGGCGACGCAGGTGCTCGAGAGCGCTGGCGTGCCGGCATCGCTGCCAAACGGCAAGCCCGATCCGGGATTGATCGTTGGCGACGGCGGCTCCGCGGTCGACGCGTTCATCAACGCGGTGGCGAAGCATCGCCACTACGAGCGCGAATCGGAACCGGAGCCGGTGGTCTGACTATACTTGGCGGATGCATCGCGTCGCGGTCATCCTCCTGCTTGTCCTGAGCGAGGTTGGCGCCGGTCAACAGCCCGGCGCCAACCGAGTCGAAGGATGGCTTGATCCTTATAGAACCAACGCCGGCAAACTGATCGCCGCCGCGCAGGCCGATCAGTTCGCATGGGATCGCCTGGCCGAATTGACGGACACGTTCGGCCAGCGTCTCAGCGGCTCCGACAATCTCAATCGCGCCATCGCGTGGGCCGTCGAGACGATGAAGAAGGACGGCCTCGAGAACGTGCACACCGAGCGCGTGATGGTGCCGCGCTGGGTGCGCGGCAGCGAGAGCCTCGAGATCACCAGCCCTCCGCATCACGTCATCCCGATGCTTGGCCTCGGCGGCAGCGTGGCGACGCCCGCCGGCGGAATCGAGGCCGAAGTAATGGTCGTGTCGGGCGCCGATGATCTGAATCGGCGTGGCGCCGACGCCAGGGGCAAGATCGTTCTCTTCAACGTGCCGTATACCACCTACGGCGAGACGGTGCAGTTTCGCTCGGGCGGCGCATCGATGGCGGCGCGCCATGGCGCGCTGGCCTCGCTGGTGCGTTCGGTCGGGCCGATCGGCTTGCGGACACCGCACACCGGCGGCATGAGCTACGCCGCTGACGCCGCGAAGATTCCGGCCGCCGCGATCACGGCGGAAGACGCCAATCGCATCCAGCGGCTCGTCAATCGCGGCGTCAAGGTCCGCGTGAGATTGAAGATGGAATCCAGGTTCGACGCCGACGCCGAATCCTTCAACGTCGTCGGCGAGATCAAGGGCAGCGAGAAGCCGGAAGAGATCGTGCTCGTTGGCGGCCACTTCGACTCATGGGATCCGGGCACGGGCGCTTCCGACGACGGCGTTGGCTGCATCGTGACGTGGGAGGCGGCGCGGCTGATGAAGAAGCTGGACATCCGCCCGAAGCGCACGGTGCGCGTCGTGCTGTTCACCAACGAAGAGAACGGCATGCGCGGCGGCAACGGCTATCGCGATCAGCATGCGGCCGAAGCGGCGAATCACATCCTCGCGGTTGAATCCGACTCCGGCGTCTTCGCGCCGGCGCGCATCGGCTTCACCGGCTCGGAGGCCGCGCGCCGGATCATCAACGACATCGCGACGCTGCTCGCGCCGATCGGCATGCAGGAGATCTCCGGCGGCGGCGGGGGCGCCGACATCGGCCCAATCGCCGCGCTCGGCAAGGTGCCGATGATGGCCTACGGCGGCGACTCGACGAAGTACTTCACGATCCACCACACCCCGGCCGACACCGTCGATCGCATCGAGCCGCAGGAAGTGTCAAAAGCCGCCGCCGCCTTAGCGGCTATGATTTACGTAGTGGCAGATATGCCCCAACCTCTGCCGAAATAGCGATTTGTAACGAAGACTGACTTCGCACCCCGGGTTTTTGATGACATTGCTGCGTACTACGCTGCTGTTGGCGTTGCTGAATTTGACGATTCATGCACAGGGGAAGAACCCCGACGCGTCGGATGTGTCGGCGGCGATCGTGCCGGCCGGCGTGGCGATCTACGCGACGCTGAACAATCCGACGATGTATGACGCCTACGTGCAGTCGGGTACGTCGGATGCGGGCAAGGTTGAATTGCGCGAAGGGCAAAAGCCGACGGACAACATCACCATTCCTTCGTTCGGGTCGGTGGAGTTGAAAGCCGACGGGCCGTTCGTGTTGGTGACGGAATTAAAAAGCCCGCCGAAGGCGGGCGATACGATCAATTTGAAGCTGATGACGGATGGCGGCGTCGCCATCGCGATCGCCGCCGTCATCAAGTGACCGGGAGCCGGGAACCGGGAGCCGGGAGCCGGGAGCCTAGCTTTTCTTAATCGCGAAGCCCGCTTCCGTCTTCTCGCGGTTCTTCGTGTGGCAGGTCATGCACACGCCGCCGAGTTCTTTCTGGTGCGACGCGATGCCGTCGGCGTTGCCGGCCTTGGCGGCCTTCTCGATCTCCGCGGCGTGCGTCATCGCCGACGCGGCCCAGTCGGCGGCTTCCTTGTTGTTGCGCGCGGTCCAGAACTGCTGCACGTCCTTGAACAGCGTGACGAGCTTCGCCGCTTCGGCGCCGGTAGCGGCCGCATCCGGTGCCTTGCGCATCGCGCCGTTGGCGGCGCCGACCGCCTTCATCAACCTGTCGTAATCTTCGTCGGTCTTCGCTTGTGCCGAGAGGATCGCCGCCGATCCAACGCTGACCAAAGCGGCCAGTGCGGCCGCCATAAGAACACGAGAAAGACGCATGGGCCCCTCCAGAGTTGCGGCCGCGCCGCTACGGTTGCGCCAGCCGCGGGGAGTATACCCTGTGGGATACTGACCCGCCTCCGCTTACGCTGCGGCGCGGCAGGCAACGGCTTCGCAGGCTCGCCCGTCTCAGTTATAAAGGGAACTTATGCGCACACTGCTGCTGTCTCTCGCCCTTCTTGCGTCGACCGGCATCGTTGCCGTCGAAGGCCAGGCCGGTAAACGCGCCATCACGCTCGACGATCATTCGCGGATCGTCGGCGTCGGCGATCCGCAGCGCTCGCCCGACGGCCTGTGGGTGGCCTACACCGTGACGACGATCGACGCGGAGAAGGATCGCCGCAACACCGATGTGTGGATGGTGAAGTGGGACGGCAGCGAGCAACTGCAGCTGACCTCGTCGCCCGACGGCGAGTCGTCGCCGCGATGGAGCCCCGACAACAAGTACCTCGCGTTTGTCGCGTCACGCGGCACCGAGGAGGAAAAGAAGAAGGGCGGGCAGATCTGGCTGCTCAATCGCGCCGGCGGCGAGGCGCAGAAGATCAGCGACATCAAGGGCGGCGTCAGCGACATCCAGTGGTCGCCGGACAGCACGCGCATCGCGTTCACGCACACCGACGAAGATCCGCGTGACGAGCCGGAGAAGATGGAAGGCTGGAAACGCAAGACCGCGCCGCCGATCGTGATCGATCGCTACCAGTTCAAGCAGGATCGCACCGGATATCTGCAGAACGTCTACTCGCACATCGGCGTCTTCGACATCGCCACAAAGACGCACAAGATGATCACGAAGGGCAACACCGACGATGCCTCGCCGTCGTGGTCGCCTGACGGCAGGCTGATCGCGTTTCTGAGCAAGCGCGGTCACGCCGATCCCGATCGCACGTCGAACGAGGACCTGTGGATCGTCGATGCGGCCGGCACCGCGGAGCCGCGCCAGCTGACGAAGACGGAGTTCGGCGAGGGCGGCCGGCCGGCGTGGAGTCCCGACGGCAGCCGGCTCGCGGTGCTGATTGGCGACAACGACGCCAACGCCCAGTACTCGATGAACAAGCTGATCGTGGTGCCGGCGAATCCGCCCGCCAACATCGGCGCGACGACGCGGCCGACGATTTACATGCCGCAGCTCGATCGCGCGGTGTCGAACATCGCGTGGTCGGCGGACGGTCAGAACATCTCGTTCCTGCTGCAGGACGATCGCACCAACCACGTTGCGACCGTCCCGGCGGAGAACCCGAACGGCGCGATTCAACGCAAGACCAGCGGCCGGCGCGTCATCCAGGCGGTCAACGCCGGCAGGGACGGCAACTTCGCCGTGCTGGCGAGCGAGCCGAACAGGTTCACCGAGGTCTACGCGCTCGAAGGCTCCAATCTCCGGCAGTTGACCAGGCACAACCAGAAGCTGCTCGACGAGCTGCAGCTTGCGACGACCGAAGACTTCCAATCGAAGAGCAAGGACGGCACCGACGTTCGCGGGCTGATCGTCAAACCCGCCGCCTACAAGGCCGGCACCAGGTACCCGACGCTGCTGATCGTGCACGGCGGTCCCAACTCACAGGATCAACACGCGTTCTCGTTCGATCGTGAATTCCTCGCCGCCAATGGCTACGTGGTGCTCGCGATCAACTATCGCGGCAGCGCGGGCCGCGGCAACGCCTATCAGAAGGCGATTCACGCGGACTGGGGCAACCTCGAATCGCAGGACCTGATTGGCGCGGTCGATGAGGCGATCAGGCAGGGCATTGCCGATCCGGCGCGTCTCGGCATCGGCGGCTGGAGCTACGGCGGCATTTCAACCGACAACGTCATCGCGCGCGACACGCGGTTCAAGGCCGCAGTCAGCGGCGCCGGCGTCGCGCTGGTGATGTCGCTCTACGGCGTCGATCAGTACATCCATCAGTACGACAACGAGCTCGGTCAGCCGTGGAAACCGGCCAACCTCGACAAGTGGACGAAGAGCTCCTACGCGTTCTTCAACGCCGACAAGATCAAGACGCCGACGCTGTTCATGGGCGGCGAGAAGGATTTCAACGTGCCGATCGCCGGCGGCGAGCAGATGTACCAGGCGCTCAAGAGCCTTGGCGTGGATACGCAGCTGGTGATCTACCCGGGGCAGTTCCACGGCCTGACCATTCCCAGCTACGAGCGCGATCGGCTGCAGCGATATCTGAACTGGTTCAACAAGTACCTGCAGCCCGCCACCACGACGACGGCCAGCCAACGATGAGACTCCGGGTCATATTGCTGTTGTCCGCGACGCTGCTTGCGCAGCAGGCCTCGGCGCAGACGGCCGACTTGCGCACGCGCGCCGAGATCTCGAACTACGAGGAGACCAGCACTTACGCCGACGTGATGCGCGTCATCGACGGCCTGGCCGCCACCGGCGGCTCGCTCGTCCACACCGAGAGTTTCGGCAAGACCGAGGAGGGCCGCGACCTTCCGCTGATCGTCATCTCCAATCCCAAGGTCACGACGCCGGCTGCCGCGCACAAGCTTGGACGGCCGCTGGTGTTCGTGCAGGCGAACATCCACGCCGGCGAAGTCGAAGGCAAGGAGGCGATCCTCAAGCTGGCGCGGCGGCTGGTGTCGGGCGATCTGCGCCCGATGACGCGGCAGATGGTGTTCCTGATCGCGCCCAACTACAACGCCGACGGCAACGAGAAGGTCTCGCCGATGAATCGCACCGCGCAGTACGGCCCGGTGAACGGCGTCGGCACGCGCGAGAACAGCAAGGGCCTCGACCTCAATCGCGATTACATGAAGCTCGACACGGCCGAAGCGCGGTCGCTGATCGGGTTGATGAACAAGTGGGATCCGCACGTGTCGGTGGATCTGCACACCACCAACGGCTCGTATCACGCCTATCACCTGACCTACTCGCCGACCCTGAATCCCAATGCCGATCCGCGCCTGATCGAGTTCACCAAGACGCGGATGCTGCTGCCGATTCGCCAGGCGATGCTGAAGACGCACAACTGGCGGACCTACGACTACGGCAATTTCGCGCCGGAGGATGGCGGCGGCCGCGAGAGCTCGCGCGTCGATCCCGCCAATCCCGGCAACGTCACCTGGCGCACGTTCGATCATCGCCCGCGCTTCGGCAACAACTACGTCGGCTTGCGCAACCGCATTGCGATCCTGTCCGAGGCCTACAGCTATCTCGATTTCAAGGGCCGCGTCGACGTGACGGAAGACTTCGTCGAGGAGATCTACAAGTCGGTGCAGGCCAACGCCAAGCAGATCATGACGCTGACGGCGCAGGCCGATCGGATGTTCACGGCGGCGAATGGCCCTTCGAATTCGCCCAGGGCAAGTAATCCGATCGAGCTCGGCGTCGATTTCTCGATCAGCTCGTCCGCCGACAAGGTCGACATCATGGTCGGCGACGTCACGAAGGTGCCGAACGAAAAGTCAGGGCGCGAGATGCTGGCCATGGCGCCACTGGCCGCGCCCGTGCCGATGCGGGAATACGTGACCTTCACCGCGACCCGGACGCTGCCGCTGCCGAAGGGATGGATCATTCCGAAGGCGCTCGCCGAAAGCCCCCGGCTGGCCGCCACGTTGGATCGCCTGCGCTGGCACGGCGTGAAGACGCAGGAAGTGGTCGGCGAGATGCAGCTCGCGGTCGAGCGCTTCACGATCGCCGACATGACCCGGGCGCCGAGGGCGTTCCAGGGCCGCCAGGAAACACGCTTGAAAGGCGCGTTCGACCGGATTCAGCTGACGGTCGAAGCCGGCTCGGTGTTCATTCCGTCGAACCAGCCGCTCGCGCGCCTTGCGTTCTACCTGCTCGAGGCCGAGAGCGACGACGGCCTGGTGACGTGGAACGTGATCGATGAAGGGCTCGCGACGGGCCAGACCTACCCGATTTACCGCGTCGTCGACACGCGCGCGATCAAGACACGCTGATCTGATACAGACGGGGCCACTTCTTGCCGGTGATGTAGATCCGGCGGGTGGCCTTGTCGTAGGCGATGCCGTTCAATTCATCCGCCGGCGGCGTGCGCTCGCTGCGCGGATACAAGGTCGACAGATCGATCCAGGCGTTGACCTGGCCGGTGCGCGGCGAGATGAGCACGATGCGATCGGTCATCCAGACGTTCGCCCAGATTTCTCCTTCGATCCACTCGAGCTCGTTGAGGTTCGCCACCGGGCGCCCGGCATCCACTACCGTGAGCGTCTTTACCGGCGCGAACGACTTCGGATCGAGAAAGGTCAGCGTGTCGGTGCCGTCGCTCATCACCAGGTTCGACGCGCCGTCGTAGGTGATGCCCCAGCCTTCCGTCTTGTAGGTGAAGGTCCTTTTCTGCTTGAAGGTCTTGCGGTCGTAGACGAACCCGATCTTGTCCCGCCACGTCAGCTGCAGCAGCTCGTCGCCGACGAGGGCGAGGCCTTCGGCGAAATATTGCGCGGGCACGTCGATGCGCTGCAGCGTGCGGCCGGTCGCAATGTCGACGCGGCGCAGCGTTGATTCGCCCTGCAGCCCGGTGCTCTCGTACATCTGCCCGTCCGACGCAAACACGAGGCCTTGCGTGAACGACGAGGTGTCGTGCGGGAACGACGCGATCACTTTGTAGCTCTGCACGGGTGCCGGCCTTCGCTGAGCCTCGATCGATGGCGCTGGCGCACACGCAACGATGAGAGCGAGAACTGAAACCGCAACTTTCAACTCGAAACTCACTGGAAACTGAAAACTTCCAACTGCCAACTACTGCGGCTTGATCAAGTAGAACGTTTCCTGCCGTCCGTTGATCCAGTCCCATTTCCCGCCCGGCATGATCGCCGCGTCTTCCTCGAGCGCAAAGCGCACCGGCTGATTTCCCCACTCGGGCACGTTGTGCGTGACGTTGAGCTCGATCGAATGCCACGTGTTCGGACGGAATATATAGTCACCGCGGACCGGCACGCCCTGCTGGTAATCGGTCATGCCGATCGGCGGCCCGGCAGCGTGACCGTGATACCCGACGGGGTGGCAGTAGATCGAGGGCACCAGCCCTTCCTTCTTCGCCTGCGCGAGCGCGTCGGCCAGCGCCTGGTTGCCGGTCCGCTCCAGCCTCGCATACTGCATGGTCAGGTCCTGCAAGCGATTCGCGGCTTTGAGTCCGGCCTTGAGCCCGGCGGGTGCGTCGGTCTCACCTGGCTTCAGCACGTAGGCGTTGTG
>DASUSZ010000325.1:0-4026 GCA_036374815.1 Vicinamibacterales bacterium | reverse complement strand
ACCAGCTCATCGCACGCGTTGATTGGCGGCTACGCGGGCGCCGCGATCGCGAAGGTCGGCATGATCGCGCTGATTCCGTCGGGCTGGACCAAGACGCTGATCTTCATCGTGCTGGCGCCGATGATGGGCATGGCGCTCGGCTTCACCCTGATGACCGCGGTGCTGTGGTTGTTCAAGGGGTTCGCGCCGTCGCGCGTCGACCGCCACTTCCGCAAGCTGCAGTTGCTGTCGGCGGCGGCCTACAGCCTTGGCCACGGCGGCAACGACGCGCAGAAGACGATGGGCATCATCGCCGGTGCGATGTATGCCGGCGGCCTGCTGAAGGAATTCACGATTCCGTTCTGGGTCGTGATCGCGGCGCACGCGGCGATCGCGCTTGGCACGCTGGCGGGCGGCTGGCGCATCATCCACACGATGGGATCGAAGATCACGAGGCTGCAACCCGTCGGTGGATTCGCCGCCGAGACCGCTGGAGCCATCTCGCTGTTCACGGCCACCGGGCTGGGCGTGCCCGTCAGCACGACGCACACCATCACCGGGGCGATCATCGGCGTCGGCTCGACCCGGCGTTTGTCCGCCGTGCGATGGGGCATCGCCGGCCAGATCGTCTGGGCGTGGATCCTGACCATTCCCGCGTCGGCGGCGATTGCCGCAGGCACCTTCTACATTCTCTGGATGCTCGGCCTGCCGTAGCACCGCACACCGCGTCGTTCGCGCCGCCAGAGGCGTTCGGCAGTTGTCGATTGACGAAGCTCCGAGACGAGAGTAGTTTGATGCGAACGCCTAAGACGTCCACGGACGTCGCGGGGGACCCAGCGGTGCGATTGGCTCGCACCTGGGGCGAATCGGGATTGTCGGTCCCGTAGGGTTACTCCGACCCGAGCCCGCCAGCTAACCTCGCCGGCGTCATTGGAGCCCCACGTGTCTGCTCACGCTGCTTCGTCCGGCAGCCCCCCGGACGTCCCGCACAAGACGCACTCGAGCCGCCTGCTTCCCTTGACACTGACCGCGCTCGGTGTGGTGTACGGCGACATCGGCACCAGCCCGCTGTATGCGCTGAAGGAATGTTTCTTCGGCTCGCACTCGGTGCCGCCGACGCACGACAACGTCCTTGGCGTGCTGTCGCTGATCATTTATTCGCTGCTGATCGTCGTGACGCTGAAGTACGTCGTGCTGGTGCTGCGCGCGGACAACCAGGGCGAAGGCGGCATCCTGGCGCTGACGTCGTTGATTCCGAATCGAGGCGGGGAGAGCACGCCCAGCGGTTCGCGGCTCGCCGTCGGACGGCCGGTGCTGATCGCCCTTGGTATCTTCGGCACGACGCTGTTGTACGGCGACGGCATGATCACGCCCGCCATCTCAGTGCTTGGCGCGGTCGAGGGCCTCGAGAT
Source organism: Vicinamibacterales bacterium (assembly GCA_036374815.1). Lineage (GTDB taxonomy): Bacteria > Acidobacteriota > Vicinamibacteria > Vicinamibacterales > UBA2999 > 12-FULL-67-14b. The sequence goes on along the minus strand of DASUSZ010000325.1, from coordinate 2,635 downwards.
CGCGACGCCGGTATTCAGCCCCTACGTCGTTCCGGTGACCGTCGCGATCGTGATCGGGCTGTTCGTGATCCAGAAATACGGCACGCATCGCGTCGGCAGACTGTTCGGTCCGGTTGTCATCATCTGGTTCGCGTCGATTGCGGTGCTCGGCGTGAGCTGGATCATCCACGCCCCGGAGGTGTGGCATTCCTTCGATCCGCGTTACGGCGTGCGGTTCTTCCAGCTGAATGGCTTTCACGGCTTCGCCGTTCTAGGCTCGGTGGTGCTTGCCGTCACCGGCGGTGAGGCGCTCTACGCGGACATGGGCCACTTCGGGCGCGCACCGATCCGGCTCGCGTGGCTCGGCCTCGTGCTGCCGGCGCTGCTGCTGAACTACCTCGGTCAGGGCGCGTTGCTGCTGGAAAATCCCGCGACGTCGCACCCGTTCTACGAGCTGGCTCCGTCGTGGGCGCTGCTGCCGCTGGTGGGCATCGCCACGCTGGCGGCGTTCATCGCGTCACAGGCGCTCATCTCCGGCGCGTTTTCGATTACGCGCCAGGCGGTCCAGTTCGGACTCGCGCCACGCATGCTCGTCGAGCACACGTCGGCGCACGAAATCGGCCAGGTCTACGTGCCGAGCGTCAACTGGGCGTTGATGGTGTCCACCATCGCGATCGTGATTGGCTTCGGCTCCGCCAGTGCCATGGCGGCCGCCTACGGCATCGCTGTTACCTTGACGATGATCATCACGGTGCTGCTGCTGTTCATCGTGATGGTCGAACGCTGGCATTGGCCGCGGCCGCTTGCCGTGCTCGTGATGGGGCTGTTTCTCACCATCGACCTCGCGTTCTTCGGGGCGAACGTGCTCAAAATCCCGCAGGGCGGGTGGCTGCCGCTGGTGGTCGCCGCGGTGATCTTCATCATGATGATGACGTGGCGAAAAGGCCGCGCGATCGTCGGCGAGCGCATGGCCAAACGCGCCGTGCTGATCGAAGAGTTCTACGGCATGATCGCGACGCTGCAACCGACGCGCGTACCCGGCACCGCGATCTATATGACCGGGCAGGGCAAGGGCGCGCCGCCCGCCCTCGTGCACAACATGCAATACAACAAGGTGCTGCACGAGCGCGTGGTCATTCTCAACGTGATTACCGTCAAGCAGCCGCAGTGCTCTGATGAGGAGCGGTTCACGGTCGAACCGCTCGATCAGGGCATCTACAACGTCCGCCTGTTCTACGGGTTCATGGAGGACCCCGACGTGCCGCATGCGCTGGTGGCCGCCGCCAAATCCCTCAACCTGAAATTCAACTACCAGGACGTGGTGTACTTCCTCGGGCGCGAAACCCTGCTGGTCAAGAAGCACAAGGGCATGTCGGTTTGGCGCGAGAAGCTGTTCGTGTTGATGTCGCGCAACGCCGCCGGCGCCACCGCCTATTTCCGGCTGCCGACCGAGCGCGTGGTCGAACTCGGGGTGCAGGTCGAGATGTAGGTGCGGGAGCCGGGAGCCGGGAACCGGGATCAGTTGCGGTGAAGGGGCAACGTCACGCTGAAGAGCGCGCCTCCGCCCGGCCGGTTCGACGCGGTGACTTCGCCGCCGAGCACGTGCACCAGATGCTTGACGATCGATAAGCCGAGTCCCGTTCCACCGGGCCTGGTCCGCGACTTGTCGACGCGATAGAAACGCTCGAACACGCGACCCAGATCGTCAGGCGCGATGCCGTGACCGGTATCCGAGACGGTCAGGTGAAAGCGGCCATTCTCGAGTTCCGCGCGGACGTCGATGGCGCCGCCGTCGGGCGTGTAGTTCACCGCGTTCTCGATCAAATTCCTCGCGATGTCGTGGAGCTTCGCGGCATCGGTCGACAACGTGGCCGCGGTGCCTTCCACCTTGACGTCGATGGTCTGCTGTTTCTGCGCCGCGATCGGCTCGAAGTCGCGCGCGATGCCGTGCAGCAGCCGCTCGACATCGCACGGCGCGACATCCACCGTCTCCTGCCCGGCATCGAGCCGCGCCAGCCGCAGCAGATCCGTGACCAGGCGCTCCATGCGCGACGCATGGCGATGAATGATGTCGACGAATTTCTCGCGCGCATCAGGATCGGCGTCATCCTCCAGCAACGCTTCGGCGTAGCCTTTGATCGCCGTGAGCGGCGTGCGCAATTCGTGAGATACGTTCGCCACGAAATCGCGACGCATTTGATCGGCCTTTCGCAGCTCGGTGATGTCGTGCAGGACCAGCACCGCCCCGCGTCCGGCAGCGGTTACCGGCGCGACGCGCGCCACCAGCGTCCGCGTGCTGTCGCGCGTCACCGAGAGCTCGAGGCCATCGGTCACTTCACCTTTCAGCGCCGTCGCGATGTGCTCCACGATGCCGGGATGACGGATCGCTTCGACATAGGAACGCCCGGTCGCGCCTTGTTCGAGCTTCAGGATCCGGCGCGCCGCGTCGTTGACGTGCTGCAGGCGGCCGTGTTCGTCGACCACCAGCACGCCTTCGATCATGCTCGCGAGGATTGCCTCCATGCGCGCGCGATCCCGCTCGAGCGCCGCGAGCCGGCGGCCGGTCTCGTGAATCGCCTGATCCATGGCGCGCGCCACCTGGCCAAGGTCGTCGTCGCCGTAATCGGGAGAGGATCGCGTCAGGTCGCCGAGCGAA
>DASUSZ010000324.1:0-4256 GCA_036374815.1 Vicinamibacterales bacterium | reverse complement strand
CGCGCGCGACAGGAACCAGTCGCGCGCCGAGCGCGCATTGGCCATCGTTTCCTGCGTCGTGAAGGTCTTCGACGCAATCGTGAACAGCGTCGTCGCCGGATGGAGCAGGCGCAGCGTATCGGCGAGGTGCGCGCCGTCGACGTTCGACACGAAGTGCGTGCGCGGGCCGTCGTGCGTATACGGCGCCAGCGCCTGCGCGACCATTGCCGGCCCGAGGTCCGAGCCGCCGATGCCGATATTCACGACATCGGTGATGCGCAGGCCGGTGTAGCCGAGCCACCTGCCGCTGCGCACCGCTTCGGAAAACGACCGGATGTGATCGAGCGCGGCCCTGACGTCGGGCATCACGTCGCGGCCGTCCACCAGCATCGGCCGGTTCGACCGGTTGCGCAGCGCGACGTGCAGCACGGCCCGCTTCTCGGTGTTGTTGATCGGCGCGCCGGCAAACATCCGGTCGCGCAGCTCCTCGACGCCGGTCTTGCGCGCGAGCTCGAAGAGCGCCGCCATCGAGTCCTGCGTGACCAGGTTCTTCGAATAATCGATGAAGAGATGCTCGCCGACTTTCAGGAAGAAGCGTTCGGCGCGGGCCGGATCGCTCGCGAACAGCTCGCGCAAGTGTTCGCGCGGCGCAAACGATGCGAGCGTTTTCAAGGGCGACTGGTTGACGTCGGCGATCTCCGGGCGGTCCCACGCACGGAAGCCGCCTTCGAACGCCTTGTCGTTGTGGCCGCGCCGGAAACCTTCGGGCAGCGTGTCGAACAGGCGCGCGTTGCCGCCGCCGATCACGATGTATTCGGCAGCCATCGCCGCGCGCAGCAGCTGCGCGCCCTCGATCACCACTTTCTTCCACTCGGCCTCGCCAAGCGCCGCCAGGCCGCGCTGCCCCATCAGATCTTCGAGCGTCTGGTTCTGGTACGGAAAGTGAGCGAGCTCGAGCGAGACGACGCGGCCCTCGTCGACGAGCGCGGTGCCCAGTCCGGATCCGAGGCCGATGAACAGCATCCGGCCGCCTTCATCGCTGCCGAGCGCCTGCATCGCGGCATCGTTCATGATGCGCACCGGCTTGCCGAACGCGGCCGCCCAGTCGAAGCCGACCCAGCCCTTGCCGAGATTCCACGGCTCTTCCATCACGGTGCCGCGCAGCACCGGGCTGGGGATGCCGATGGTAATGACGTCGTATTTCCAGTCGCCGGTGTGTGCTTTCACGCCGTCAACGACCTGTTGCGGCGTAAACCCGTCGCCCGAATCGAACTTGCGCGCCTCGGGGCTGCCCGAATGCATCAACTTGACGTGGGTGCCCCCGACGTCCACCACCAATACGCGCATGTCTGTTTATTCTAAGACCCTATGACCCTAAGACCCTAAGACCTTCGGGTATCCTGTTACGCATGACGCTTCTCGATTCTCTCAAGCGGGTTACGACTGTCGTTGCGGACACCGGCGACATCGAGTCGATGCGTCAATTCAAGCCACAGGACGCGACCACCAACCCGTCCCTGCTGCTGAAGGCGGCGCAGCAGCCGCAATATCGTCCGCTCGTCGAAGCGGCGCTGGCCGATGCGGACAAGTCAGGCGGGGGAGAAGCGCAGCGCACCGAGGCCTTCATGGATCGGCTCGCGGTGAATTTCGGCAAGGAGATCCTGAAGATCGTGCCGGGCCGCGTCTCGACCGAGGTTGATGCGCGATTGAGCTTCGATCGCGACGCGACGATCGCCAAGGCGCGCGAGCTGATCGCGTTGTACGAGAACGCCGGCATTTCGCGCGAGCGCATTCTGATCAAGGTCGGCAGCACCTGGGAAGGCATCCGCGCCGCCGCCGAGCTGGAACGCGAGGGCATCCACTGCAACCTGACGTTGTTATTCAGCTTCGCGCAGGCGGTGGCGTGCGCCGAGGCCGGCGTCACGCTGATCTCGCCCTTTGTCGGGCGCATTTACGACTACTACAAGAAGGAGCGCGGCGGCGACATCCCCGCGGCCGAGGACCCCGGCGTGCAGTCGGTGACGCGCATCTACAACTACTACAAGAAATACGGCTACCAGACGCAGGTGATGGGCGCGAGCTTCCGCAAGGTCGAACAGATCGTCGACCTGGCCGGGTGCGATTTGCTGACCATCAGCCCCGACCTGCTCGATGCGCTGCACAAGGCGCCGGGCGAGATCACGCCGAAGCTGACGATCGAAAACGCCAGGGCGTCGAAGGAAGAGCGGATCTCGCTCGACGAAAAAACTTATCGCTGGCTCCACAACCAGGATGCGATGGCGGTGGAGAAGCTGTCGGACGGCATCCGGCGCTTCAACGAAGACGCGCGCAAGCTCGAACAATGGGCGTCGACGGCAGTCGCGACCGCGTGAACCTGGATTTACCGCCGGACTCACCGTTGCGCGGCCTGGCCGGGCGGCCGACGCTGGTGGTGCTGCTGCGATCGTTTGGCTGCACGTTCTGCCGCGAGGCGATGGCCGACGTCGCCGCGATCAAGCACGACATCCACGAGGCCGGCGCGAACATCGCGTTCGTCCACGCCGCCTCGTCGACCGAAGCGGCGCCGTGGTTCCGCAAGTTCGGCCTGGACGATGTGCTGACGATCAGCGATCCCGAGCTGGCGCACTACAAGGCGTTCGGCCTCGGCAAGGTCAACACGGCGGCGCTGTTCTCGCCCGCGGTGTGGGCGCGCGGCGCGATGAGCGCGCTGTCGCACGGGTTCGGCGCGCAGCCGCCGGCGATGCTGCGGCAGCTGCCCGGTGTATTTGTCGTGCAAGGCGATCGCATCCTCAGCGAGTACCGTCACCGCAGCAACGCCGATCGTCCCGATTACCTCGCGCTGGTGCGCAGCGCGGCGGCGCAGCGGTAAGATAGTCCCGCGTGTTGTTCCCCCACTGGAGGTTACATGTCCGTTCGTAAGTTCGCGCTGGCCCTGATCCTTGCGTGTGCATCGACCAGCGCATTCGCTCAAACCGGCACGCAGCAACCGCCGCCGCAGCCGCCGGCCAAGCCCGAAGAGCCGCCCGTCTACGAAGAGCAGGTCGTCGTCACCGCCTCGCGCGTCGAGCAGCAGCTCGTCAACGCGCCGGCCACGGTGTCGGTCGTGACGGCGGACGTGATCGCGTCGACGCCCGCCACCAACTACGCCGAGCTGTTGCGATCGGTGCCGGGCGTCAACCTGTCGCAGACCTCCGCGCGTGACTTCAACATCACGATGCGCGGCGCGGCATCGACGCTGGCGACGTCGACGCTGGCGCTGCTCGACGGCCGCAGCCTGTATCTCGACTTCTTCGGCTTCGTGGCGTGGGACCTGCTGCCGGTCAACCCCAACGAGCTGAAGCAGATCGAGGTGATCCGCGGGCCGGCCTCGGCGGTGTGGGGCGCCAACGCGCTGAACGGCGTCGTCAACTTCATTTCCAAGACGCCGCGCGAGTTGAACGGCAACAGCGCCACGCTGACGTTCGGCACGTTCGGCCGCGACATCGACGGCGGCCAGCAGCTCGGCAACGGCACGCTGTTCGGCGTCAACGCCACGCACGCGCGCGCGGTCAACGATCGCTGGGCCTACAAGATCTCGGCCGGCGGCTACACCTCGGATCCGTTCGCGCGGCCAATCGGCGCAATCCCGAACGGCACCGGCACGCAGTATCCGAACTTCACCAACAGCGGCACCACGCAGCCCAAGCTCGACGTGCGCGTCGACTACGATCAGCCGGAATACAAGCTGGTGTTCGCGGGCGGCTACTCGGGCACCGACGGCATTTTCCACACCGGCATCGGCCCGTTCGACGGCGATGGCGTCGGCGTCGGCTACGGCACGATGCGCTATTCGCGCGGCGGCCTCAAGTTCAACGTCTTCACCAACCAGTTGAACGGCGACGCGCTCGGCCTGCTCGCCATCGGCACCAACGGCCAGCCGATCCTGTTCCAGTTCAACACCCAGACCTACGATGTGGAGGCGGGCAACATCAACGCGATCGGCACGCGCAACGTGCTCAGCTACGGCGGCAACGTCCGCTTCAACAGCTTCGATCTGTCGATAGCGCCGCGCGGCGACAGCCGCACCGAGCTCGGCTTCTACGTGCAGGACGAGATCTTCATGCACGACAAGGTGCGCCTCAACCTCGGCGCCCGCGTCGACAAGTTCGACAACATCGAGGACCCGGTGTTCTCGCCGCGCGCGACGCTGATCGTGAAGCCGCACGCCAATCATGCGGTGCGCGTCTCGTACAACAAGGCGTTCCGGTCGCCGTCGCTGATCAACAACTTCCTCGAGA
>DASUSZ010000323.1:0-14098 GCA_036374815.1 Vicinamibacterales bacterium | reverse complement strand
CGCGGATCCCCGCAAACGCGCCATCGTCGAGGTTGCGATCGCGCCGGGTGACGGCGGCGATGCGAGGACGCTGACGAAGCTGCAAATGCGCGCGGCCAACATCTCGATCCACCCAGACGGCGGCGCCGTAGCGTTCACGGCGGATGACACCTGGACAAACGAACAGGCCTACGAGCAGCCCGACATCTACACGGTGACCGCGAGCGGGGACGTGAAGCGCATCACCAACGACGGCTACGTGTGGAGCTCGTTGTCGTATTCGCCCGACGGCCAGTTCCTGTTGTCGGAGCGCACGTTCGGCACCGGCATGATCATCGAGAAGAAGCTGTCGCACGGCGGCTCGGATGATCTGATCGTGTGGCCTTCCGGCGGCGGCACGCCGATCAATCTCACCGCGTCGTGGGATCTCGAGCCAAATGCGCCGCGCTGGTCGACGGATTCGAAGCACGTCTACTTCACCGCGGAGAAAGGCGGTACGACGCATCTGTTCCGCGTCGCCGCGCGCGCCGGCGCGGCGGTCGAGCAAATCACCAAAGGCGAGCGCCGCATCAACAACGTCACGTTCGACAAGGCGATGACGCGCATCGCCTACACCGTCGGGACCTACGAGAGCCCGGCCGATGTCTGGACCGCGAACATCGACGGGTCGGGCGAGAAGCGTTTAACGGATCTGTTCGCCGATTTCCGCGCGGACATTGCCGTCACGAAAACCGAGCGCATCACCTGGAAGAGCCACGACGGCACCCAGATTGAAGGGTGGCTGACGCTGCCCTACGGCTACAACAGGTCAGGCAGCTATCCGCTGGTCGTGTTCAATCACGGCGGACCGCACTCGGCGGTCGGCTACGGCTACAACTTCAAGCAGCAGTACTTTGCCGCCAACGGCTACTTCGTCCTCGACACGAATTTTCGCAGCTCCACCGGTTACGGCGATGCCTTCAAGTGGGCGACGTGGGGCGCGTGGGGAACCAAAGACGGGCAGGACGTGATCTCCGGCGTCGATTACGTGATCGCGAATTACCCGGTGAACCGCGCCCGCGTGGCGACGATGGGGCATTCCTACGGCGGGTTCATGACCAACTGGCTGATCACGCAGTATCCCGATCGCTTCGCCGCCGCCGCATCGGGCGCCGGCATTTCAAACTGGTTCAGCGATTACGCGACCGCCGACATCTATCGGACGAAGGAAACGGAATTCTTCGGCGCGCCGTGGCAGGAGGAAGCGATCAAGCGGATGATCATGCAGTCGCCGCTGATGCAGGCCGGCCGGGTGCGGACGCCGACGCTGTTCATCAATGGCGAAATGGATCAGCGCGTGCCTTACGAAGAAGGCGAGCAGATGTATTTCGCGCTGCGCCGGCAGGGGGTGCCCGCGAAGATGATTCAGTACGCGGGCCAGCCGCACGGCATCAGCGGCCATTGGAACAACGTGCACCGGATGATCATGGAGCTTGGCTGGATCAACAGCTACGTGAACACGACGCGGCCGCCCGCGACGTCATCGCAGCAGTGATTAGCTGATCGCTCGCGCGATGCGATCGACCTGCGCGAGATGCATCAGGTCGTGGCCGGCGTAGAGGCGCACGAGATACCCCGCGCTCTCTTCGCCGCGCTCGGCGTGCACGCCGACGCGCTGCAGGTCTTCAGGCGTCGCGCGTTCGATCAATCGCAGGTTGTCGCGGCGCAGCACCACGAACGTCTCGAGCGAGTCGTTCGGATCGGCAGCGGCGTAATCGAGCCGTTCGGCCCACAGGTCCTGATCGAAGCCGGTGATCGCCGGCCGATCCTGCGCGAGGATCATGCGCATCCGCCATCCCCACACCACGTCGGTATCGGCGAGATGGCGCAGCACCATCCCGACCGACCATTTGCCGGGCGCCTCAGGTTTGCGAATCTTTTCCGGCGTCATCGTCGCCACCGCGCGCGCGAGCGCTCCGGGCGTCTCCCGCAGAATTTCGAGCGGGTCGCGATCGTCGACGAGCCCAAGGACGGCCTTCGCGTATTGCGCCCGGAGTTCCGGAGCGTCTTTCGACGTGTTGCTGAAAACAGACATAAGTCCTTTGCACTCTGCATTTAACCCGCGAAGCCAACCGGCTGCTCCCCACACCGTCTAAGGGGAGCATGGGAAGCCATCCGCTGCCGCTGCTCCAGGGAACGCTCGACCTGCTCGTCCTTCGTTGCCTGGCCGGCGGGGCCCGACACGGCTACGCCATCGCCTCAATCGTACGCGAAGAGACGGGCGGCGATCTGTGCGTTGAAGACGCGGCGCTCTATCAATCGCTGCATCGATTGCATCGCCAGCACCTGGTGGATGCCGAGTGGGGGCCGTCGGAGAACAACCGCCGCGCGCGCTTCTACACGCTGACCGCAACGGGACGGGCGCGGTTGCGCGAGGAGACCGCAAACTGGCGCCGCTACGCGCGGGCGGTCGATGCGGTGCTGCAGGGGGCGTAACCAGCGATCAGCAATCAGCGATCAGCAATCAGCAATCAGGGTCGGAAATGCGAAAACCATTTTGGTACCTGCGGCGTAATGTCCCGTCGGAAGTCGATGAAGAACTGAACTCGCACCTCGAGATGCGCATCGATGAGCTCGTCAAGTCGGGGATGACGCGCGACGCGGCGATGCGCGAAGCGGTGCGGCAGTTCGGTGATCTCGAAGCGACGCGCCGCTATTGCCGCGAGCAGGATCAAACACGGGAGAACGCGATGCAGCGATCGTTATCACTCCAGGATTTGGCGCAGGACTTTCGCATCGGCATCCGCAGCTTGTTGCGCGTGCCGCTGCTGACCGCAACGATCGTGCTGACGGTTGGCGTCGGCATCGGCGCCACCGCGGCAATCTTCAGCGCGATCGATGCCGCCGTGCTGCGGCCGCTGCCGTATGCCGGCGCGGATCGCCTCGTTCGCATCTACACCGATGCGCCGCCGTTCAAGTTTCGCTTCTCGGCCGTTGATTACCTGGCGTTCACCGGGCAACAGACGCGATTCGAGCGGCACGCCACGTACACGGATCGCTCGGTGACCTTCAGCAATGGCCAGGTCGCGGAGCTGTTGCGCGCGCGTGTCGTGTCGTGGGGATTCTTCTCGGTGCTTGGTATCACGCCCACGCTCGGACGGGATTTCACCGAGCTGGACGGCCGCGCCGGCGCGCCCGCCGTGGCGCTGGCCAGCCACACCTTCTGGCAGCAGCGGCTCGGCGGCAGGAGCGACGCGATCGGCAGGGCAGTGCGCCTTGACGGCAACGACGTGACGATCGTCGGCGTGTTGCCGGCGACGATGGGACCGCTCGAGCGGCGTCAGGATCTGTTCCTGATCCAGCAGTTCACGCCGCCGCGCCGCAAAGGTCCGTTCCTCTATTCGGTCATCGCGCGACTGCCGGAAAACGCAGATCGCGGTCTGGCGTCGAGTGAGCTGCGTTCGCTCAATCGCGCGCTGTTCCCGCTCTGGAAGGCGTCGTACCAGGACGAGAAGGCGACGTGGAGCATGGAGGATCTGAAGACGAATCTCGTCGGCGACGTGCGCGCCGTCGCGGGCGTGTCCCTCGCCGCGGTTGCTCTGGTGTGGCTGATTGCGTGCGCCAATGCGTCCAACCTGTTGATCGCGCGCGTCGCGGGACGCCGCCAGGAGATGGCGGTTCGCTCTGCGCTCGGCGCATCACGCGCCCGGGTGGTTCGCTACCTGTTGGTGGAGAGCAGTCTGCTGGCCGCCGGTGCCGCCGTCATCGCGATCGGTGTGGCCTATGCCGGCATGCAACTACTGCAATCACAGGGCGCGACCTACTTTCCGCGCACCGGCGAGATTCAATTCAACGCGAACCTGGCGTGGTTGTTGTTCGCGCTCGCGGTATCGAGCGCGCTGTTGTTCGGCCTGGTGCCGGCATTCAGCAGCGCCGGCGGCAGCGTCGACGAATCCTTGCGCTCGAGCCGATCGACGACCGCGGGCGTCGGCGTCAGGAGAATGCGCCGCGCGCTGGTGTCCGCGCAGTTTGCCATCGCCACGCCGCTGTTGATCGCCGCGGGCTTGTTGCTCGCGAGCATGGAGGCATTGCGATCCGTCGACATGGGCTTCGACGGCGATCGCATCCTCACTGCGTCCGTGCGGCTGCCGGGCGCGCAATATCAAGAGCCGTCGGTGATCGCGAATTTCTGGGGCGAGCTGAAGCGCCGGATCGAAAGCCAGCCCGGCATCGAAGGTGTTGCGTTCGCGGATGGCAGGCCGCCGAACACCGCCGGGCAGCACAACAACTTCGATCTCGAACAGTTCCCAGCCGGCGCCGGCGAATCCCAGCCGGTTACTGCGTGGCTGGGCATCTCTCCCGGGTTCGTGACGGTGATGGGCATGCGTCTGATCGAAGGCCGTCTGCTTGACGAGCGCGATGTGGACGCGCAAACGCGGCGCGCGGTTCTCGTCGATCAGTCGTGGGCGCGCCGCTTCTTTCCGAATGAGTCGGCCGTCGGCAAACGCCTGCGTTCCGGCGGATGCAGCGATTGTGAATGGATCACCGTCGTCGGCGTGGTGGGGGATGTGCCGTACGACGGTCTCAGCCAGGAACGGCAGGGCACGGTGTACTTCGCCACCGCCGGCCAGCCGTTCCGGTATCTCGTCGTTCGCGCCAAGGGTGAGCCGACGCAGGAAGCCGCGACGATCGCGCGCGTCGTTCGAGAGCTCGAGCCCGGTGCTCCGCTCGCCGACATTGCGACCGTCGATCAACTGGTCGACCAATCGCTCGTGCGTCCGCAGTCGTTGTCGCTGCTGGTATCGAGTTTCGCCGGCGTCGCGCTGCTCTTGTCGATCATCGGCATCTACGGCGTGATGGGCTACTACGTGCAACAGCAGCTCAAGGAGATCAGCATCCGCATGGCGCTTGGCGGCAGCCGCGGCGACGTTGCGAAACTGGTTGTCGGTCAGGGAATGACGGTCGTCGTGTTCGGCGTGGTCGCCGGCATTGCGATCGCGCTCGGCGCCACGCGGCTGATGAGCAGCCTGTTGTTCAACGTGGGTGCGGCCGATCCGATCACGTTCGCCGGCGTCGTTGCGCTGTTGACGCTGACCGCGCTGCTGGCATGCGCGGTGCCGGCCTGGCGCGCGATGCGCCTTCAGCCGGCAGCGGTACTCAGGAACGAATGACTACGCGCGGGCGAGGCGCTCTTTCTCCACGAGCACTCGCCTGAGAATCTTGCCCGACGGCGACTTGGGAATCGCATCGACGAACTCGACGTGCTTGCAGCACTTGTAATGCGCGACCTTCGGCTGCAGATACGCGATCACCTCGTCGGCCGTTAATGCGTCGCGCTTGACGACGATCGCTTTCGGAACTTCGCCGGAGTGTTCGTCCGGCACCGGAATCACCGCGACGTCGGCGATCTTCGGATGCTTGAGCAGCAGTGACTCGAGCTCGGCGGGCGCAACCTGGAAGCCTTTCACCTTGATCAGTTCCTTGAGGCGATCGACGACCGTCAGATAGCCGTCATCGTCGGCAACGCCGATGTCGCCGGTGTGCAGCCAGCCGTCGGCATCAACGGTTTTCGCGGTCGCTTCGGGATTGTTCAAGTAACCCTTCATCACGTTTGGACCGCGCACCCACACCTCGCCGGGCTGCCCGCTGGGCTGATCCTTGCCGGTTTCGGGATCGACGATTCGCATCTCGATGCTCGGCATCAGCTTGCCAACCGTTCCTGCGCGCTCCGTTCCGGCAACGGTGTAATGCGTCGCGGGACTCGCTTCGGTCATGCCATAGCCTTGCCGGATCTTCACCTTGAGGCGTTTCTCGACGGCTTCGGTCAGCTCGGGGCCGAGCGGCGCGGCGCCGGAGAAGATGTATTTCAAGTGCGGGAACTTGTAGTTGTCGACCGCTGGATGCTTGCCGAGCGCGACGACGATCGGCGGCACGATGTGCGCGCTGGTGATCGGCCAGTCCTGCAGCACTTTCAGGAACGGCTCGAACTCGAACTTCGGCATCGTCACGACCGTGGCGACGCGCATGAAGCCGTGCATCAGGATGATGACCATCCCATAGATGTGGAAGAACGGCAGCACGCCGAGCAGCGCCGGCATGTCGACCGTTTCGATCGCGTCGATCTGATTGAGCTGCGCGACGACGTTGCGATGCGTCAGCATCACGCCCTTCGGCAGTCCCGTCGTGCCCGACGAATACGGCAGCACGCACAAATCGTTCGCGGGATCGATCGTTACCGTCGGCGGATCCTTGTCGATCGCGAGCGAAGCCAGCGACGCGATGCCCGGCGTTTCATCGATCGTGAAGAGCTCGATCGGCCGGCCGGTTTCGGCAATCGCGGCCTTCGCCTTGTCGGCAAGCGCGCCGATCGTGAAGAGGATCTTGACGTTGCCGTCCTTCAACTGGAAGGCGAGCTCATCGGGCGTGCTGACCGGATTCGATGTGTGCACGATCGCGCCGAGCTTGACGACGCCGAAGAACACCACCGGCCATTCGGGCACGTTGGGCGACCACAGCGAGACGACATCGCCCTTCTTGATGCCGCGCGCCGCGAGACCTGACGCGGTGCGGCGGATTTGCTCGAGCAGCTGGCCGTAGGTGATGGTGCGTCCGGTCAGGCCGTCGGCCATGGCGATGGCATCCGGCTTGTTCTGCGCGTTACTGAACACCTGTTCCAACAAACTGATGTTCGGGACGGTGATGTCTGGATAGGGACTGCGATAAGCCATGGCGGGCGGGATTATAGTGTAGCGATGGCTCGAACAGTTGCAGTTGTTGCCCTGGCCGTTCTCGGCGGAATCCAGCTCTCCGGCCAAACCACGTCCCGCTCGGCGCTCCACGATTACCGCGTTGTTCCATTCGTGGAGGCGCTGGTCCAACCCTGGTCGATCGCGTTTCTCCCCGGAGGAGACACGCTCATCACCGAACGTCCCGGCCGCCTGCGCATCGTGCGCAACGGCAAGCTGCTTCCCAATCCCGTAGAAGGATTGCCGCCGGTCGTGCACAGCCGGCAGGGCGGTCTGCTCGAAGTGGCGCCACACCCGAACTTCGCAAGCAATCGCCTCCTCTACATCACGTATTCGAAGAAGACTGGCGAGCCCGCCGATCCGAAGCAGCCGGTGCCGGCGACGACGGCGCTCGTTCGCGGCCGGTTCGAAAACGATCGCCTCACCAACGTCGAGCAGCTGTTCCAGTCGGTGTCGCAGGGCGCCGGTCACTTCGGCGGCAAGATCGCGTTCCACAACGGCTTCGTGTATCTGTCGCTCGGCGATCGCCAGGTGCCGCCCGAGGGGAATCTCGAAGCGCATCCGGCGCAGGACCTGACGAACCATCACGGCAAGATGATTCGCCTGCACGAAGACGGCAAGGTGCCGGCGGACAATCCGTTCGTGGGCCGCGCCGGTGCGAAGCCGGAGATCTTCAGCTACGGACATCGCAACATTCAAGGGCTGGTCGTTCATCCGGAGACCGGCGAAGTGTGGGCCAACGAACACGGGCCGCAGGGCGGCGACGAGATCAATCTCGTGCGCGCCGGCATGAACTACGGCTGGCCGGTGATTGGCTTTGGCGTCAACTACACCACCGGCGCGGCGATTCACGCCGGCACGCATCGCCAGGGCATGGAGCAGCCGCGTCAGGTGTGGGTGCCGTCGATCGGCATCTCCGGCATGATGATCTACACCGGCGACAAGTTCCCCGCATGGAAGGGCAACTTCTTCGTTGGCGGCATGGCGGGGCAGCAGGTCGTGCGCATTCCGTATGACGCGAAGCGCGGCTTCGGAGCGCGCGAGTTGCTGGCGACCGACATGGGCCGTATTCGAGACATCAAGCAGGGTCTCGACGGCTTCATCTATCTCGTGATCGACGATCGCGACGGCAAGCCGACGCCGGTGCTGCGGATGGAGCCGGTCGAGCGTCAGACGTCGCGCTAATCAGGGGCGCGCGAATGCCCGCGCGCGTTTGATCAGCACGAAACCGCGCCACGTGCCCGCTGCCCAGAGCAGCGTGACGATCGCGGCGGCGATGTAGGGGTGGGCGCGCAACAACGCGCCCGCCGCGGTGCCGCCGAACAATAGTGCCAGCACGCTCAGCGTGATCGGCAGATGGCAGGGGCAGAACACGAATGCCCCTACCATCCACGCCATCCCGCGATTCTCCAGCTTACGAGCGTCCGGGATCTCGCAGGTCTCCACCTACGCGCCCTTTCCCCGCATCATCACGACGCCGCCGATCAGGATCGCAACCACGCCGACGCACGCAGCAATCATCAACATTTGGATCTCCTAGAAGTCACGGCGTTCGAGGGTTTCCGCAGCGCTGTATAGCAACGCCGTCGCTATCACCGCGCTGATCAGCAGTCCCGTCCAGGGCAGCGTTCCCGTCTTGAAGTACGACTCACCGCTCATCACGCTGAAGATCGCCAGCTGCGGGGCGACGAACGAGACGATCGCGATCGCGCACGCGATGCCGATGGCGATCAACAGCGGCCGCCAGATGTCGGTGAACAGCGTCGAGAGAAACGACGCCAGGCTGAAGAACACCGCCGCGACGAAGAACAGGCACAGGCCGTGGACCAGCGCATCGAGGATGCTGAACTGCTGGCCGACCGACGGGGCGAGCAGCGGAATCACCAGCGGCGGAATCATCGAGATCGCGAACAGCTGCACGAGTCCGGTAGCCGCGCGCGCGGTGAGCAGTTCGCGGCGGGTGACGGGGAGCGAGAGTGTGAACAGCGCGGAACCTTTTGACGATTCCGACAGCAGCCCGCCGCAACCGAGCAGAATCGCGAAGAACACTCCGAGGCTCGTCAGGTTGTCGGCGAACGTCCGGTACCAGATGAAGCCGCGGAAGGTCTTCTGCACCTCGACCGCTTCCTGGATCGCCGCGCCCAGCACGCCGGCATTCTCGATCGCCGCCTCTGCGCGCTCAGCCAGCTGCGGCATCAACCGCTGCAATGCGAGGTACTCGTAGACGCTGCTGCCTGCCAGGAGCGTCAGGATCACGATCGCGCTGACAAAACGCCAGCGCGTTTCAAGCCACGCCTTGTGCCAGAGCATGTCAGTCCTCCGTTCGTACGGATTCGAGAAAGATGTCCTTCAAGGTGACGGGCGAGACGTCGAATGAAGACGGCCGGTAGCCGCGCAGCTCGTCGATCACCGCGTTGCCGCTCGATGAAGACAACACCGTGATCACTCGCCCCTTGCGTTGCACGCGATGCGCGCCGGGCGCGCGCACCTTGATGTCCGGTGCGTCGCCGTCGAACACCATCTGGATGCGCTGATAGCGCGCGCGCAAATCGTCGAGCGAACCGGAGACGACGGTCTGCCCGCGATCGACGATCGCCACGTGATCGGCGATCTGTTCCACTTCCGGTAGTTGATGCGACGAGAAGAACACCGTCGATCCTTCCGCGGCGACGTGGCCGACGAGCGCCTGCAGCATTTCCTCCGCCATCGCCGGATCGAGGCCGGATGTCGGCTCATCGAGAATCAACAGCTCGGCGCCGCGGCAGAGCGCGAGCAGCATCGCGAGCTTGGTGCGCATGCCGCGCGACAGCCCCTTGATGCCGCGGCCGGCCGCGAGATCGAACTGGCGCAGGAACTGCTGCTCCAGGTCGCCGCGCCACTTTGGATAGAACGATCGCGTGAAGGCGATCATCTCGCCGACCGTCATGTAGTCGTAGAGACCCTTCTCGTCGCCGACGAAGGCGGTGCGCAGCCGGATCGCCGTGCCTTGCGCGGAATCGAGCGGCGACTGCCCGAACACCCGCGCGTCTCCGCCGTCTGGACGCGCCATCCCGAGCAGCACTTTGATCGTCGTCGTCTTCCCGGCGCCGTTCCTGCCAAGGAAGCCGAAGATCGATCCCGACGGCACCGCCAAATCGAGTCCCCGCAGCGCTTCCACTTCGTCATAGCGCTTGATCAGGCCCGCTGTCTGGATCACTGAAGGCTCACTCACGACGCACCCCTCGATTCATGCCCGAGAGTTCCGCTTCGACCAGCCGCCGAATCTCATCGTCCGAAATCCCTCGCGCGCGGAGGCGCTCGATGCCCTGCGCCACCAGCACCTGGGCGGCCTTCAGCTTCTCGGCGTCCTGCTTCGTCGGCGCTCGATCCGACACGAACGCGCCCGCCCCTTGCCGGAGCTCGACGATGCCTTCGTGCTCGAGCTCCCGATACGCCTTGGCGACGGTGTTCGGATTGATCACCAGCTCCTCCGCCAGCGGCCGGATGCTCGGCAACTGCTCGCCCGGCCTCAACGCCCCCGTTTCGATGGCGTGCTTAACCTGCTCCATGAGCTGGAGATAAATCGGCACCCCCGACGATGGATTGGGCTTCAGCAGAATCACGGTAACTGTGCTACTGAGATAATACAGTAGTACGGCCCCGAAAGTTCCGTCATCCCGTCATCCCGTCATCGGGTGCCTGGCACCAACCGCTACTTAGCGGCAAAAAGTGCGAAAAGGCGGGAAATTTAGCGAACTAGGACTTTGCCCGGCGTGGCGTGGGTCAGCTTGCCGGCGTCAACGGCCAGGGTGCCGTTGATCAGCACGTACTCAATGCCTTCGGAATGCTGATGCGGTTCGAAGAAGGTTGCCTTGTCGCGGATCACAGCGAGGTCAAAGACCACTACATCGGCGGCGAAGCCTTCGCGGATCTGGCCGCGGTCCTTCAGGTCCATGATGCGCGCCGGCAGCGACGTCGACGATCGAATCGCGTGCTCGAGCGAAATCGCGCCGCGATCGATCGAGTAGTGACGGATCTTCCGCGTGAAGCTGCCGTAGAAGCGCGCGTGCGTGGACGGACCGTCCGCGGGCATCGCGATGCCGCCGTCGGTGGATGTCGCAACCCACGGCTGCTTCGCGATGTGCTCCATGTCGAACTCGGCCATCGAGAACCCGCGCATCCGCGCGCCGCCGTTTCTCGTCTGCAAGCCTTCGAGCTGAATCTTGATCGCGGTCTCGACGGGATCCAGCTTCCACAACCGCGCGATCTCCGCCAGCGACTTACCGTACAGCGACTTGTCCGTGTACTCGTAAACGGTGATGTTCTCAGCGCCGCCGCGGCGGCGGATTTCGTGCGCGATGTCCGATCGAACGAGCTTCGCCGAAGACGGATCGCCCAGCACGCGCTTCAACACGTCGGCGCGATTCGTCGGCGGCTGGTTCGCATTCGCGCCTGGCGGGCGCGTCGCCCACGCAGGAATCAACACCGTCGATCCATCGGTGCCGCTCGTTGGATAAGGATATTGATCGGCCCAGACGTCGACGCCGCGATCGCGCGCGCGTTGAATCAACGTGACCGCCGCGGCGCTCGAGCCCCAGTAATGCTCGCCCTTCGCCTTCAAGTGCGACGCAACCACGCGTGCGCCGCTCTTCTCGCCGATCTCGATCGTCTCGCGAACGGCATCGAGCAGCGTGACGGCGCTCGGCCCGTCCTGGCTGGGCACGTACCACAGCGGATCGCTACCCTCGCTGCGCTCGTGCGAGATGTAGACGCCGTTGACCGCCGGCAACTCCTTTGCGAGCTCGACGACTTCTTCGGTGGTGCTCCACCTTCCCGGGTCGTATTCGAGGCCGGCCGACATGCCCACCGCGCCTTGTTGCAGTTGCTCCCTGACGAGCGCGCGCATCTTTGCGATTTCATCGGGCCGCGCGGGTCGGCGCACGTCTTCACCCATCACCTGCCGCCGGACCGTTCCGTGGCCGACGAGCAACATCGCGTTCGGGCCGATGCCGGTCTTCTCGAGCAGCGCGCGCTGATCCGCCACCGGCCACGGCGAACGTCCGTCCTGGTTGACGACCACGGTGGTGATGCCTTGCGAGACGAGATTCGGCGCCGACCGCCGGATCGGATCCGCATCACGCAACCCGCCCCGCGGCCCTGACCCATCGTCTGCATGCGAATGAATGTCGATGAATCCGGGGACGACGTACTTGCCGGTTGCGTCGATCACGCGCGCCGCCTGAGCGCTTGCGAGCGCGCCAACGGCGACGATGCGGCCGGCGGTGATGCCGACATCCGCGGGGAACCAGGGATTGCCGCTGCCGTCCATCACGCGGCCGTTTTTGATCAGCACGTCGAAGCGCTGCGCGGGCTGCGCGAAGCCCACGGCAAGCAACATGGCAAAAACTGCGATCGTAACGGCGCCCCGGTTCTTCATGGCCGCCATTGTAGTTGTTGCCTGCGGCCAACCTCTGCCCTCACCCGTCGTCGGGTGCCAGGCACCTGTCGCCAGCGAGGCGGCAAGCGTCAGTCCGTCGTCAGGTGCCAGGCACCGGTTGACGGCGGAGGAAGTAGGCGGCGGAGGCGAGGGTGATGCAGGCGCCGAAGGCGAGCCATTCGTCGGGCTGAAGGCCGGTGAGCAGCCACGCGATGACCGCGCAGGCGAGCACGGGAACAACGGGTGACTGTCCCAGCTTCCACGCGGCGACGGCGCAGCCAAGATACAGTGCCAGCGCGGCGGCGTTCGCGAGCACGGCGAGCTCCGCAAAGGTGCTGGTGATCGCGAGCGCGAGCGTCAGCAGCGACTGCGTCACGATCGCCAGCTGCGGCGATCGGTAGACCGGGTGCACCGAGGCGAGCGCTTTCGGCAAAAAGCCGTCGCGCGCCAACGCGTAGACGATGCGCGGGATCGAGAGCGTCATGCCGCCAAGATGGCCGAACATCGAGACGGCGGCGCCGGCCAGCAGCAACGATCGCGCCCACGCGCCGAGCGACGCGCCCGCGGCGTCGGCAAGCGGAACTTGGGAAGACGGCAGCGCGGCACCAAGGATCCCCTGCGACACGACCTGCAGAGCAACATAAAGGATCGTGACGGCGATCATGGAGAGCGCGATCGCCCTCGGCACCGTCCGCTCCGGATCCCGCACCTCACCGCTCGGAATCAACGCGACCTCGATGCCGGCAAACGCGAACACGAGAATCAGCGACATGCGCGCGAAGTCGCCAACCGGGGGCCACTCGGCGACCACGAGATTCTCGCCGCGCACAAAAAACGCGCCGGCCGCCGCGAGCAACAGCAGCGGCAGCAGCTTGGCGATCGTCATCGCGGTGTTGAGCCGCACGCCGTAGGTGACACCGCGCATGTTGACGAACGACCAGAACCCGAACGCGGTCGCGAGAATGACGCTCCGCATCAACGCGCCCGACCATCCGAGCAGCTCGGCAACGCTCGCCGCCATTACCGTGGATACCGCCGCCGTCGCGAACACGCCGATCATCCACAACAGCACGCCGGACAGAAATCCCGCATACGGACCAAGCGTCGCGCCGACGTACGCGTAGGGTCCGCCGGTCAACGAGACGCGCCGGCCGGCAGCAGCGATGCACGTGACGATCAGCGAGAACGCGATCGCGCAGATCAGATAGGCAACCGGCGCGGCCGCGCCGAGCGCGCCGGCAACGTCGGCCGGCGCCCTGAAGATGCCGCCGCCGATCATGATGTTGATGATCCCGGCCGCAAGTCCGACGGTGCCGATGGCGCGCGTCAGCGATTCCCGTTCGGAATTCATCCGCGCTATTGTGTGCTGAGACATGCCGCGCCTCTGGGATATTTCGCCGCCGCTTTCGCCCGCCACGCCGGCGTTCCCCGGCGACACCACCTACCAACAGCGATGGACGGCGCAGATCGGACCGGGATGCCCGGTGAATCTCAGCGCGATCACCATGTCGCCGCATCTCGGCGCGCACGCCGACGCGCCGCTGCACTATGGGCGCAACGCTGCCGCGATCGGCTCGCTCGATCTGGATCCGTTCCTTGGGAAGTGCCGCGTCATCCATGCAATCGGCAAGGGCCCGCTGATCACGCGCGCGCATCTGCAGCACGCCGCTGATCAGCTTCCTCCGCGCGTGCTCGTACGTACGTGCCACAAGGCGCCAACGACGTGGTCGCCGGAGTTTGCCGCGTTCGCGCCGGATACGATCGCCTGGCTGGCGTCGCTCGGCGTGACGCTGGTCGGCATCGACGCGCAATCGGTGGATCCCGCCGACAGCAAGACGCTCGACAGCCACCAGCAGCTGCTCGCGCACGATCTGCGCGTGCTCGAGAATCTCGTGCTCGACGAAGTCGAGGCCGGCGACTACGAATTGATCGCGCTGCCGCTCAAGCTGATGGAGGCCTGCGCGTCGCCGGTGCGCGC
>DASUSZ010000322.1:0-4409 GCA_036374815.1 Vicinamibacterales bacterium | reverse complement strand
GTGCTGGTGTTGACCGCAACCAGCGACCCGCCCCCGGTCGCCGGAAACTTCCTGCTCGACAAGTTGTACGGCGCATCGATCAGGCTCGTACCCTCGATCGATCCAATGCTCGCCGTCGGACAGGACGAAGCGGTGGTCGCGGAAGTCGTTGCTGAAGAGCGCGCCGCCGGGCGTGTGCCGTACGTCATCCCGGTCGGCGGTTCCAGCGGTATTGGCGTGTGCGGCTACATCGGCGGCACCGCGGAGCTCGTCGATCAGTTGAACGAGCGCGCCGTGACGGCGTCGCGGCTGTATTACGCGAGCGGATCGCGAGGCACGCAGGCAGGCTTGACGCTGGGCGCAAAACTCTGCGAGGCGCCGTACGAAGTCTACGGCGTGGCCGTCAGCGCCGGCGAGGACGAGAAGATCGAGCGCGCGAAGCGAATCGCCAACGAGGCGGCGGCGCTGCTGAATCTAACCGAACGACTCGAGCTCGGCGATCTCTTCACCGATCAGGAATTCGTCGGCGAAGGCTACGGCATCCCGTCGCGCGAAGGACTCGAGGCGATCGCGCTGTTCGCGCGCAGCGAAGCACTGCTGCTCGATCCCTGCTATACGTCGAAAGCGGCCGCGGCGATGATTCGCCACATTCGCAGCGGCGCGATCCCGCCCGATCAGACGGTGATCTTTCTGCACACCGGCGGCATGCCGGCGCTCTTCACCGATGCGTTTGCTGAGACCTTGCGCGAGATGTAACGGCTACTGCTGTTGCGGCGCGCGCGACGACAATGCCGGGATCGGCTCGATCCAGGCGCGCGGGATTTTCTGCGTGCCCGCGGTCGTCTCGAGCTTCACCCATTGCCGCTCGAAACCGGCCAGCGCCTGGCGCGCCGCGGTCAGCGTTTGCTCGGCGGACTTCCGCTCGCTGGCAGCCCGTGTGCCATCGGCGACGACGGTCTCGAGCGTGGCGATCGAGCGCTGCGTTCTCTCGATCTGCGAGCGGAGCTGAGCCGCATCCTGCCGCCACTTCGGCTCGAGCGGCGCCAGCTCCCTGGTGAGGCTGCCGGCCGCGCTGTTCGCGATCATCTCGTCGGCGCTCACGCAACGCCCCAACTTGATGCTCATGTAGCACGACGCGGCAACGGGCGCAGCACCGGCCGCCGGCGCAATTGCCGACGGATCGAGGCTGGCGTTGGTCAGCGTCTTCACCGACTTGCTGCCGCCGGCGCGGCGCGCTTCTTCCTGGCGCGCGATCTCACCAAGCGACTGCCCGTACGCCGGAACGGCGGCCGCAATCACGGCCGCCGTCCACAGTAACCTGACGAAACGAATCACTGCTCGATCCAGCCGGAGATCGTATTGGTATACGTGTCGGGGCCGCCCGGGATTTCGACGGTGATGCCGCCGAGCGAACCGTTATACGTGACGGTCATGTTGCCCGACAAGCTGTTGACCTCGAGCGGATCTCCGCCACGGTTGCCGTTCGGGTTCGTGACGGCGTTGTAGATGTTGTCCGCGTGATCGCGGTCCTCGACCATGACGCGGCCCTGGAATTCCGAGTTGCCGGCAATGCGCATCTGCTCGCGAACCAGGATCTGGCCGTCCATGTCGAGCGAGTCGTCGGCGTCGACGGTGCCGCTCAGGTCGAAGTCGCCGTTGGTCACGAACTGGATGCCCGATTCGTTCCCCGGCTTGAACTTGCCGTTGCCCTGGACGGTCAGGTTGCCCTCGGCGAGGACCGACATCTGCGTAAAACCCGCCGTCTTACCGGTGCCGTTCAGCGCAACGTTGCCCTCGACCCAGTAAGTCGACTTGTTGACGCCAGAGGTCGGCATCGATCCCGACGCACTCCACGTGTTGGTCGCGAGGCTGTAGGACCAACCGACCGGGCATTCCGTAGCGCCCTTGCCGAAGCACGGCACCCACATGCCGCCCGACAGGACGAGGATCGCGCCCGTCGAGGTCAGCTTGTGCGTGGCGAGTCCCGTGTAATCCGCCACCTTGATTTCGGGAACCGGAATCGGCGGCATGCCGCCGGCCGTGAGACCCGTCGCATGAATGTCGCCGATCAGGTCGCCGGACGCGGTCAGGTTGCCGGCGACTTCGTATGAGCCGCCCGAACCCGTGACGTCCTCGTTGGCGTGAACGTTACCCTGTGTGCCGATGACCTTGGTGTTACCGGCGATGCTGAGATCGCCGTTGACCAGAATCGCGGGGTTGATCGTCGTCGTCGTCGGCAGATCGGGAATCGCCACCGACTCGAGGATTCGCGCAATCGTCACCATGGTGCCGCGCGGGCCGGTGGCCGTGGCGCGAACGACCATGCGCATGTTGCCGTCCACGTTCGGATCGCCATCTTCCGCCATCGCCTCGAGCTGCGTGCCGGGGCCGGGGCCGGTCAGCGCGGCGCCGCCGTACAACACCGGATCATCGTCGTCGAGGATCTCGAAGGTGTACGAGTACTCGTCGGTCAGATTGAACGGGCCGTTGCCGATCACCGGCACCGCCTTGGTCACCATCAGGTTGTCGGTGATGTTGCCGAGGATCTGCTCGGTGGCGCGGTTCATGCCCGCTTCGGCGGCCGCGCGCGCGCCGGCGTAGTACTGCTCGTTGTGCGCCATGGCGATCTCGGTCTGGCCGTTCAAGGTCAGGCCGGTCGTGAGGCCGGCCATCACGGCCAGCAGCAGCAGCACGATGATCAGCGCAACGCCTTGTTCCGAACGAACGGGATTCATTGGATGCGTAGTCATGATCGCCTCTTAAAAGTTCCGCCCGCGTAAACGCACTTCCTGCGTGAGCAGCCGGGTTTCCGGCAACATCGTGATCGGATTGATGGTGCGGGTGCGCACCGTCACCTGCGTCTCGACGTAGACGACGTTCGCCGGGTTCGCGGTCGGCACACGGTTGGAGTCCTTGAATACGAACAGCAGCCCGTCGATGACGGCGTCGGTGCGGACCACGGCCGCGCCGCCGAGGTTGTTGTCCAGGAACGTGATGCTGCTCGTCATCGGGTCGTACGACACCGTGACGTCTTCGTTCGCCTGGTCGCAGGCCGGTCCGCCGAGAATGCCGTCCGGCGGGTTGGCGTCGGTCTGCAGCCGGATGTTGTCGTTGGTCATGTTGCCCAACGGATTGATGATCACCCAGTCATACGTCTGGCCGGGCGCCGGACAATTCGCGGTGTCGCCGACGTTGACCGGCAGGCCGAACGGGTTGTTGCCGGCTGCGCGAATGAGACGGCTGACCCAGTCGAGCGCGTAGCGCCCTTCCTGCTCGCCCGCCGAGTCTTCGATCTGGCGGCGGAAACTGTTCTGCACCTGCGAGGTCAGCATCACCGCGCCGCCAAGCACCGCGGTGGTGATCAGCGTCGCCACCATCAGCTCGGCGAGAGTGAAGCCGCGTTCGTTGCGAAGGTTCATGGACATACCGGCCCCACTCCCCTGATGAACGTCACGAGATCGTACGGCGCCGCCGTGCGGCGATCGGCGACGTCGGGAACGACGCGCACGGTCACCTGGCGCAGGTTCGCGTCACCATCGGGCCCCGCCTCAATCAACCAGAGCCGCGTGTAGCCCTTGGTGACCGTGTCGTCAAGGGGATCGTCCGGCGTGCCGTTATCTTCCATCGGCGTGTCGGAATGGTTGGCGTCGGGCGCAGCCGGATCAAGCGATCCGCCGCACGATGCCTGCGGGTTGGTCGCGAAATTCATCGTCGTCAGCTCGTCGACCTTGTCCTGCGCGAGGCGGACGGCGCTGGTCGAATTGCGACCGAGCTGCTGCAATCGCAGCGTGACCGCGAGGAGCTCGGCCATCGCCACGAGTCCAATCGTGCAGATCATCACGGCGACGATTGCCTCGACGAGCGTGAAACCGCGTTCGTTGTTCGACATGGTTTGCTCGTTATTCAACATCGGTGAAGGTCACCTGGCCGGTGCCGCTGACGGTCAGCAGTCGCGTCGCCACGCCATGAGTCACCGTGACGGTTAAAGGGATCGCGCCGCCGGCGGCGGTGAAAATGCCGCGGCCGGTGACCTGCAGGTGCGTCGCGCCGGCGACGTCGTAAGCGACGCCGCCAGGCAGCTCGATGATGCCGGAATCGCCATCGAGCGACACGCCGCAACGGCCCGCGTCATCGTCAACGAGCGGATCGCCAGTCACGATCAGGGTGCGAAGCTCGTTGGCATTCGGGCAGTTGAAGACCACGCGATACGACGTGTTCTGGCTGATGGCCTTGAAGCGCGCCGAGCGGATGGTCGCGCCGACCTGTTCGGCGCCGGTCCACAGGCTGCTGCGCGCGTTCGACTCGATGAACACCGGCACCGAAATCGCGGTGATGATGCCTATCAGGCCGACCACGATCAGCACTTCGATCAGTGTGTAGCCGCTTTCTGAGCGCATGCCGGTCTTAGAGCAAGTGAAAGGCCACCGACG
>DASUSZ010000321.1:0-8460 GCA_036374815.1 Vicinamibacterales bacterium | reverse complement strand
TGGCGTGACGCTGGTCATCATCCGCGAGGATCTGCTGACGCGGTCGCAGAAGTCGCTGCACACGATGCTCAACTACGCCACGCACGCGGAGAACGGCTCGATGTACAACACGCCGCCGTGCTTCGGCATCTACCTGATGGGCCTGGTGATGAAGTGGGCGCTCGCGCAGGGCGGGCTCGATGCGATCGGCCAGCACAATGAGCGCAAGGCTGCGAAGCTGTACGCGGAAATCGATCGCAGCGGCTTCTACCGCGGCACCGCGGAGAAGAACAGCCGCTCGCGCATGAACATCACCTTCCGGCTGCCGAGTGAAGAGCTCGAGAACAAGTTCGTGAAGGAAACGACGGCGGCGGGGCTCGACGGGCTGAAGGGTCATCGCTCCGTCGGCGGCATGCGCGCATCGATCTACAACGCCTTCCCGGAAGAAGGCGTCGACGCGCTCGTGTCGTTCATGCAGGAGTTCGAACGCAAAAACGGATAGGTATTCGGGTATTCGAGTATTCAGCTAGCCAGGGCCGCCGATCAGGTTTCGGGCGGCCTTGGTTTAAATCCTCTTCCGCCGCGGCGGCGGCGTCCTCTTCGACGACGACGACGCAGGCCGCCGTCGCCGTCAACCGGCGCACCGTTACCTTCGGGCGGGTGTTTGGCTTCGTCGCCCAGCGCCTCGATGAATCCCTTCCAGTGTTCCAGCACCGCCGGCGCGTGGCCGTGGATCTCGAACCACGTCAGCGCGTCTTCGAACGGGCCGCGATGCATCAGCGCGCGCTTGGCGCGCGGCGACGCTTCGAGATCCGCGATGCGCGATTGCAGCGACAACAGCTGGCGCAGCCGCTCGGTATCGCCGCGCGCGATCGGCAGCATGCCGATCTTCAGGATCGGTTCTTTCGGCGGACGCTTGAACTTCGACCTCGCCCTCGGCACGAGCTCGTTGCCCGGCTGTGGCTCGTCCCCGTGATCTCGTTCTTCGTCACCGTGTTCTCGGAACGTCTTTTCGCGGCGCGGCATCAAGCCGAGCGGCAGCAGCAATGTGCCGAGCAACACGGGATTTCTGAGCGTGGCCGGCGCGCTGTCGAACCGGCGTCGATACGCATCGAGCGCCGCCAGGCTGTCCCACAGCGCCTGGTTTTTGGCGCCGCGCTGGATTTCCGGCGTCACCGGGTCGAGCAGGCGATGTTCGGCAAGGCCGCGGAAGGTGAGTTCGGCGGAGCCGGAGCGCAGGATCTTGTAGTACTCCTCGATCAAGCGTGCCGATGACGCGGTGCCCATCAGGCCGCGGTGCCTGGCGATGGCGTCGACGATCGGCCGGTCGAGGCGGAAATTGAGCCTTGACGCCATGACGATCGCGCGCAGCATGCGCACCGGGTCTTCCTGGAAGCGCTCGTTCGGATCGCCGATGCAGCGGATCAACCCATCCTTGAGATCCTGGAGGCCGCCGACGTAGTCGATGATCGCGTGCGTGCCGATGTCGTAGAACAGCGCGTTGATCGTGAAGTCGCGGCGGAACGCGTCTTCCTCGGGAGTGCCGAAGGTGTTGTCGTGCGGCTGCGGCTTTGGATTGAGCAGCGCTTGCGCGTCGGCGCGCCCCTGCGCCACGGGATCCAGGATCGGCTCCTCGCGCCGATCGCGACGCGGCTCCTCGGCGGGCTCCGGATCGAAGGCCGATTCGTTCTCGCTGCCGGCGGGGATGTTGCGGCGGAAGGTCGCCACCTCGATCGTCTTGACGCCGAACCGCACGTGCGCCAGCCTGAAGCGCCGCCCGATGATCCAGCAATTGCGGAACAGCTTCTTGACCTGGTAGGGATGCGCCGACGTCCCGATGTCGAAGTCCTTCGGGTGACGGCCGAGCAGCAGGTCGCGGACGCTGCCGCCGACCAGATACGCAACGAAGCCTGATTCGTGGAGGCGATAGAGGACTTTCAGCGCATCTGGATCGATGTCCCGCCGCGAAATCGGGTGTTCCGCTCGCGGGACGATCACCGGCTCGGTCATTCCAGCTCGATATTGTACGCCGGAAGCGCGACTAGGACTTCGTCAGTTGCTCGAAGAGTTTGGGATCGATCGCCTTGGTGTCCGGCTTCTGTGGATCCTTTTCGGAATACATCGAGAACCTCACCGTCGGACAATGCGGCCCGAAGGCCTTCAAATCGAACACGTAGAGGCCTTCGCGGATCGTCTGCTTGTCGTTGATGCGGCGTTCGATCACGAACGGATGCACCGGCAGCACCTCGGCGTCGCCGCAGTGCGCGCGCATCCTGGAAAAGTTCGACGTGAAGTTCTTCAGCGGCGGCAGGTTCAGCCCCTGCGTCATCGCCGCGCCGCGCGCCAGCGTTTTCCAGAAGCTCTCCTCGAACTGCGGGCTGACGCGGACCAGCAGCAACGGCGGCGCATAGCGGAGGTAGTCCGTCCAGGCGTCGAAGTCCATGCGCGGATTGGAGTCGCCGATCTCTCGCGCGCGCGTCGAGGTCAGCAGGGTGATGTCGAAGTCCGACGCCTTGATCGTGGTGAGGCCGGTTTTTGGTTGTCTTGGCGCGGTCATCGGGACCGCGGCCGACGCGGCGCCGGTCTCGAGCGGCAGCCGGATGCCTTTCGGCGCCGCAGCCCCAGCCATTGCCTTCGTGGCAAGCGCCATCGCTTCGCACGCCTTCTCGATCGGAATGGTCCACGCCGCGACGCGCGTAAACCTGGTGGGGTCGGCTTCAATCGAGCTGATGCCGAGCAGCTCGCCGCTGCTGTTGAAGACCGGCCCGCCCATCGTCTCGCGCGAGATGCGCATGTCCGCGAAGATCGCCTGCGACGTGACGCGCGTCACCACGCCGTCGACCACGTCCTTGCCCGTCAGCATCGGCGCGGCGATCGTGCTGATCTCGTCTTCGTAGCGCACGGCGGGCGGATTGGGCGCGCCGCAGCGGAGCCCGATCGGTGCAATCGTCTTGATCGCGTCGGGATCGATCGACACGAACGCGGTGCCGGTCGCGCGATCGTCAACGACAACGTTGCCGGGCACCTTGAAGTGATCCGTGCGCGTCCTGATCTCGACCTCGACCGCCGTGGCGCCGTCGATCGCGCTGTGGCTGGTGGCAACGAGACCGCGCGAATCGATCAGGAATCCCTGTGCGTGCCGTGTCGGCGTCCAGATCTCGAACACGCTGTCGTGCCATTTCGCGAGCAGCACCGCGGAGTTTGCCGCCACCGGCGCATCGGCCGCGGACGCGGGAGCGGCATCCGCGGCTTCGATCGTCGCGTTCCTCGCCGTCAGGTCGAGCGTCGTTTCCTTGCCCGCTGGAACGTCGATGTACTGCGTCCACGAGTAGGCTTGTCCGCCAAACGCCACCGGGCGATCCGATTCGATCGCGTAGTTGCCCGGCGCGAGCTTCAACTCGATCTCCCCGTTCGCGTCCGTGCGCACGCGCCGCGGCTCGCCGGTTGCCGGGTTGTCGCTGATCAGCAGCAACACGCGCGGCAGCGGCACCGGCGCGCCGGTGCCGTCAGGCAGCACGACTCGGATTCGCAACACGGTAGCCTGCGAAGAAATCGTCGCGAGCAACGCGATGGCAGTGACGATCTTGATCAACGCTCTTTCATCTTCCGCTCGGCCATGCCGGCTTGCAAGAGCGCTTTACCGTCCAGATGAAACGGAACACTCTTTGTCATGGTTCGCCTCTATTCTGTGTTATCTGTGTCATCTGTGGCCCTGGTGATGATGAGAACCGCTGCGCTTTCCGTGGCGCTCGTGCTCGTTGCTGCGCTGTCTGTTTCCGCGCAGCGGGCGGAGCTGGCCAGGGCGCGGTCGCTCTACAACCAGCGCCAGTTCGACGCCGCCATCGAGGCGGCCGCGGTGGCGCAGAAAACGCCGGCCACCGCCGACTCCGCCACGGTCGTTCTCGCCCGCGCCCACCTCGAGCGCTACCGCGAGCGCGCCGATCCCGGCGATTTGTCGGCCGCCCGCACCGCGCTCGGCACCGTGCGCGTCTCCAACCTCGACACGCGCGATCACGTCGACTTTCTGATGGCGCTCGGCGAAGCGTTGTTCTTCGAAGACGATTACGGCGCGGCCGCGACGCTGTTCGAGAGCGGCATCGAGCACGCCATCGCGCAAGGCACCGACACCGCCGAAGCAATGCTCGAGTGGTGGGGCAGCGCGGTGGAGCGTTACGCCGATTCGCTCGACCGCGGCGCGCGCATCGAGACGTTCAAGCGCTTCCGCGAGCGGATGTCGCGCGAGCTCGCGAGAAATCCCGGGTCGGCCGCGGCTGCGTATTTCCTGGCCGTCGCGGCGCGCGGCAGCGGCGAGCCGCTCGACGCCTGGAACGCGGCGATCGCCGGCTGGGTGCGCGCGAGATTAGCCGGCTCGCGCTCGGCGGCGCTGCGCGCCGATCTCGACAAGCTGGTGCTCGAAGGCATCATCCCGGATCGCGTCCAACGCCTCGCCCCGGATCGACGCACGCAAGCCGAAGCCGACCTGCGAGGCGAATGGGCCGTCGTAAAAGAACGGTGGAAGTAGCGCGAGCCGCACGCCCGTAGCCCGCAACCCGCGTTATCCCTTCGCCTCCGTCCAGTTCTCTCCTATTCCTGCGTCGACATCGAGCGGGACGCTCAGCTTCACCGCGTTCGACATCTTGTCCTTCACCAGCGCCGCGACATCATCGGCCTGGTCCCTCGGCGATTCGAACAGCAGCTCGTCGTGCACCGTCAGGATCATCCGCGCCTGCGGATTGGCGCGCTTCAACGCCGCGTGCACGTCGATCATCGCGCGCTTCAGGATGTCGGCCGCCGTTCCCTGGATCGGCATGTTCACGGCGATCCGCTCGGCGCCGGCGCGAATCTGGAAGTTCCTGCTCGTCAGCTCCGGCACCGGCCGCCTCCTGCCGAACATCGTCTTGACGACGCCGGTGGCTTGGGCGTCGGCGAGCGTCTTGTCGATGAACGCGCGCACGCGCGGGAAGCCGGCAAAGTAGGCGTCGATGAACTGCTGCGCCGCCTGCTGCGTCACGCCGATGTCTTTCGCGAGCGTGAACGCGGTCTTGCCGTAGAGCAGCGCGTAGTTGATGATCTTGGCGCGGCGCCGCAGCTCGTACGGATCGAGCATGCTGTCGGGGCCGAACACCTTGTGCGCGGTCTGATCGTGAATGTCGTCGCCGCGGATGAACGCTGCCGTCAGCGTCTCGTCGCCGGACATCGTCGCCAGCACGCGCAGCTCGATC
Source organism: Vicinamibacterales bacterium (assembly GCA_036374815.1). Classification (GTDB taxonomy): domain Bacteria; phylum Acidobacteriota; class Vicinamibacteria; order Vicinamibacterales; family UBA2999; genus 12-FULL-67-14b. The sequence goes on along the minus strand of DASUSZ010000321.1, from coordinate 3,259 downwards.
TGCGAGTAGTCCGCTGAGATCAGCACGTTGCCGGGATCGGCGATGAAGGCGCTGCGAATCTGCCGCCCGATCTCCGTGCGAATCGGGATGTTCTGCAGGTTCGGATCGCTGCTGCTCAAACGTCCGGTCGCGGCGACGGCCTGGCTGATCTGCGTGTGCACGCGGCCGGTCTCCGGGTTCACCAGTGTCGGCAGCGCGTCGATGTAGGTGCCCTTCAGTTTCGACAACTGCCGCCAGTCGAGGATGAACCGGCAGACGTCGTGCTGTTGCGCGAGCTCTTCGAGCACTTCCACCGCGGTCGACGGCGCGCGCGAGGTCCCGGTGCGCTTCAGCACGGGCAGCTGCATTTTGTCGAACAGCACCTCGGCAAGCTGCTTCGGCGATCCGATGTTGAATTCGCCGCCGGCCAGGCCGAAGATCTGGCGGCTGAGATCGCTCATCTCGCGATCCAGGACCACGGCCTGCGCTGCCAGCGATTTCACGTCGACGCGGACTCCGGTGCGTTCAATCCCGGCAAGAATCGGGACGAGCGGCAGCTCGAGCTCGCGGTACACCGATTCGAGCTCGTCCTTGATCAGCACCGGCTTGAAGCGCTCCGACAACTGCAGCGCGAGATCCGCGCGCTCGCCCGCGTAGTCGAGCACGCTGTCGACGGGGACCTGCGCGAAGGCGATTGCCTTGACGCCCTTGCCGCGCACCTCTTCCTCGGTGACCGCCTTGTAACCGAGCTGCTCGAGCGCGAGCGGCTCGAGCGCCTGGCTCGATCGGTTCGCATCGATGAGATAACTCGCGAGCATCGTGTCGAACCCCTTCGGGTTCTGCACGTCGACGCCGTGACGGCCGAGCACGATCAGATCGGCCTTCAAGTCGTGGCCGATCTTCTCGATCTCCGGATCGGTCAGCAGCGGCGCCAGCATCTGCAGCGCCTGCGCGGTCGGCATCGCAAAGCCGCCGCCGAATCCCTCGTGTCCGAGCGGGATGTAGCGCGCTTTCGCCTTCGACGTGGCGATGGCGATGCCCACCAGCTTGCCGCGCACCGGCGCCGTGCCGTCGGTGATCACCTTCATGCTGAAGCGGCCGGCCGCTGTCATCTCGGCGACCAGCGCGTTCAGGTCCTCAATCGATTCGATCAGCGCGTAGTCCTTGTCGACCGAAGACGCCGTCGGCGCGAACTCCGGCACCAGCGTGCGGAACTCCATCTTCGAGAACAGCGCGTAGCACCGCTCGCGATCGGCGCCGCGGAACTTGAAGCGCTCGAGGTCGAACGGCACGTCGCAGTCGGTCGAGATCGTCACCAGCCGCCGGCTTTGCCTGGCCTGGTCGGCAAAATTGATCAGCCCTTCGCGTTGCCGCTTGTTCTTGACCTCGGAGGCGTGCTCGAGCAGCGCTTCGAGCGATCCGTAGGTCTTGATCAACTCCGTCGCGCCTTTTTCGCCGATGCCGGGAACGCCTGCGACGTTGTCGATCGAGTCGCCCATCAACGCCAGCACGTCGCAGACCTGGGACGGCGCAACGCCCCAGCGTTCCTTCACGCCCTCCTCGTCGTACCACGTGCCTTCGTCCTTCGGGTTGTAGACGCGAATGCCGTCGCGAACGAGCTGAAAGAAATCCTTGTCGCCGGTGACGATCGCCGCGTCGAAGCCATGCGCGACGGCCTTGGTCGCCAGCGTGCCGATGACGTCGTCAGCCTCGAAGCCCTCGAGCGTCAGCACGGGCACGCCCATCGCCTCGCACGCCTCGTGCACCCACGGCACCTGCTCGGCAAGGTCGCCCGGCATCGGCGTACGGTTGGCCTTGTAGTCCGCGGCTACCTGCGAACGGAAGGTCTGGCCGCGCAGGTCGAACGACGCGGCAATGTATTGCGGCTGATGATCGGCCAGCAGCTTGCGGAGCATCGTGATGAAGCCGTAGGTGGCGTTGGTCGACTTGCCGTCGGATCGCGTCAACCCGCGGATCGCGTGATAGGCGCGGTACATCTGGTTGCTGCCGTCGATCAGAAAGAGAATAGGACGCGCGCCCATCAGACGATATTATTCGATCGTGCGTCTCGCCTTCGCGCTGGTGCTGATCGCCGTGCTGGCGTCGATCGCCTGCGGCAACGTCATCGCCAGAAAATACGAATACGAAGAAGAGATTTTTCTCGCCCTTGACGGCTCGGCGACGGTGTATGTCAACGCGTCGGTGCCGGCGCTGGTCGCCTTGCGCGGCGCCAAACTGCCGCTCGACCCGAACGCCCGCCTCGATCGCATGGTGGTGCGCGACTTCTACACCACGCCGGTCACGCGCGTCGCCAGCGTCACGATCTCCCGGCGCGAAGGCCGGCGCTACGTGCATCTGCGGCTCGACGTCGACGACATCCGCCGCCTCGGAGAGGCGCCGCCGTTCAACTGGTCCGCCTATCGCTACCTGGAGGCCGGCGAGCGTTTCGAGTTCAGCCAGCAAATGAACGCGTCAGCCGGGCAGGAGGTGGGCAATGCCGGATGGCAGGGCGACGAGCTGGTCGCGGTGCGGCTGCATTTGCCGAGCCGCGTCGACTTTCACAACTCGCCGTCGCGCACCATCGAGCGCGGCAACATCATCGTGTGGGAACAGCCGCTGACCGAGCGCATCAAGGGCACGCCGCTGACGATCGAGGCGAGGATGGAAAAGGAATCGATCCTCTTCAACACCCTCGCCCTGTTTGGCGCAATGGGAGTACTGGTCCTGCTCACGTTCATCGGCGCGATTTGGTTCGTGAAATCCCGCAAGCCCGTAAGCCCGTAAGCCCGCGCAAGCCCTCAGTTACTCTTGCGCGTCTCCATCGACTCGCGCACTTCCGCGTCTGTCTTCAGCTCGTTTTTCAGTTCGAATTCACCGAAGCCAGAAGCCAGCGAGCGTGCGAGCATGCGCTCGACGTTGCTCTGCACCACGCCCTCGAGCGTCACGCGGCCGCGATTGACGACGACGCGGATCGGCGGGTTGGCCATCGCCGCGTAATTCCAGAACGACGAGTGGCTGTAGATCGCCCTCGCAATCCTGAACCGCAGCTCGTCGTCGAACTGCGACACCGGCAGCACGCCGATCTTGTTCTCCAGCGTCATCACGCCCTCGACCTTGCGGACGCGGCGCTCGAGATCATCCTTCTTGAACGGCATCGTCACCCATCCGGAAAGGACGACGCGGCCGTCATCGACGGAGGCCGAGATGCTGTCGAAGATGGTCAGCTGCGTGTAGCGATTCACTTGATCGGCAATGTCGTTGAAGACCTGCAGATCTTTTC